>CAYWPO010000001.1:0-78216 GCA_964460285.1 uncultured Candidatus Saccharibacteria bacterium
AAAATATCTCCCTCCTCGATACTCCCGAAAAAACTTTTTGGGTCTTCTCGAAATAATCCGAGAAATATGTTATAATATATCTATCTATGCTAGTCTCCGATTTTAATTATGATTTACCCGAATCTCGTATTGCGAAATTCCCGCCGAAAGAGCGCGGTTCGACTCGTCTGCTCGTCTTGAATCGAAAAACCGGCAAACTCAAAGATTCTTTCTACAAAAACCTCGACGAATTTCTCGAAAAAGGTGACGTTCTGATTCTGAACGATACGAAAGTCATGCAATCTCGTCTCTTTACGGAACTCCCCGACGGACGAAAAAGGGAACTAATCGTTCTCGAAAATCATCATCTCGACCTTAAAACTTCTCGTAAAGTCATCTATCACGGAAAACTTCATTCCGGCGACGTTCTTACTGTCCTCGATTCTAATGTTGACCGAAACTTCCCCAAAACTAAAACTGACGAAAAAATTGTTGTTAAAGAAATTCTCGGAAACGGAATCGCGACCGTCGAATCCGAAACCGATTTAGATTCTCTAACCGAAAATTACGGAACCGTTCCTCTCCCGCCTTATCTTCATCGCGACGCAAAAAAGGAAGATAAATCTCGCTACCAAACCGTCTGGGCGAAAAACATAGGCTCTGCCGCTGCTCCGACCGCCTCGCTCAATATGACCGAAGAGCTTCTCGAAAAATTAAGAAAAAAGGGCATCAAAATAGAATATTTGACTCTCCATGTTGGTCTCGGAACTTTTCTTCCGATTCGCTCCGATAAAATTGAAGATCATCAAATGCATTCCGAATGGTTCTCGATTCCCGAAAAAACTCTCGAAAGTATAAAATCCGCTAAAAATACTCATCATAAAATCGTCGCCGTCGGAACAACCGTCGCCCGTACCCTTGAATTTTATGCGAAAACCGGAAAAACTTCCGGCGAAGATAATATCTTTATCTACCCAGGTTTCGAGTTTAAGATTATCGACGCGCTCCTAACCAATTTTCACGCTCCAAAGTCAACGGTTTTAATGCTCGCCGCCGCTTTTGCCGATTGGAAAAACTTAAAACCCGCCTACGATTTCGCGCTTAAAAATAATTATAATTTCCTAAGTTACGGAGATTCAATGTTGATATGTTAAACTTCGAAATCGAAAAACGCGTCGGACTTGCCCGCGTCGGAAAAATTATTACCCCCCATGGCGAAATTCATACCCCCGCTTTCGTCGGCGCCGCTACTCGCGCAACCGTCAAGGCCCTAACTTTTTCCGAAATGCGCGACCTCGGCTCCGAAGCTATTCTCGCAAATACTTACCACTTATTTTTAACCCCAACTGCCGACCTAATCGAACGCGCCGGCGGTCTCGCAAAGTTCTCCGGCTGGAATGCGCCGACTTTTACCGACTCTGGCGGTTTCCAAATCTTCTCCCTCCCCGACGTTAAAATCTCCGAACAAGGCGCAAACTTTAAGTCTCATCTAAACGGCGATGAGTTTTTAATGACTCCTGAACTCTCGATGGAGACTCAATGGAAAATTGGCGCCGATATTCACATGGCTTTCGACCAACTCGCTAAATCCGAAAATTACGCCGACATGGAATCCGCTATGAACCGCACTCATCGTTGGCTCGACCGTTGCCTCGAAAAACATCACGAACTAAAATCTCTCGCCGAAAAAAATCACGAGCCCGACCAATTCCTCTACGCCGTTGTCCAAGGCGGAACTTTCCTCGACCTCCGCGAAAAATCCGCAAAATATACCGCCGAAAAGCCCGTCGACGGTTTCGGCATCGGCGGCGTCTTTACTGCCGACGGCATGGACGAAATGCTAAAAGTCGTCAACTCGATTCTGCCCGAAGAAAAACCGCGTCATCTCCTCGGCATGGGTCAAGAACCTCGCGACTTGTTCATCGGCGCCGAATTTGGTTGCGATACTTTCGATTGCGTCGGACCGACTCGCCTCGCCCGTAACGGCGCCCTCTATACGCTCAACGGTCGAATTAACATAAAAAACTCCAAGTTCAAAGAAGATTTCTCCCCCGTTGACGATTCTTGCAGCTGCGAACTTTGTCAAAATTATTCTAGAAGTTATCTCCATCATCTTTTCCGAACCGACGAAATAACCGGAAAAGTCCTCGCCTCGATTCATAACGAATTCTTCGTCGTTGATACCGTTAAAAAAATCCGCGCCGCGCTTCTTGATGGGACTTTCGAAGATTATAAAACCGATTTTCTCTCGCGCTATTATCAAAAATAATATATAATATATATTATAAGGAGGTTATGCTATGAGCGTTAAAAAATATATCGTCGAAGTCGAGACAAAGACCTTTATTCGTTTTTGGCTCGTCATCTTAGGTTTTGTTATTTTTGGTTTCTTCCTTTTCCAAGCCAAAGACGCTTTAATCATGATTAGCATTGCCGCCCTCCTCGCCATCGCCATTAAACCTCTCGCGAATCGAGTCGATACTTTAATCGGAAAACGAAAGCAGGCTTCTCTTTCCTCAATTCTCGCCTATCTCGGAATTCTTCTTGTCCTCGGAATTATCGTTTCAATTATTGGTCCAGTTCTAATCAACGAAACCGTCAATTTCGTCTCCCAACTCCCCGAAACTTTCGAAAAAACTATTGGCGGCGTTGACGGATTAAACGATTTTGGGCGCAACTTCGGAATCTCCGATCTCCGCGGTCAAATTACCTCTAGCCTCGAATCTTTCTCCTCAAATTTCATCTCTAATCTCGGTAGCACCCTCGTAACGAGCGTCTCAGCTATCTTCAGCGTCCTTGCTAAAGCCGTTATTATTCTCGTTTTAACCTTACTCTTCCTCCTCGAGGGCCCAGAAATCCTCGATCAGCTCTGGAAAACTCTCTCCGGAAAACGTAAAGACGAATCCGTCGAAGAACTAAAAAATATCGTTAAAAAAATGGCGCGCGTCGTCTCGACTTTCTTCTCGAAACAAGTCATGATCGCGCTTCTCGACGGAACCGTAACGACTTTAATCGTCTTAATTTTATCGCTAGTTTTCAACTTTAATTCCGGACTCGCCGCGCCAATGGGAATTATTAGTGCCGTTTTCTACCTTATTCCTATGTTCGGTCAGGTTCTCGGCTGTCTTTTAATTACCTTATTATTAGCGTTCAGTAGCCCCGCCGGTGCCGTTGCTTGGTTAATTTTCTACTTAATCTACGGCCAAATCGAAGCTAATATGATCGCTCCTAAGGTTCAAGGTAACGCGTTAAAACTCCCGCCCGTCGTCGTCTTAATCGCGATTACGATTGGAACGTATATGTTCGGTCTAATCGGCGCTATTATTGCTATTCCTATCGCCGGCTGCGCTAAAGTTCTTGTCGAAGAATATCCTCGACTGAAAGAACTTCGCGAAAAAGCTTAATTTCCTCTACGCTTTTCTAATTTTTTCCAATCTCAACGCAACCTTATCTTCCGAAAAATCTTTTTCCATTTTTGTGTATGCTTCTTTTGCGATTTTTTCATTTTCTTCCTCATACGCCTCCGCCATAAACCGCGTAATCCCAAAATCCCCTAACGCAAAAATCTCTACTTTCGGATTTTCTAAAATCTGCTGAAAAACTTTTTTATTTGCGCCCGTTGCGATATAAATATTCCCGTTGACTTCCGCCGCCTTATCAAATGGTCGGACGTGTGGTTGATTATCTTCGCTCGTCGCAATATAAAAAACTCCCGAAAGTCCTTTAACTATTTCTTCGTTTGTCATTTTTCCTCCTTTTTGAAAACTTAAAATTTTAAGTTTCGTTTTATGCTTCTTAATTATAATTAAATCATAAATTAAAGAAACTTAAAACATGGAGTATAATAAACTTATGAGAATTCTTTACGTTGAAGATGAAAAATTTTTAGCCGACGCCGTTATCCATCTCTTGAAAAAATCCGATATTGAAGCCGACTGGGTCGCCGACGGCGAAGAAGGTTTAGAATTAGCTTTGAAGCCTAATTACGACGCGATTGTCCTCGACGTTATGTTACCCAGTCTTTCCGGTCTCGATATTCTCGCCGCTCTCCGTAAAAAGGGAATTAAAACCCCCGTTATTATGCTTTCCGCGCTCGGCGAAGTCGAAGATAAAATTAAAGGTCTCGAAACTGGCGCCGACGATTATCTCGCAAAGCCGTTTAAAACTTCCGAACTTGTCGCTCGCTTAAAAGCCCTCGTTCGTCGCCCGCCTATCGCCGAGAAAAAATCCCTAAAATTCGCGGATTTAGCTCTCGATCTCGAAAACCGAACTTTAAACGGTCTCGATTTAACCGAAAAAGAAGCTGGGATTCTCGAAATGTTAATGAAAAATCCCGAAACTACGAAAGCAAAAGAAAATATCCTTGCGCACGTTTGGGGCGCCGACGCTTACGCTGAAGATAACTATGTCGAAGTTTACGTCTCCTATCTCCGTAAAAAACTCCGCGACTTAAAATCGCGTGTCGAAATAAAAACCATTCGTAACCTCGGTTATAAACTTTATGTTCAAGAAGCTTAGAAATAGATTCATCCTTACTAACCTCGTTCTAACGACCGTCGTCCTCGTCGCCGCCTATTCTTCCATCTATCTCATCGCCGCTAATAATTCCGCGAACCGCCGCCCAATCCCGTCCGACTCTCCTGACTATTCCTCCGAAGTCGAAAACATCATCAACGAGCATATTCAATCCGATCGTAAAAAAGCCCTGAGCTCTCTCCTTTTTAACCTAATCAGTACTGGAATCGCGACCGAACTCATCGTCTTCGTCATTTCCGCTTATCTTGCCGAAGAAGCTATTAAACCCGTCAAAGAAGCCTACGATACGCAAAAACTTTTTATCGCTAACGCCTCTCACGAAATTAAAACTCCTCTCGCCGCCATCCAAGCCAACCTCGAAGCCGCCGATATCTCCGGTAATCACTGGCTCGACAACGTCGCCCTCGAAACCGAAAAACTCGCTAACTTAAACGGAAAACTCCTTACCCTCGCAAAAACCGACGTCGCGACCGACGCGATTATTCTTTCTGACGTCAACTTAAAAACTGTCATTAAAACCGAACTAAAATCTTTCGATTCTCGCGTTAAAAAAGCTAAAATTACTTTAAAAACTAACTTCGCCCTTTCTAAACCCGATAAATCTTGGAATCGAAAACTTAATAAACCCGACTTTTCCGAACTTTTTGGAATTTTATTTGATAACGCCATTAAATATTCCGGCGGCAAAATCTGGCTAACCGTTTCCGAAAAAGACTTAAAACTTAAAAACGACGGCGCGACCGTCTCGAAAGAAAACCTTAAACATATTTTCGACCGCTTCTATCAAGTCGATAAATCGAAACAAGGCGTCGGACTTGGTCTCTCAATCGCTAAATCTCTCGCCGAAAAAAATTCCTGGAAACTTTCCGCCGCTTCCGACTCTACCTCGACCGAATTTACTTTAACTTTCTAGCTAACGAACTTTAAATAGCCAATTTTTCTTTTTCTGCAACTTCTTAATCCGAATCGCTTCTTGATAAATCTCCAAAAATCTTTTTACCGTCGTCGAAAGGTCATGCTCCCGCGCTAACTCTAAACTCCTCGCCGAAAATCTTTTTTCTAATACCTCGTCCTCCAAAATTTTTTCCATTCCTCTCGCTAAACCTTTTATATCTCCGCCCGCCTTACACAAAAATCCATTCTCTCCGTCAATCACAATATCCGCTACCGCTCCCGCATCAACTCCGACTAGCGGTAATCCTGTCGCCGCTGCCTCAATCAAAACAACTCCCTGCGTCTCAATTTCGCTCGCCGTTATAAATAAATTCGCTGTTTTATAAATCTCGTTCAGCTCCGGCGGTAAAACCCTCCCTAAAAATCGAACGTCCTTTTCAATTCCTAACGCCTGCGCCATCTCTTCCAGCTCGGTCTTCGCAATCCCATCCCCAACAATCAACAAAACCACATCATCTCGCTTTCTTAAAACCCGTTCAAACGCATCGATTACTCGATCTACGCTCTTCTCGCCATCAATCCGCCCAACGTGTAGCGCGATTTTCTTATCTTTCGGAATTCTATATTTTTTATAAATCGCTTCTTTCGCTCGCCCTGGTTTAAAATTCGATAAATCAACTCCGTTCGAAATCGCCTCAACTTGAACCTTAAACCGCTTACTTGGCTCTGGTGTCATATCTTGAATTGCCAGCTCCGTCGGCATCGTCGAATACTCCGAATTTTTCATAAAACTAACTAGATATTTTTTAACGACCGCATCAACTGGTTTTTTAATTGGTCTTAAAACCTTAAATTGTCCCGTAATCGTATCGGGTAAAGTATGTCCCGTCGTTACTAACGGAACGTCTTTTGCTAACGCATAATGTTTCGCCGCAATCGCAATTGGCTCGTTCGTTTGAATATGAATCACGTCCGGCTTAAACCAATCCAAGGCTTTTTTAACCTGACGATTCGCATTTACCGCAAACCAAATTCCGTGTCGATAAATAATTTTCTTTTCCGGAACCGGCTCAATCTGATCTGGATAAAACGGAAATCTCATGCTCGAAAGATAAACCGTCCTTAAATTTTTCTCTTGTCGAATGTGTTTCTTTCCTTTAAAACTCGGACATATTACCATCACTCGATGTCCTTTTTTCGCTAAACTCTGTGCTAAATTATGCGCAAAAACCGCTACCCCATTTGTCATCGGATAATAAATATCAGTGCATATCGCAACCTTCATTGCTTATTCCTCTAAGAACTCCTGAATCTTTGCTTTTGCGTTCTCGATACTTGTCTCGTCCGGGAACATTACAGAAAGATATTGGCTTCGATAGCTATAAGTATATGCCGCCCCCGTCGTCCCGTCCAAATTACTATTTTCTATGCTCCATCCTTTCATCTCATCCAACTGTTTCTTCGCAAACTTCGTTACGTCTTCCATCTCGAAATCTGTTTCAAATGTCCCCGCTAATGCGTTCAATATTTCGGAATATCTACTCAACAACGTCGCTGAACTCGTTAACTTTTCTAAAATCAACTTAATGACTTGTTCCTGATTCTCTCCTCTGTGTCGGTCTCCTGACGCATATGCATGTCTCTCTCTCGCAAACGCTAATGCGCACCTCCCCCCAACGCTATTATACCCTGGATAGAACGTACATCCATTATCCGTCCAACAAGTAAAATTATAATCAACATCACTATAAATATCTATTCCTCCGACCGCATCCACCAATCTCTCAACAAAGTTAAAATTCACTCGAACATAGTAATTTATCTCAACCCCCAATAACTCGCCCAACGTCGCTTTCGACAACTGAACTCCGCCAACCGTCCCCGCGTGCGTCAACTTATCCGGTAAGTCTCCCTCCTCCGTTCCCGCTAAATGAACATAATAATCTCGCGGCGTCGAAACCAACAAGATTTTATTCTCAATCGGATTTATTACTGCTAAGATATTTACGTCGCTCAAACTCCTATCCGGTAACGTCCCACTCCTCGTATCAATCCCTGAAAAATAAACCACAAACGGCTTCTCAGTTATATCAACTACTCTTTTCTCTGCTTTAACTTCATTCTTAATTTTAACCGTTTTAATTATTTTTAACTTATCTGAATAATCATTATTATCCGACAGAAACCCCTCATATGTCCCCGCGTTTATCGCAACTACCTTTTCTCCGTCCTCAACCGCCATTTTTACCGTCTCTAAAACTTCATCCGTAAAAACTACCTCTCCACCAACTTGACCCTCAACTTCCGTCTTAATCAATTTTTTCTCTAACGTCAAATCTCGATAGGTATAAATCGGAACTCCCGTTAAATCCGAATCTTCGCTTAAACTCGAATCCTTACTGACCATTATATTATATATACTAACGTTTTCATTCTCGCCTAAGTTTTCCTCAAAAAAGTTAATCGTATCATTCAACTTGAAAAATCCGAACCCAGCTACCAGCGAAACGATTACTGCCAAAATAATCGCAATAATTTTAAATATTTTTTTCTTTCTAAAGAACGCGAAAAAAATTACTAACCCAATCAAAAGGACAACTAAAACTAAAACCGGAATTAAAAACTTCATCGGCAGAATATTAAAACGAACTAAATTGACCGTCACTGCGACCAAGCTAACCGTCATCACCCCCGCTAGAACTCGCGTTACAATTTCCGATACCCCCAACCTTTCTTTTTCTTCAACAATTTTTCCCATAAGCTGTTTCTATTTTATCATAGATATTTCTATTTTTCCTAATTTTTTATATAATTTAACTAATTATGGCGAAAAAATCCCCAAAAAAATCCAATTCTTCCGTTACCATAAATCGTCGCGCATCCTACGATTATTCTTTAAGTGATGGTTTAACTGTCGGGCTCAGTTTAACCGGCCCCGAAGTTCGCCAAATCCGCGACCATCACGTCCAGCTCAAAGGTTCTTTCGTCACCCTCCGTAACCGCGAGCTCTGGCTAAATAATCTTACTCTCGGCGCCGAAACCGCCCGCAACATTCGCCTCCTCGCAACTAAACGTCAAATCCGCGACTTTGAACGCGAAAAAACCGCTGGCTTTACTATTGTCCCGACCAAGCTCCTCGCTGGCGGGCGAAAAATTAAGCTCGTTATCGCCCTCGGAAAAGGGAAGAAAAAATATGATAAACGCGAAACTATTAAAAATCGCGATATTTCTCGCGGGAGATTTTAATGTCCGAAAAAACTTCCCTCACTCTTTTTTCTTGGAACGTCAACGGTCTCCGCGCCGTCCTTAAAAAAGGCGCGCTTGTCGATTTTCTCGAACGCGAATACCCCGACGTCCTTTGCCTTCAGGAAATTAAATGTACTCCGTCCCAAGTCAATTTAGAAAAAGAAAACGAAATTTTTAAAGATTACGAAATCTTTTGGAATCCCGCCGAAAAACTTGGCTACTCCGGAACCGCCATTCTCATCAATAAAAAAATAAAGTTTAATAGCTATAAAATCGTCAATAAACTCAACGAAGGTAGAATTATCTATCTAGATTTAACTAATTTCTATCTTATAAACGTTTATACCCCAAACAGTAAGCCCGACCTCTCTCGTCTTTCTTTGCGCGAAAAAACTTGGGATCCCGAATTTCTAGACCTCTTGAAATCACTTGAAAAAGAAAAACCTGTCGTTACCTGCGGCGACTTTAACTGCGCGCATGAAGAAATCGACCTCGCTCGCCCAAAAACTAACCATCATTCCGCCGGCTTTACCGACGAAGAACGTCGCGGAATCTCTAATCTTCTCAACGCAAACTTCCTCGACACTTTCCGCTTCCTTAATCCCGAGACAAAACGCTATACTTGGTGGTCTCATTGGGGGAAAGCCCGCGAAAATAACATTGGCTGGCGGATTGATTATTTTTTCATCTCTAGCTCGCTTAAAAATCATCTAACCTCCGCCGAGATTTACGAAAACTATCTCGGTTCCGACCATTGTCCTATCTCAATCACCTTGGAGTTTTAAATGGAAGATTTATCTTATTGGCAAAAACAAGAAGCTCCGCTCTATAAAGACCTCGAATGGAACTTCCCCGAAAGAAAACAAGGCAGCTTAAATCTAATCGGCGGAAATTCCGCCGGCTTCTCAACCGAAATTAAAATCGCCGAATTTATTACCTCTCGCTATCCAATCGAAACCCTCAACTTAATCCTCCCTGACTCCCTCCGCGGAAAGCTTCCCCCGCTCCCCAATCTCCTCTTTACCCCCTCAACCGACTCCGGTAGCTTTAAAAAATCCCCCGAGCTTAACTTCGCGCTCGAAAAAGCCGATTTTAACCTTTTTCTCGGCGATTTCTCTAAAAATTCCGAAACCGCCGTCGCAATTATCGACGCCCTAAAATCCTCATCCGTTCCCGCTCTTCTTACCCGCGACGCCGTCGACTTAATTACTGCCGACGCCGAATCTCTCCTCGAAAAAGATAATCTAATTATTCTCGCTAGCCTCGTCCAGCTTCAAAAACTCTTCCGCTCCGTTTTTTACCCAAAAATGCTCCTCCTCTCTTCTCCTCTCGTCCCCGTCCTCGAAGCTCTCCATAAATTCACTTTAACCTACCCCGTCTCGCTCTTAACGTTCCACGACCAAAAAATTATCACCGCTAAAAACGGCAAAATTATCTCGACCGACCTAACTAAAACCGAATATTCTCCTATCTCTCTCTGGGACGGGCGCCTCGCCGGAAAAACCGCCGCCCTCTCGCTTTATAACCCGAACAAACCTCTCGAATCTATTAACGCCGCCTTATTTTAGAGTTTAAAAAAGCCCCCTCGAAAGGGGGGCTGGGCTTACCGCTCTTTAGAGCGGGGTCGCTTCGTCGCGTAAACGACAATCGCAACCACTATCTCCAACAGAATCAGGAGAATTTTCCAGCCTACGCCGATTTTTAGCGCAATAATCGCGCCAAGAATCAAGGTAAAAACCGCGCAGACATACAAAATCCGCCGAACGCTAATCATGTCGTCGATAACGTCGTCGCGTCTCAGCTTCGCCCGATGACGGATTCGATCCATGTCGTCAATCCAGCCGCCGTCTCGCGACTGCGATTGTCGCCGAATCATCATCGTAACAAACAATCCAATCGAAAGACTCGGCAGAAAGACCCACAAAACGAAGATTTGACTAACTCGGAGATAGAGATAGAGCGCAAAGCTCAGTCCGAGCAAAATGTCGGTTCCTGTGTCGAAAAACTTCGGAAAATTCCCCTCCCTCCAGAAGCGATACTTCATATCCCTCGGATAGGGATAGAGTACGTGAAACGGTCCGTCGAGCGCGTCAGTTACTTCTCCAATACAGAAAATAGCGAGCGTCAATCCAAGCGAAGTTCCGTTGATGGCGAAAAGAACAATCGCGATACTAAAAAAGACTCGCGACAAGGTCAAAAGATCGGCGATATGGTACTTTTTCATCGAAACCTCCCCTTTCGCAAAGAAAATTAGCCGATACTTTCATTATATCACACTTTCCTGAAAAAGTCAATCTTCCCTTAAATTAAATTCCTGTATATAATAATCTATATGAACGAAAAATCTTTTTATCGAACCGCCGAAAGCGTTTCCCCTAAACACCCTGATAAACTTTGCGATCAAATCTCCGATGCTATTCTTGATGCCTACCTCGAAAAAGACCCCGACGCTCGTGTCGCTGCCGAAACTTGCGGAGGTCATGGCGTCGTCTTCGTTACTGGCGAAATTACCTCTAAAATGTCTGATAAAGAAGTTGACGTCGAAAAAATCGTTAAACGAATTACTGGCGACGATAGAATCGAAGTCCATACTAAAATCGTTAAACAATCCCCCGAAATCGCCCAAGGCGTTGATACTGGTGGCGCCGGCGACCAGGGAATTATGATTGGTTATGCTTGTTCTGAGACCCCCGAACTTCTCCCGCTCGAAGTTGTCCTCTCCCGAAAGCTCAATAAATATATCTATAAGAAATATCCTTTCGACGGAAAGACTCAAGTTACCTTAAAAGGCAATAAAATCAACTCTATCGTCGCTTCGTTCCAAAACGTTAAAAAATCAGAGCTCGAAAAACTCGTCCGCGAATTTCTCGAAAGCGAAAATCTCGACTCTAAAGATATTAAACTCCATCTTAACCCCGCCGGCGACTGGTCTCAAGGCGGCTTCGAAGCTGATACTGGTCTAACTGGAAGAAAGTTAATCGTCGATAATTACGGTCCGCGTATTCCAATTGGTGGCGGCTGTTTTTCTGGGAAAGACCCCTCGAAAGTCGACCGCTCTGCGGCTTATATGGCGCGTCGCGTCGCTGTTGATTACCTTAAAAAACGTAACGCGAAAGAAGTTTACGTTCGCCTCGCTTACGCAATCGGCGTTGCCGAACCGCTCGAAAAAACCGTCATTATCGACGGAAAGCCCGAAGAAATCGATGGCTACGATTTAACCCCGAACGGGATCATCTCTTTCTTAAATCTAAAACGTCCAATTTACGAACGCTCCGCCCGCTATGGTCATTTCGGCGAAAAATTCGACTGGGATAATTAATTATGTCCAACTCCGAATCTTCCCCTAAAAAACTCTCTGAGGCCGAAATTCGCGCCCTCTATCTTTCTCGTTTCCGTAACTCTTTGATTCTTTGGGGGGCCGTCGGCTTAGTTATTGGTCTCATCTTTATCTTCTCAATTAAAGAACTGATCTTCGCGAAAGCTCTCCTCTGGGGGCTCGGTAGTATCCTTATCTCCGAAATCTTTATTGGCCTTCCTTGGTGGATTATCGATTCATTCATTATCGAAAAATGGGAGCTCCGCGGCTTTAACGTTAAAAAGATGAAAATTATCTCGACTATCTCCTTTATTTTCGTCCCGTTTTGGCTTTTAATCGCTTTAATCTTCCTTTGGTATGACCGCGCCGAAGAACGCGAATACTTTAAAACTCTTGCGAAAAAGAATAAAAAATAATATAATATATATTATATATAAATATAATCATCATTTCTCGATAACTTAGCTTTAAGATTGCGAGAAAGAAAGGAAAACCCTCTATGGTAGAAAAAGCTGCCGAAGGTCTAAAAATTCGTATCCGCCTCAAGGCTTATGATCATCGCGTTATCGACCAAAGCGCAAAACAAATCGTCGATACAGCAATCCGAACTGGCGCGACCGTTTCCGGTCCCGTCCCTCTTCCGACGAAACGTTCGACCTTTACCGTCGTTAAATCTCCTCATGTCTATAAAACCGGCGGCGAAGCGTTTGAAATGAAAGTTCATAAACGCCTCATCGACATCTCTAACGCGACCCCGAAGACGATTGAATCGCTTCAAAACCTCGCCCTCCCTGCTGGCGTCGATGCCGAAATCCGAATGTAATAAAAATTGCCCGAAAGGGCAATTTTTTGTTATAATGTTTTTATGACTAAAGTTGCGCGATTTAAAAAACGCTTTTATTTTATTGCGGCCCGCTACTTCCGTTTCTTCGCCAACCGCTCCCTTAAACGCTGGAACCCTCGCGTTATCGCTTTAACCGGTTCCGCCGGAAAAACAACCATGCTCCATCTTATCGAGTTCGAGCTCGGTAAAAAGGCTCATTATTCTCATGATGCCAACTCCGCTTTCGGAGTCGCTTTTGATATTCTTGGTTTGAAAGGCGTTCGCGGCTCAAAACTCCGCTGGTTCTGGCTCGGAATCGCCGCCCCGATTCGTAGCCTCTACTATAAACATCACGAGCCCTTTTATGTCGTCGAAATTGACGGCGAGCGTCCGTTTGAAACCGAATTTCTCGCTTCTTGGCTTAAACCCGAAGTTACTCTTTGGATTTCCCTTGGTCGCTCCCATGCCGTCCAGTTCGAACAAGAAGTTAAAGACGGAAAATTTAAGAATCTCGACGATGCTATCGCCGACGAATTTTCTAAACTCCCCGAATATACTAAACAGCTCGTTTATATCGACGCCGACTCCCCGCTTATGATTTCCGCAACTAAAAACATCTCCGCTAAAGTCGAAAAGTTCAAAAAATCCGATATTAAAAAATACGTCGTTTATCCTAACCGAACCGACTTTACTTATGGCGCAACTAATTTTCACTTTTCCTCCCCTCAGCCTCGCGACCTTTCGATTCAACTTTTAATGCTTAAAAGCTTAATGACTTATCTAAAAATCCCGTTAAAGTCTAATTTTGAAGCTATGCCGCTTCCGCCCGGACGTAGCAGCTTCTTCAAGGGGAAAAATGGCTTAAAGTTAATCGACAGCAGCTATAACGCTCATCTTATCTCTATGTCCTCAATTCTCGAAATGGCGAAAAGTCTCCACGCGTCTCATAAATGGCTCATTATCGGCGATATCGTCGACCAAGGTTCAATCGAAAGTGAGGAACACATTAAACTTGCCGACCTCATCGCGAGTGTTAATCCCGAAGAAATTATTCTCGTCGGTCGTCGAACTAAAAAATATACCGCCCCGCGGTTAAAAGAGCTCGGACTCAGTCCAAAAACTACTCTCAACCCTCATAACGCCCTGTCTTATATCGAAAAGAATACAAAAGGAACCGAAACTTTAATTTTTAAAGGTTCTCAATATCTCGAATGGATTATCGAAAAATTATTAGAAAATCCCGAAGACGCAAAAAAACTGCCACGTCGCGAACCCGCCGCCGTTAAACGTCGTAAAAACAGAGGGTTAGTCTAATGAAAGACTTATATATCATTCACGGTTGGACTTATACTGTTGAACCTTGGGAAAAAACTCTAGAACTCCTTAAAAATAAAGGCGTTAAAGTCGAAATGTTAAATGTCCCCGGCTTAACAACCGAAAGTAAAAAAATCTGGACGATTGATGATTATGTTGCTTGGGCGAACCGAAATCTTCCCGACGGCGCCGTCGCTCTCGGTCATAGTAACGGCGGACGGATTTTACTTAACTTATGTAGTAAAAATCCCGAAAAACTCAAAAAACTTATTCTTCTCGATTCCGCCGGAGTTTACGAAAAATCTTTTAAACGCGATTTAATGCGTAAAATCTCTAAACTCGGCGCACCGCTTAAAAAATCAAAATTCCTTACTAAGGTTTTCCATAAACTTATCGACGCCTCCGATTATTCTCGTGCCCCCGAAAATATGAAGAAAACTCTCTCGAATATGCTCGATTCCGATAAAAGTCTCAATTTAGAAAAAGTTTCGACTCCGGCTCTAATCCTTTGGGGCGAAAAAGATACCGTTACTCCTCCGCGCCAGGCCAAACTCTTAAACGAAAAATTAAAAAACTCAAAATTAAAACTTTATAAAGATTGGACTCACGCTCCTTATATTTCCTCGCCCGCCTCGCTCGCCTCTGCCATCTTAACCGCCCTAAAGGAGGACGTAAAATGATTTTCTTAGGTCTCGCCTCAAATTACCGCGCGAAATCTATTCTGAAACATACTTTCGCCCTCGGTAGAAAAAAAGATTATCTCGCCCTCGAACGCGAACTTTCTAATCGCTATCGCGCCCCCCTCGAAAATACTTCTCTAATTTACTCCGGACGCTCCGCAATTTCCGTCGCTCTTAAATCTTTCATTCTTTCCGGCAAAATCGAAAAAGGCGATTTTGTCGCCGTTAATGCCTTTACTTGCTTCGCCGTTATCGAAGCCATTAAAAACGCCGAACTTGTTCCTGTTTATGTCGATCTCGAAAAAACCGAATCCGGCGAAATTCTTCCGAACTATTCCGCCGCTTCGCTTGAAGCCTTAAAAAAGAAAAATGAAAAGCTAAAAGTTTTCATTCTCCAAAATACTTTCGGACTCCCCGTTAATATCGAAAGTTTCTTAAAGGTCAAAGAAAAATACCATCTTCTTCTCCTCGAAGACCTCGCCCATTCCGTCGGTCGTTTTTATGAAACTTCTTCCGGCGAAAAAATCGAAATTGGAACCGTTGGCGACGCAACTTGTCTTTCGTTCGGAAAGGGAAAAGCTATCGATACCATTCTCGGCGGCGCCGTCATTTTAAGAAACCCCGACCTCTCGCTCGCAAAAATCGTTAAAAAATCTTTACTTTTAAAAACTCCCGTCTCCGACTCACTCCGCGCCGCCGCTTATCCTCTCCTCGCCGCTATTGCTCGCGGTTTCGCTCATCTCCATCTCGAGAAATACTGGCTCGGACTTCTCTTAAAATTAAAATGGATTGAGCGTTCTGCCGATACTAAACTCCGCGAGCTTCATACCATTACCCCTTGGCAAGCCAAACTCGCTCTCTCTCAACTAACCGACCCTAAACTCCCGACTATTCCTCTGCGCGAATATTATCTCGTTAAAGATCGCGAAATCGCTCTCGAAGAACTAGAATCTCACGGTATTCGCCTCGAGGAAAGTTGGTATGAAGTTCCCGTTTCCCCTCGCCGCTATTTTAATTCACTCAACTTCCCGACCGAAGCCTGTCCAAACGCTACTTTTTTCGCTGCCCATATCCTCAATCTCCCGACTTGGTATCATTCTTCCGATAAAAAACATCAATCCGAATTAGCCCTTGCGAAAAGAATCTTAAAGAAACATCTTTTAAAACCGGAGAACTAAAAATGGACATTTGGCAATCCCTCCTCAAAAAATTCCCCGAATCAAATTTTCTTCAAAGCCCGCTTTGGGCAAAAGCTAACCGACTCATTGGTCATCAAATCGTTTTTGAAAATTTTAACGACGAAGCCATGTTTCTCGGAATCATTAAAAACGCTAAACGCGGAAAATATCTCGAAATCCCTGGCGGACCTCTCCTCGACTGGAAAAATCACGCTCTCGTTAAAAAAGTTTTTGACCGAATCGAAAAAGTCGGAAAAGAAAATAAATGCGTTTTCGTTCGCTTTCGCCCTCAACTTAAAGATACTCCCGAAAATAACCGTCTTCTTAAAAATCTCCATCTTACCAACGCCCCTATGCATCTCCACGCTCAAAATACCGTTCTTATCGACCTAACTAAATCCGAAGACGAACTTTTAATGAACCTCCGTCGCCAAACTCGTTACGAAGTTCGTCGCGCCGAAAAATTAAACCTAAAAGTCGAAGAAGATTCTAGTCTCGCTAGCTTTAAGAAGTTTCATCAAACTCAAGCTGAAACCGCTCGCCGCCAAGATTTTGTTCCGCCTAGCGAAAAAACTCTCCTCGCTGAACGCGAAGCCTTTTTGCCGAATAACTTAAAACTCTATATCGCTAAAACCGAAGACGGAAAACCTGTCGCTTATGGTCTAATTTTAATCTACGGTTCCGAAGCCGAATATTTCGAAGCCGCTTCGACCGACCTAAACCGAAAGCTTCCGGGAGCTTATGCTCTCCTTTGGCACGCCATTAAAGATTTAAAAACCGCGGGAATTAAAACCTTTAACCTTTGGGGAATCGCCCCACCAAATTCCCCTAATCATCGTTACTCCGGCGTTACTACTTTTAAAACCGGTTTTGGCGGCGAAGTCGTCGAATATATTCCCGCGAAAGATATCGTCCTTAACTCTCTCCGTTATAAACTCGACGTTCTAATCGAAACCGCTCGTAAAAAGAAAAGGAATCTCTAATGAATCTAAAAATCGAAGATTGTTCCTCTCGCGAAATCTGGGATAATTTTATCAAAAGCGACGAAACCTCAAACTTTCTTCAAAGTTTCGACTTTTATGAATTTCATTCTTCTCGCGGTAAAAAAATCGTTCGCCGCCTCTTCGAAGACGAAACTGGAAAAATCGTCGCCGCCTATGCTGGCGTTATCGAAACCGCTAAACGCGGAAAATATCTCGCGATTGCCGGCGGACCGATTCTCGATTGGAGAAATCGCGCTCTCGTTAAAAAAGTCTTTAGCGATATTCAAAAAATCGGCGAGGAGAATAAATGCGTTTTTGTCCGTATTCGCCCTCAGCTCCCCCTTTCCGAAAACTCTCTGAGCCTTTTTAAATCCCTCGGTCTAAAAAAAGCTCCCATGTATCTTTCTGTTGAATATGCCGGAATCCTTGACCTAAAAAAATCCGAAGAAGAAATTTTACAAGGCGCGTCTCAAGGTTTCCGCCGTAAATACCGAAAAGCTCTAAAAAACGATTTAACTCTCGAAGCCTCCGCCGATAAAAAAGCCATCCAAGATTTTTGCCACCTCGAAACTCTCCACGCTTCCCGCCAAAAATACGTTCCCTTTTCTAAAGAATTTTTAACTAAACAATTCGAGGCTTTCGCTAAAAACGACGAAGTTTTAATTTATACCGCAAAAAAAGATGACGAAATTCTCGCGATGAACTTTATTATTTTTTACGGAAACGAAGCCAGTTATCATTACGGCGTTTCCTCCGAGCTTGGAACAAAATACTCCGCCGCGCCTCTCTTGCATCTCATGGCCATGAACGAAGCCCGTAAGCGAGGAATTACGCGTTATAATCTTTGGGGAATTGTTGGACTCGAAGAAAAGTCTCATCGTTTTTACGGCGTCTCTGAATTCAAGCGTAGCTTCGGCGTCGAAGAATTAAAATATACTCCCGCCCACGATTTAATTTTAAACCGCCCTAAATACCTCCTTAATAAAACCGTTGAAACCGTCCGTAAAAAAATCCGCCACGTTTAACCGTTTAACTTTCCGCTTCTGCTTGCTCGGAGAACTTACCTATATATAATATATATTATCTATGAAGCGTTCTAAGCTAACTCCGGAGGTAATCGTTAAAAGTCTCGAGGCTTTTCTTTTTGGACTTATTATTGGCTTCCTTTCTTTTCGCCTAGTGACGAAATTCTCCCCTAACTTTGTCTTCGCCGAAACCGAAGAGCCTATTTCGAACTCAGAAACCTTTCCCGAAGAGAAAACTTTTTTTCCGCTTTCTCTCGAATCAAAATCCGAAAGAGAAAACCTCTCAAACAACTTTAACGCCATAAATGTATTCCTTAAAGCCTACCCAAATATCAAAAAACAAGAACCTCAGAAAGAAAAACCAAAGAAAGAAGAACCGAAAAAAGAGGAGTCAAAAGCAGAAAAAGAAGAAAAAACAGAAGAGGAAGAAGAAAAGCCTCTAGTAGAAACCCCCAAAGACGCCCTTGACGAAGAAGCCTAAAAAGGCTATTATATAGTAATATGCTTAAACTTCTCCGTTTCTTGAAACCCTATTTTTGGTCGGTCTTATTCCTGATTCTCTCGACCGGTATTCAGGTTTTCTCAACTCTCCGCCTCCCCTCTTTAATGGCAGATATCGTCAATGACGGAATCGTTACTGGCGATTCTAACTATACTTTTACCGTCGGCTTAAAAATGCTTGGTTTTACCGCCCTCGCCGCCCTCGCTTCGCTCACCTCTCATTATTATTCCGCGAAAGTCGGCGCCGCTTTTTCTCGCGACCTCCGCGAAGATTTTTATAAAAAAGTTATTTCTCTTTCCCTCGCCGATATCGATAATTTCTCAACCGCAAGTTTAATTACCCGAACAACTAACGATATTTCTCAAGTCCAATCCGCCGTCATGATGATTCTAACTATGCTCCTCCGCGCGCCACTAATGTGCGCCGGCGCGATTTTCGAAGCGTTCCAAACCGCCCCAGATATGACCTGGATTATCGCTCTTGGCGTTGGTCTCATCATTCTTTTCTCTGGCTTAATTATCTCCGCCGTTATGTCGAAATTTAAATTACTCCAAAAATTAATCGACCGCCTCGTTCTCGTTACTCGCGAAAACTTAACCGGTCTCCGCGTTATTCGTGCTTTTAATAACGAAAAACTCGAAAATACTAAATTCGAGACCGCGAATAATAATATTATTAAAACCACTCTTTTCATCGATAAAATTATGTCCTTCCAAGATCCTCTAATCGGGCTCGTCTTTAATGGAATTACGCTACTTTGTATTTGGATTGGCATCAAAAACCTCGAAACCAATTTAAGTTATCTCGGAAACATGCTCGCTTTCGTCGAATACGCCGCCCAAGTTATCATGTCGTTCTTAATCTTAACCATGCTCCTCGTCGTTCTCCCTCGCGCCAACGTCTCCGCCGTCCGTTTGAACGAAGTTTTCGAGCGTAGGTCTAAAATTTCCTGGAAGAAAAAGACCGTCGGAACTCCCGATTTAAGACCGAGCGTCGAATTTAAAAACGTTTCTTTCGCTTATCCTGGCGCCGAAGAAAATGTTCTTTCTGATATTAGTTTTAAAGCCGAAGCTGGCGAGACAACCGCTTTTATCGGTTCAACTGGTTCCGGAAAGTCAACTTTAATTTCTCTCGTTCCGCGTTTTTATGAAGCGACTTCTGGCGAAATAAAAATTTCCGGTCTCTCTATTAAAGATTATGAAAAATCTGATTTAATGAAAAAAATTGGCTACATCCCCCAAAGAGGAGTTCTTTTCTCCGGTAACATAACCGAAAATATCACTTTCGGAAATTCTAACGCCTCTAAAGAAGAAGTTGAAAAAGCCGCCGAAATTTCCCAAAGTAAAGAATTTATCGAAAAGCTCGAAGAAACTTATTCTTCTCATATCGCTCAAGGCGGCACCAATGTTTCCGGCGGCCAAAAACAACGCCTTTCTATCGCTCGCGCTATCGCGAAGAAACCCGAAATTTATATTTTCGACGATTCTTTCTCTGCCCTCGATATGAAAACTGATAAAAAACTCCGCGCCGCCTTAAAGCCAGAGATAAAAGATTCCGTCGTTTTAATTGTTGCTCAAAGAATCAATACCATCAAAGACGCCAATCAAATCATCGTTCTCGATAATGGAAAAATCGTCGGAAAAGGAAATCATAAAAACCTGCTAAAATCCTGTAAAATTTATCAAGAAATCGTCAAGAGTCAATTTTCCGAAGAAGAATTTAAACGGGAGATGAACTATGCCGCGTAAAGTTGCCGACTCAAAACCTAAAGACGTCAAAAAATCCTTAAAGCTCTTTTTGAAGTCCCTAAAACCGTTTCGCCTCCCAATTATAATCGCCATTATCTTCGCAATTTTAAGTAATCTTCTCGCCCTCCTCTCCCCTAAAATCCTCGGGAATATGACCAACTCCGCCTACGCCTCACTTACCGAAACCGGCTCTCTCGACCTTGACCCGATTAGAACTTCTGCAATCCAACTTATCGTCGTTTACTTCGTCTCCGCCACCCTCGCCTATTTCCAATCTCTCCTCCTCGCCCGCGCTAGCGATTTTTATACTAAATCTCTTCGCTCAAGAATCATGGCGAAAATTTCCCGCCTCCCAATTTCTTATTTTGATAAAACTCGTTTCGGCGACGTTCTCTCAATCATGTCAAACGATACCGATACTCTCTGGGACTCCCTCCTCGAAGGTATCAACCAAGTCATTACTAGCCTAACGACGATTATTGGTTGCGCTCTAATGATGTATATTATTTCTCCGCTCCTCGCCCTCGTCGCAACCATCGTCGTCCCACTTTCAATTTTTGCCGTTTCAAAAGTTGCGCGAAAAGCCCAAGGTTATTTTGTCTCTCAGCGCAAAACTCTCGGAAAACTCAATTCTCATATCGAAGAAGATTATTCCGGTCAACTCATTATTAAATCCAACTCTCACGAATCCCTAAGTCTAGAAAGTTTTAAAGCCGTAAACGAAAAGCTCTATGAAGAATCTTGGCGCGGACATTTCCTCGACTCGCTCGCTTTTCCGCTTGTCCATACCTTAACTAATCTCGGCTACGTTATCGTCTGCGTCATTGGCGGGAACCTTGTTCTCTCCGGAAAAATCCTAATCGGTAGCATCCAAGCTTTCGTCCAATACCTCTCCCGCTTTAACCGCCCGATTACTAATCTTTCCGAAATCGTCGTTACCGCCCAACAAACCCTCGCCGCCTCCGAACGTATTTTTAACTTCCTCGAAGAACCAGAAGAAACGCCAAACCCCTCCCCAGCGAAAGTTATTAAAGACATCAAAGGCGAAATCGAATTTAATAATGTCTCCTTTTCTTATAATAAGAAAACTCCCGTTATTAAAAACTTCTCCGCCAAAATCAAGCCCGGCGAAAAAGTCGCCATCGTCGGTCCAACCGGCGCCGGAAAAACTACCATCATCAATCTCCTCATGCGTTTTTATGACCCCGATTCTGGCTATATTACTATCGACGGCGTCCCGACAAAAGAAATGAAGCGCGAAGACGTTAGAAGTCTTTTCGGCATGGTTCTTCAGGATACCTGGCTCTTCTCCGGAACTATCGAAGAAAACTTAAAATACGGAAATAAATCCGCTAGTCTCGAAGAGATTAAAACCGCCGCCAAAAACGCCGGTATTGACCATCTTATCGAGTCCATGAAAAACGGTTATAAAACCGAAATCTCCGAAGATTCCAACAATGTTTCCGCCGGCGAAAAACAACTCTTAACCATCACTCGCGCCATGATTGAAAACCCGCCAATGATGATTCTCGACGAAGCAACTTCTAACGTCGATACTCGCGCCGAAGAAAAAATTACCGAAGCCTTCGAAAAACTCACTAAAAACCGTACCAGTTTCATTATCGCTCATCGTCTTTCAACCATTCGTAACGCCGATTTAATTCTCGTTATGAAAGAGGGAAATATCGTCGAGCAGGGAACTCACATCGAGCTCTTAAAGAAAAACGGTTTCTACGCCGAACTTTATAATTCCCAATTCTCCGAACCTGATTTATAATTAAATCATGTCAAAATTATATTTTCGTTACGGCGCAATGGGTTGCGGAAAAACTATGCAACTCCTCCAAGTCGCTTTTAACTACGAAGAACGCGGACTTCCCGTTTGTGTTATGAAACCAAAAACCGATACTAAAAACGGCGAAAAACTTTTAACTCGAATTGGTCCCGAACGCGAAACCGATTTATGTTTTGATAAAAAAACCGACTTATTTGAACAAGTTGCCGAAAACTTTGCCGGCGTCGCTTGTGTTCTTGTTGATGAGTCTCAATTTTTAACTAAGGCTCAAGCCGATCAACTTATGCTAATAACGACCGAACTCGATATTCCCGTCATGGCTTATGGTCTCCGCCTTAACTTCCGTCAAGAAGACGGCGGCTTTGAAGGTGCGACTCGTCTTCTCCAAATCGCCCACGATATCGAAGAAATTAAAACTATCTGCGAATGTGGGAAAAAAGCGACTTGTAACTGTCGCTTTTTAAATAATAAAATCGTTTTCGAGGGTCCTGACGTCCTAATCGACGACGGGAAAACTAAAATCGAATACCGCGCCCTTTGTCCTGCCTGCGTCGAAAAATATAAAAAAGGAAAAAAATAATGTTCATCGTTATCGAGGGTCAAGACGCCGCCGGAAAAGATACTCAAGCTTCTCTCCTAAAGTCCTATTTCGAGCAACAAGGGAAATCCGTTGTCCATTATTCCGAATCCGGAACCGAATCGACCGACCCGTTCATCTCTAAAATCGCCGAGCTTAACTATAAAAACGATTACGGCGTCGATAAAAAAACTCGCGTTCTCCTCTATCTTGTTAACCGCTATGAACAATGGAAACGCCTCGCCGAACCCGCGCTCAAAGAAAATAAAATTGTTATCCTGACTCGTTCTTGGCTCTCGACTTTAATTTACGAGGGTTATGGAACTGGCGTCTCGAAAAGTTTAATTATTAAACTTCATAAAGACCTCCTGCCCGAAAATTATTTTTCTCCCGATAAAATCGTTATCTTAACTCTCGACGAAGAAGAACGAAAGCGCCGTCTAATTTCTCAAGGTAAACGCTCCGAAGAATTTTTTAAGTCGAAAAAAGCCGATTTCCAAAAAACCTTAAATCTCGCCTACTTAAAAGTTGCGAAAGACTTTAACATTCCGACGCTCGACGCTTCCGGCTCGCGCGAAGAAGTTTTAGAAAAACTAAAAAATCTCTTCAAAATTTAAAAAACTTCATATATAATATACTTATGTATAAAATTGGTGGGCAAAATGAATAAGATAGCTATCTATCTTAATCGCCATATAACCGGTAATGTTTTTGACCGAGACTCGGTTCTCGAAGCCTATTCTTTTGATCGCTCCGCCTTAAAAATCAAGCCCCGCCTCGTCGCTCTCCCCGAATCAACTTCCGACCTTAGAAAACTCGTTCGTTTCGTTAATCAACTCGCCGTTAAAAATTATAAACTTCCTCTCGCCGTTCGCGGCTCCGGTTTAACTGATTCTGGCGCCGATTTAACTTCCGGAATGGTTATCTCTACCGAGAAACTTAATAAAGTCCGCGAGCTTGATGCTCACGATCGTCTCGTTCACGTCCAATCCGGCGTTACTCTCGGTCAGCTTAACTCTCTCCTCGCCCCCCACGGTCTCTTTCTTCCCATCAAAGCCGACCCGAAAGAAACAATCGGCTCGCTGATTGCGAACGCCCCCGTCGATTCCTATTCCGGAAAATATGGCGGAATTATGAACTATATCGACCGCGTCGAAGTTGTCCTTTCCTCCGGCGACGTTCTCCAAACTTCCCGACTTTCCCGTGGAAAGCTTAATAAGCTCAAAAAGGAGAATACTTTAGAGGGCGAAATTTATACCGAAGTCGAAAAACTCCTCGACGATAACTCCGAAATGATTAAAGAAACTCCCGCTACTCGTTCTGGCTATCCAGGGCTAAAACATATTCGCCGCGTTAATAACCGCGTTTTCGATCTCCTCCCCATTTTCTATGCTTCCGAGGGAACGCTCGGGATCATTTCCGAAATCATCCTCCGTCTCGACGTCCTCTCCGCTCGCCCTCATCGCCTCTTTGCCGTCTTTAATACCTTTAAGGCCGCAAACGAATTTATGGCTTTCGTAAAAACCCTAACTCCGCTCGAACTTAATTTTTATGATTTAAACTTAATTAAAGCCGTCGAAGATTACGGTAAAAAACCCGAAATCCTTTCTAAAAAGTTTACCGACGGTTTTCTCGTTTTTGTTTCCTTTAACGATCGCTCCCGAATTTCCCGTAAAAAAGTTAGAAAATGTCTTAACTTCCTCCCTAAAAACGCCTACGTCATTCCCGAAACTCTAAAAAACTCCGAGCTTTTTAACGATCTCCCCTCGACCATTTTAAGCTACCTTAACGATACCGGAAAAGGCGAACGCGTTTCTCTCGCCTCGAACTTCTCGCTCCCCGTCGAAGAACTTCCCGGGTTCCTTTCTGATCTCCCTAGCCTCTCAGCTAGCCTTAAAAAACCGCTCGAGCTTTTCGGTTCCTATTCAACCGGAATCTACTCCCTCCGCCCCGACTTTAAACTCGATACGCTCGAAGATCGTCGCGCCGCGATGAACTTCTTAAAAGATTTAAACTCCCTAATTTTAGAACATAAAGGCTCCCTAAACGGCGGCTTCCCCGAAGGTCGAATCCGCGCCATCATCTCTAACGCCAACAGTCCCTTAAAAGAAAAAGAACTTTATAAAAAAATTAAGGCCATCTTCGACCCGAACGAAATCCTTTCCCCCGACGTTAAAACCGGCGTCGATACTCGCGCAACCGTCCGCGCCCTCCGCTCAACTTATAACCCCCAGATTCTCCAATAATCTCCTAATCTGTGCTATAATTATCTCATGAAAACTACAGCTAAAAAAATTTCCGATACTCGGATTGAAATTAAAGTTACCCTCGATAAAGAAGATTTAAGAATCGCCGAAGAAAAAGCTCTTGAACGCCTCGCGAAAGAAATTAAAGTCGAAGGTTTTCGAAAGGGAAAAGCCCCGCTCGACCTCGCGAAAAAATTTATTTCCGATAACGAACTAAACTCAAACGCAATCGATATCGCCGTCCGAACGACCGTTCCGCGCGCTTTTGCCGAAAACGAAAAATCCCCGCTCGTTATCCCGAACGTTAATGTTACTAAATTCGTCCCGCATGAAACCGCCGAATATACCGCGACCGCCGATATTCTCCCCGAAGTTAAGCTCGGTAACTTTAAAAACCTTAAAGTTAAAAAAGAAAAAGTCGAAGTTAAAGAAAAAGATATTAAAGAAATTCTCGAAAATATCCGCTCCGCTTACGCCGAGAAAAAAGTCGTTAAAGAAAAAGCTAAACAGGGCGACGAAGTTATTATCGATTTCGTCGGGAAAAAAGACGGAACGCCGTTTAAGGGCGGAACCGCGAAAGATTACGCTCTAGTCCTCGGCTCTAACTCTTTCATTCCTGGCTTCGAAGACGGAATTGTTGGAAAAGAATCCGGCGATAAATTCGACCTTAATTTAACTTTCCCGAAAGATTATCACGAATCCTCCCTCGCCGGTAAAAAAGTCGTTTTTGAAGTTTTAGTTAAACAAGTCAATAAAATCGAAAAGCCCGCGCTCGACGACGAACTCGCGAAAAAATGCGGTCCGTTTAAAACCCTCGACGAACTTAAAGCCGATATTAAGAAAAATCTTGAGGCTCAAAATTCCTATAAACTCGAAGAAAAATATAAAGACGACCTCGTTGACGCGCTCGTTAAGGCCTCAAAAGTTTCCGCTCCCGAAATTTTGATCTCCGACCAACTCCGCCTCATTCGCGACGATATCTCCCGTAACGCCGCCGCTCAAGGTCTCAAATTCGAAGATTATCTCGCCCAAGTCAACCAAACTGAAGAAGAATGGGAAAAAGACGCGAAAAAACTCGCCGAGAAACGCGTTCTCGCTTCTCTCGTTCTCCAAATCCTCGCCCGCGAGCAAAAAATCGAAGTTAGCGACGACGAAGTTTCCGCTAAAATCGCCGAGCTTCGCGACGTTTATAAAAAATCCCCCGAGGCTCTTAAAAACCTAAAAGACCCGCGCGTAAAAATGGACGTTAAAAACCGAATGACAATCGAAAAAACCCTCAACTTCCTTATCGACGCGAATAAATAATCCGCTTCAAAAAAATAACCGCTAGTAAAATGCGGTTATTTTTTATATAATAATATATATGGAACAGAATAATACGAATCCTTATATTAAAACGCCTAACTATCGCGGCTTCGATAATGTCGCGCCGACCGCCCCGATTTCTTCCGGCTCCGGAAAATCCTCGCGTTTTTCTTTTTCAATTCTCCCTTTAATTATCGTCGCTGTTCTTTCCGCTGGAATCTCCGCCGGAATAACTTACTTTATCATGAAACGTAATTCCGAACCGTCAATTTTCTCGACCGAAGAAATCCCCGAATCGTCCGACGTCAATATCGTCTCCGTCGTCGGAACGACTGGCAATGAAACTGAAGAAGAAGTTTTCGCTCAAATCGACCAAAAAATCGCTTCCTCTACCTCCGATGCCGACGAAAATTTCGACGATATAATGACCAAAGTCGCTTTTCTATTCGATTTTGAGAAATATGACGAAGTGAAATCTACCCTCGACGGAATTTCCCTCGACGGTCTTTCTAACTTCCAACTTTATCAAGTCTATAATAGTTACGCTCGCTATTATAATCTCGTCGGCGATTCCGCGTCCGCTAAGAGCTACGAATCTCGCGCCGCTGACGCTAAAGCAAAATATATCGTCGAATAATAAAAACTCTCGACTTTTTCTAGAAAATTTTTTATAATCATAAGTAGATTATGGATACTGGAGGTAATATAAATCCAACCAACCCGAATGCGGAGAAGAACTCTTCTACCCCATATTTCCATAGTGTCCATCTTAATAAAACCAAAGCCTCCGAAGAAAAAGTCTATTTTACCAACGTCAAAAAAGAATCAAAGCTGAAAAAAAATCTCGAAAAAAATATTGAAAAAAGTAGAAAACTCCTCAAAACTAAACCTTCGCTTTCATCTATTCCTAAAAAAACTCTAACGAAAATCAGTCTTATTGCTGGCGGATTTATTTTAATCATTCTTGCTATTTTCCTTTTTATTAATTACGCTCCGACTAATAAGACCCAAGCCGAAGCCGATTCTATACTCATCTCCGATCCAGAAAATGGAATTGAAATTTATGATAAACTAATTTTCCATGCCAACTCAAAAGAAGAAAAAGCCTCTCTCTACCTTTCCCGCGCTGATACTCTATCCATGTCATATAATCAGGAATACTCAAGCCAAATCATTAGCGACGTCTATACCGCAGAAAATTTAGTTCATACAAAAACAACCGCTCTGGCCATCTCTCTCTACGAAAGATTATATGGAGACAAAACGAAAGCCGAAGAATGGGCCGAAATTGCAGAAACCAGAGAATATTCTAAAAGCGAAATAAAAAGCGAAGAAAGCTCCGATGAAGAAATTTTTTAACCCTATTACAATATTTATTGTCCAGATGTTTTTCGCCACATCTTTTATAGGCATACATCCTGTCTACGCCGACGACCCCGTTCAAAGCTATACAAAAGTCAACTCTTACGGCATATCTAAAACTTTTACTACTACAACTTGGACTGGGACGACTCAGCAATTCAAGAATTGTGTTGATAACGCTTATAAAGTAGATGAATCTGGGGCAAAAGCTGCTGCCTGCACAATGTGTAAAATAAACAATGACGCACACAATAAGAAAGGTGCTCGTGGCGCAATGTGGCTCAAAAGCTCGGCGGACGGCAGCATCATAGAATTAACTAGTAATAACGCTAGCGGTATTAGTATTAAGCTATACGGTGGTGTTTATGAATGTGGCGGAAGCGGAACGACCAATATGGACGCAAAACACATTCTCTTCGTTACTCAGATTACTAACGGAACCACCTATGAAAATTATACGCGCCAAGAGATAATAAATGCCGGCCTGTTAGATAACTACTTTAATCAGCCGAATAAAGACACCCCGCTTAGTCGAGGTAGCAGACACAGTGGACATAATTGGAGCGACGCAGCTGGACCGATGGACATAACATTAAAGACAACAGCCTTTTTTGATGGACTCGGTAAGCCGAAGAACGGAATTTATACAAAAACTACTCATATTTGGCGTTGTCCAAAAGGCAATACTAGTGCAGGTAACTGCTGGTCGGACGCAAAATCTTTCATTCAGGCTGCCAAAATCGCCACTTTCTCCCATACTAACTCCGCAACCTACAACGGAGATACCTATTCTAACGGCGGGATCATCACCATTCCTAAAGACGCAACCAACGTCGATATCGATTTTTCTCATATATTACAACGCTCGGACGGTTGGACGACAACCAGTATCGGAACTAACTATGCCATGGAAAATACTACATATAGGGAAAGATTAAAAAGATCTACCGGCAATTTTACTAATACATATACTATTAACAATACTCAGAATTCCGGATTTATTGCTCCTAGTAGCGAAGTTTCAGTCTGCTCATACGTTACTTATAGAAATATCGTCGGTCTAGATGGTTATAAACGACCTGATGCCGACGGCGATACGACCGTTTCTAGAATCTGCGTCAGAGTTCAACGCGCCGGCGAGGGCGAACTTAATATTAACGGTAATTCTAAAGTAACCGATTCGTCTAACCCCGCAAATTCCGGACAAGATATCGTTATTAACTTACCATATGATGTAGAGTCGAGAAGAGTTACCTTCTCCCACGCTCTTTCCCGCGGCGATTCGTATAATCTCGAAACAGAAATTAGTCATAGTATTAGCGAAAGTCTTAACGGTATTATTAGCGAATGGAAAGTCGGGTCGGGTTGGCCTACCGGAACCACACCAGTAGCCCTTAGACAAGGAGCTTTAACTAAAACACATTCTTTCGATAAAACCATTCGCCTCAATCAAGGAGAAACTGAAAAAATTTGTCAAACGCTCCATTGGACACCTACCAAAGCCTCTTTCGAAACCAGCTCTGGTAACAATGTCCTTGAAAGCAGCGTTATTTACGACAGCACTCCTAACTCGACCGAAGCCTGCGTAACAGCCAGTCGCGCTAGACTAACCGGGCGTTCGCCAAAAGAAAAGTCTAACGTCACAATCGGTTCTATACATGACAACAACGGCGAAGATACTCGCGTCGGAACTGCTACAGTTACCGGAAATACCAAGACAGACTATCGCGCCAATTTTACTCACTTCCTTAAACTCGACGAACCTTTTGATGAAGCTAATGTCTCTTATACCATCCAAATCAAATACGACAATGGAAACTGGCAAAATTATATCAGCGGTTCAAAAACTTTAAATTCTGAAGATTGGATTACAGCTTTAGCCGATGCTCAGAATCTATCAGTCGAAAACTGGGGAGAAACGAACCAAATTTGCGAACGTGTCGTTTATTCTCCGACCATTTTTGCTTTTATCAATGAAAGCTACGACCCAAGTGTCTCAACTGGCGAACTGCAAACAACTCACGAAGTCTGCGCTTCCGTCGTTACTCCTAGTGCGGAAACCGAGACTATCTCCGCCGAAAGTAAAATCTACGATTATTGTAAAGAGCCAGCCGGAGAAGCGACTAGCGGAACTTGTAACTTACCAACCAGTAGTAATACCGGAACTTTCCATTTTACTCATAGACTAACTAATAATAACGAACAAAATCTAGGTATTTCTCTCCCGACAACTTACGACGTATATTTTAAAGAAATCATCCATAACCGTAATCCCGAAACCGGAGCAATTACAGAAACCGTTCAAGATTATCAACCCAGAGATGATTATTATCAAATCCCAGTTGAAGTCTCCCCAACAGAACGAACAATAATCATTGACCGCCCCACGCGCACAATCAACCCTAACCAATCTATTACTATTTGTGAATACATTAGTATAAACAATAGCCGCTTCCAAATCGCAGGATCTCCATCCATGATCGTTGGCAGAGATACTTCTCTAAGAACCGAGGAAGTTTGTCAAACCATTGCTCGCCCAGGATTAATGACTAAATACGGACCAGATATCGAAATCAACGGCAATACCAGTTATAGTTTAAGCGGAACTACTTCCAAAATCTTTTTAGATGGAACAACCGGCAATACGACAAAATACAAACTCGGCAATGTCAACGATATTCAAGTCAACTTTAACCACAGTTTAATTAGAAATAATGTCGAAAACTCAGAAATTATCAATAGCGTCTATTATCTTTTCGAAGAAAATACTGTTAGCCATAGCGTGCTTAGTTTTGACGACAGTCAAACTACTCGAATTGATAATAATTCATCTGTTTCGCTTCCAAAAAACAATAATGATGAAAAAAGTCTTGACGTTAAGAATATGAATGCCATTCCAACAAACGCTCTTAAACCCGGAGAAACCAAATCCGCCTGTCGTAATGTTTATTTTAGACACAATCGTTATAAAATCTCCTACCAGTATTATTACGATTGGGAGGGGAATCGTTTAGACGTCGCTGGAACGCCATACGTCACCCAAACTCCCGATACCGCTACCGACGGGATCGGCAATTCTAACCCCGTCTGCGTAGAAATTACTCGTCCTTACAACTTCCGCATCGATTTCGATGGGCTTAATCGAACCGGTCTAACCGCTTCCTCGGAAATCGTTTATCCAGGTAGTATCATCAATACCATCAACTATGACATTACCGTCCAAAAACGCGACAATACCGACTATTGGAATAACTTTGCGTTGACCGGTATTCCAAACGCCAAAATACAACTCCTTGGACTTATCGTAAATGATAATATCGTCAATTCCGATCTAAATCGCCCCTCACTTACAGGCGAAACGAATCCATGTTCTCATTATCGCTCCATGCTCGGTTCAGATAATCTTGCTGATTGCTACCCAATAGAAACCTTTGATAGGAGCGACAATTACACCATCAATGATGGAAATTACTCCGCTGGTGCAAATGCAGAATATTACCTCTCCGACAACTCTTTCATTCATCATTATTCCAACAAAAATAGCATCACCGTCCCCACTAGCCTCGGAGTCGGTCAAAAATTCTGTACCGCCCTCGCCGTCAGCCCAATCGACTCGGGTAATGGAACAATCGACGATTTCAATTATAGTCAATGGGTCGTTTCCAACGTTTCCTGTGCTACTGTCGGAAAAAAGCCAACCGTCCAAGTTCTCGGCGGTAGCGTCTTCTCTAACGGTAGCGTCGATACTTCCAAGTCCACCAAACGCACTATCGACGAAGAAACTGGCGAAATTATCAAAGAAACTACTTTCGGTTCTTGGACCGATTTCGCAATTATCGTTAGAAACCCCGGTCAAGTCCTCGGCAAAGCTAATCAAGGTATGGCTTCTGGCGCCGGATTAGCTGGCGGTAAAGAAAATGCTTCGTTAATCTGTTCCCATTCTCCTTTAACTATCGCCAACATCCAATGCGCTAGCTCTACAAGCATTGACGGCTTAGGCGAAGCCAACGTTGTCCGCGAACGCGGTGCTGCTGAATTTTATGATTCTCTCGTCGCTAGATATATTAATACTGAAGATTCCTCACTTCACTATACCGACGGCGCTACTTATGAAATCCCTCTTGATTCAACTACTCTGATTATCTATTCCGCGAACAGTATCACCATCAATAATAATATCACCCTCGCAGATAAAGGCTTTGCTACCTCAGGTTATTCCAATCTCTCTAGCATCCCCCAAATCATCATCCTCTCCGGCGGCAACGTCACCATCGGCGAAAATGTCACCCAAATCGATGCCTGGATTGTCGCCAAAGAAGCAGTTAATACTTGCGACGGCAAACCAACCACAAATCTTGACTACGATACATGTAACAAGCAGCTTAGAATCAACGGCCCCGTTATCGCCAATAATATTCAACTTGTCCGTACTTATGGCGGAAACGCCGTCGACGGAGATACGTTTACTGACGGTAGGTTAGACGGTGGACTTTCCGAAGCTGCGGAAATCATCAACTATACCCCGACTACTCTCCTTTGGGAATACTATCATTCTACTCAAAAAACCGAGCCAAAAACTACTTATCTTAAAAAACTCGCGCCGAGGTGGTAAACTCGAAAAACCCTTGAAAAATCTTTAGCTTAGCGTTATAATAATCTAAAGAGTTTCATATTCTAATTTTGAATGCTGTAAAAAATTAGAATAAATATAAAATATAACTAAAAGGATTAGTTTAACTGTGCCAACTATCAATCAGTTAATTCGCAAGCCACGCAAGAAATCCGCTAAAAAGTCGAAATCTCCTGCGCTTGGTTCAATCGTCAATACTCTAAAAACCCGTTATTATAATCAGGCTTCTCCGCTTAAACGCGGCGTCTGTATTAAAGTAACAACTAAAACCCCGAAAAAACCGAACTCCGCGCTTCGTAAAGTTGCCCGCGTTCGTTTAACTAACGGTCAGGAAGTTTGGGCCTATATCGGCGGCGAGGGTCATAACCTTCAGGAACACGCTGTTGTCCTCGTTCGCGGTGGACGCGTCCCTGATCTTCCAGGTGTCCGCTATCATGTCGTCCGCGGAACGCTCGATCTTCAAGGCGTTCAAGGTCGTAAACAGGGTCGTTCTAAATACGGTGCGAAAAAGGAGGGTAAGTAATCATGCCTCGAAAAACAACTAAATCTCTTGAACGAAAAGTTAATCCCGACCGAAAATATCAAAGCATTCTTGTTCAGCGTTTAATCAATAAATCCATGCTCGACGGCAAGAAACAAGCTGCCGAACGTGCTGTTTATGCCGCTCTTGAGGGTGCTGCTAAAAAACTTAAATCCGAAGACCCAGTCGAGGTCTTTGAAAAGGCCCTCGCAAACGTTTCTCCGGATTTCGAAGTTAAATCTCGTCGCGTCGGCGGCGCTAACTACCAAATCCCGTTCCCAATTTCCGGTCATCGCCAACTTCACTTTGCCTTTTCTTGGCTAGTTGAAGCTGCACGCGCTCGAAAAGGAATGCCTTATTCTAAACGTCTTGAAGCTGAAATTATCGACGCCTATAACGAAACTGGCGCTGCTTTCAAGAAAAAGGAAGATTGCCATCGTATGGCCGAAGCAAACCGCGCCTTTGCGCATTTCGCCCGCGCTTAACGTCGAACTTAAAAAGAAGCTCAGAAAGGGCTTCTTTTTTATTGCTATTTTCAAAAAAATTATGTAAAATATACATAAGTATATTTAGGAGGTAATTTTATCATGGTAAAAATGGCTATCAATGGCTTCGGTAGAATCGGCCGTAATGCTCTTAAAATCGCTCTCGACCGTCGAGACGTCGAAGTCGTCGCGATTAACGATCTCGTCGATACTAAAACCCTCGCCAAACTTCTCCAATATGATTCCTCTTACGGAATTTATGACGAAAAAGTCGAATTTGACGAAAAAAATCTCATCATCAAAAATAAGAAAATTCGCGTCTTCGCCGAAAAAGACCCCGCGAATCTTCCTTGGGGCGACCTCGGCGTTGATGTTGTTATCGAATCAACCGGTCTCTTTACCGACCCCGAAAAAGCTAAGGCTCATCTTACCGCCGGAGCGAAAAAAGTTGTTATCTCCGCTCCCGCGAAAGGTGAGGGCGCTCGAACCGTCGTCATCGGCGTTAACGAAGATACCGTCGAAGCTGACGACAAAATCCTTTCTAATGCTTCCTGTACGACTAACTGTATCGCTCCTGTCATGAAAATCCTCGAAGATAACTTCGGAATTGATAAGGCGATGATGACTACCGTCCATTCTTATACCGCCTCCCAGCGTCTCCAAGACGCCCCCGCGAAAGACCTCCGCGAAGCTCGCGCTGCCGCCGAAAATATCGTCCCGACTACGACCGGCGCCTCTAAAGCCGCCGCGCTCACTATCCCAACTCTCCAAGGTCGCTTCAACGGACTTTCCGTCCGCGTCCCGACTCCAGTCGTCTCCCTCGCCGATATTACCGCCGTCATCAAACGCCCGACCTCTAAAGAAGAACTCATTAAAGTCTTCAAAAAAGCCGCTAACGAGCCTTATTACGAGGGAATTGTCGACGTAACCGAAGAAGAACTCGTCTCAACTGATTTCCGCGGGAACGCTCATTCCGCCATTATCGACCTTCCCCTAATCGACGTCGTTGGCGGAAACCTAATTAAGGTCGTTGCTTGGTATGATAACGAATGGGGCTATTCTAACCGCCTCGTCGAACTCGCAACTGATTTCGGAAAGGCCGCTTAATGAACCCCGAAAAAGTTTTTATCGCTGGCGATCATCGCGGCTTCAAACTAAAACAAAAACTCCTTGAAGTCTTCCCGAATTTTATTGACCTCGGCCCGTCCGAATATAATAAAGACGACGATTATAACGATTACGCCGTAAAAGTTTCTAAAAGTGTCCTCGAAAATCCAAATTCTTTCGGCGTTCTTCTCTGCGGCTCTGCCATCGGAATTTCCATGCAAGCTAATCGTTTCAAAGGAATTCGCGCCGCCATCGTCGATGACGAGGGAATCGCTCGCCTTTCCCGCGAGCATAATAACGCTAACATCATCTGCCTTTCCGCCGACCGAATTGGCGACGATCCTGAAAAATTCAAAAAAGCCCTTGAATGTATGAATATTTTCCTTCATACGCCTTTTCCCGCCGAAGAACGCCACGTCCGCCGTATCGAAAAACTCGATTCCATAATCGGAGAAAACTAGAATGGCCGAAATCGTCCCTACGATTTTAACCTCCGACCTTAACGCTTATCGCCGACTTTTTGAATCTTTTAATACTTTCGTCAAGCGCGTCCAAGTTGATATCTGTGACGGAATTTTTACCTCTACTCTAACAATCGACGAATCAAATATTTGGTGGAGCCAAGGTTGGGCGGCTTGCGATCTCCATATGATGGTTATGAATCCCTCGCGCCATCTTCCCGTCATCTTAAAATTAAAACCAAACCTCTGTATTTTTCACGCCGAAACTAATGAAAATCTTCTCCCCGTCTTCGAAACTCTCAAGGCCAACAATATCAAAGCCGGTGTTGCTATCTTAAAACAAACTTATCCAGGTAAAATCGAACCCTATCTTAAAGCCGCTGACCATTGTCTTATTTTTGCCGGAAAACTCGGCGCGATGGGCGGAAAAGCCGATATGCTCCAAATCGAAAAAGTCCCCATCATCAAAAATATCAACCCGACAATCGAAATTGGTTGGGATGGCGGCGCTAATCTCGAAAATATCCGCGAACTTGCTCACTCCGAAATCGACGTCATCAACGTCGGCTCCGCTATCGCTACCGCCACCAACCAAGCCGAAACCTATAAAGCCCTCGTCGCCGAAGCCGAAAAACAAGGAGTTAATATCTAATGGCGCGCATCGTTTCTCTCGGCTCCGCTCTCCAAGATTTATATCTAATCGACCACGACGACTTTGGCTCGCTTTCCCTCGGTGGAGTCTCGATTTTTAAAGACCTTAAAATCGGCTCAAAAGTCGATATTGATAAAATTAAATTTTTCATCGGCGGCGGTGGGACTAATTCCGCTGTCACTTTCGCCAAAAACGGTCATGAAGCCATCTTCATCGGCAATATCGCCCGCGACCCTGCTGGCGAAGCTGTCCTGAAAAAGCTCGACGAAGAGGGAATCGATACTAGCTTCATCGGCATTAAACCCTCTGGCAATACCGGAACTTCCGTTATTCTCCTCGATTCAAAAACCGGCGAGCGAACCGTTCTAACCTGTCGTGGCGTCTCTGCAAAGTTTAACAATTTTTCCGCCTCCGACCTCGAGCTAATTAACCCCGACTGGCTTTATGTTACGACCCTCCGCGGCGACTTCGGGACACTCCTTTCTTTCTTCGAAACCGCTAAAAATCTTAACGTAAAAATCATGTTTAACCCAGGTAAACTCGAGTTTCTTAATAAGCCTCAGCTTCTAAGTCTACTTCAATATACCGACATCCTCCTCGTTAACCGCGAAGAGGCTACCGAACTCGTTTCCGGCTCTCTCCTTGAAGAACTCCTCTCTCGCTTAAAAAATTACGTTAAAACCGTCATCATAACCGATAGTGCCATGGGCGGAATCGCGACCGATAGCGAAACCTCTTATCGTTTCGGAATCTACGAAGACGTTAAAGTTAAAGATACAACCGGCGCCGGCGACGCTTTCGGCTCTGGTTTCCTCGCCGCTTTTGCTAAGGGAAAAAGTTTTCGTTCCTCCCTTATCGCTGCCTCTGCTAACTCCACTTCCGTCGTCCAAAAACTCGGCGCAAAAAACGGTCTCCTCAATTTCGACGAAATCAATCTTCACCCTATGCCAATCCAACGAATCTAACCAAGGAGTTTTATGGAAATTTCAGAAAAAGAACTCGAACAAGCCAAACAAGCTATCAAAGACCTTGAACTCGCCGACGCCGAACGGGCTAAGGCTTACTCAAAAGATCTCCTTACTGGTCTCAAAAAAGTCCGAACTTACCCTCAAGGCGTAACGATTTTTGGCTCCGCCCGTCTCCCCGAAACTAATAAATACTATAAACAAGCGCGTCTCCTCGGTCAACTCCTCGCTCAAAACGCCCATACCGTCATCACCGGCGGCGGCCCTGGGATTATGGAAGCTGCCAACCGCGGTGCTTACGAATACGGCGGTCGCTCCATCGGTCTCAATATTACCCTCTCCCATGAGCAACATCCTAACCCTTACCTAACCGACGTTCTCCAGTTCGAATATTTCTTCGCCCGAAAAGTTATGCTCGCTATGTCCGCGAAAGTTTACGTCTTTTTCCCCGGCGGCTTCGGAACTATGGACGAATTTTCCGAAATCTTAATCTTAATGCAGGAAAAAAAGATGCCTGTTATGCCTATGTTTCTCTTCGGAAAAAGTTTCTGGCGTCCACTCGACCGTTTCTTCGCAACGAAAATGTCCCCGCTAAAAACCATCAACCCCATCGATCGAAAAATCTATAAATTAACCGACGACATCGAAGAAATCGTCCGCGCCGCCAATAAAATCGGTCATCCAAAAGTTAAAACTAACTATTACGACGGTTTTTCAAAAGCCTCTTCCTAATTTTAAAAACTTATGTTAAAATAAAAACGTAGTTTGAGCTAGGAAAATTGCGATTTTTTACTCCGAAGTCGTACTCTTTCTTAGGTCATAGTCTAACAATAAAAATCGAGGAACACTCTAAATTCCTCAAACCAATTTAGATCAATCTTTTATCTTTTAAATCTATGGATTTAAAAGGCTTTAAGCTGTTCCTTAAGGCGCGCGCTAGTTAGCGTTCCTAGTTAGGGTGAGGGTTCTCGCCAGGTTCCCCCTCCCCCCGATTTTTATGTTATAATCTACCCATGATTTATCTCGACTCGGCCGCAACCTCTCCGCTTCTACCCTGCGTTAAAGATGCGATGCTCGAAATTTTCGATCAAGAAGTTCGCGCCGAGCTCGGGAACGCCTCCTCGCTTTACTCCGCCGGCGTTAAAGCTAAGAACTTAATCGAAGAAGCCCGCGAGAAAGTCGCCCGCCTCCTCGACGTTAAACCTCGCGAAATCCTTTTTACTTCCGGCGGCTCCGAATCAAATAATACCGTTATTAAAACTTTCGAAAATAAAAATATCGCCGCCTCCGCTATCGAACATCCTTCCGTCCTTCGCCCCGCCGAAGCCTACGCCAAAACTCTCGTTAAAATCCCTGTTGACGAAAAGGGAATTATCGACCTCAGCTTCCTGAAAAATCTCCTCGAAAATCCCGAAAATTCCGCGAAAAAACCGAACTTAATTTCGGTCATGTTAGCAAACAACGAACTCGGTATTTTAGAGCCAATAACAGAGGTCAGAAATTTATTGGAGCGCGGAGACAAAATGACAAAAATTCATACCGACGCGACCCAAGCGTTCGGGAAAATTCTCGTCTCTCCAAAGGCTCTCGGCGTCGATTATTTAACTTTTTCTGCTCATAAAATCGGCGGCCCCCTCGGCGTCGGCGTTCTCTACATCAAATCCGGCTCCCCCTTTAAACCCCTCATCCTCGGCGGCGAACAAGAATCCTCTCGCCGCGCCGGAACTTATAACCTCGCCGGAATCGTCGGCCTCGGCGTCGCCTGCGACTATCTTTATAGACATCAAACTTGGAACCTCTACGAAGAAAAAATTCGCCCTCTTCGCGATTCTCTCGCGAAAAAACTCCTCGAAAAAATCCCAACCGCAAAGTTAAATACCGACCTTAAAAACTCCCTCCCGAATCTCTTAAACCTCTCTTTTCCCGCCGCCGAGGGCGAGTCCATCCAACTCTACCTCGACCTCGCCGGCATCCAAGTCTCAACCGGCTCCGCCTGCGCTTCCGGCTCGCTCGAACCGTCTCACGTCCTCATGGCCATCCATCACGACCCCGAGTCCGCCCATAACTCCATCCGCTTCTCTCTCTCCCTCGAAACGACCGAAGCCGACGTTAAAGCCGTCGTCGAAACTCTCCCCCCGATTGTCGAAAAGCTCCAACAAATCTCAACCATTAAAATTAAGGAATAACTATGTCAAAAAAATCTTCCCCCGAACCTTTTGTTTATACCGAAATCGTCAAGGATCATTTCTTAAACCCTCGTAATTTTCTCATGGGCGACGAAAAAAACTTCGACTTTAACGCGAAGGGAACCGTCGGCAACCCCGTCTGTGGCGACCAAATGAATATGTACCTAAAAATTAAAAACGATAAAATCGAAGATATAAGATGGAAAACTTACGGTTGCGCCTCCGCTATCGCCTCGACTTCCGCCCTCTCCGAACTCGCGAAAGGGAAAACTCTCGAAGAAGCGGAAAAAATCTCCGCAAAAGACATCACCGACTTCCTCGGCGGGCTCCCCGAACACAAATTCCACTGCTCTGTCCTCGGCCACGAAGCCCTCAAGGACGCAATTAAGAATTACAGATCAAACGAACAAACTCTTTAATCTCTCTCAGCCCTTTCTTCTTGTCCGCCTCTAGCTTAAATTCTTCCTTGTCCATAAATTTCAGCCCTAAAATCTCTTGATAAACCCCGCGAATTAACCTAACTAGCTCTTCCTCGTCTTTTTCATCAAATTCTAAAACTTTATCATAAACTTTCCCGTCCGAATCCGGCGAAACAAATAAAATATGCGCCCGCTCGACTTTAAATTTTTTATACGTCGGCGACGCGTTTAAAAGCAACTTATAAAACCCGAGCTGAATTTTATATTTATATAGACTCTCAACTCTATCCCAACTTTCCGGATGATAGCTCCCCGTCTTAAAATCAAAAATCTCAATCTTCTTTTCCTCTGGGTAAACTCGAATATGGTCAATTTTCCCCGTCACCGGAACCTCAAAAACCGAAAGATGTTCCGAATAAAGATTAACCTCCGCTTTCGTATTTTCAGCGCGCAACTCCGGCGAAAATTTCCCTAGCGAAATCTCTAAGCTCTGTCGCCCCTTTTCCTTGAGGTTTTTAATTATCTTTTCTTCCGCGTCTTGTTTTTCCGCCTCTTTTAAGAAGAACTCGACCGCCTCCTCATCAGAAATCCTCTCATTCGTAATTTTCTCAAACGTCGCGTGAATTAAATTCCCGAATAGAATCGACTCGCTCGCCGGCTCACTCGGCGCACGCAAAACTTTCCGCTTATAAAATTCTAACGGCCCCGCGTAATGTAAATCTATAAAACAGGTTAAATCCGACGCCGTTAATTTATAATTTTCCATCCTCTTCTCTAAAATCGGCCTTAAAACTGGCGTCAATCTTCGATACGCCGCCGCCCAACTCTTCCTTAAATCCGTCTTCTTTTTCGCCTCATCTAAATCTTCATAATTCGTCTTAACGAAAACCCCAAACTCCCCCTCGCCCGCCGCTTTTGCTCCTACTGTTACCGGAACCAATGGCGAAATTACTTTCCCCGAATCTTTTTCCGTATATTCCTCTAAATAATCCAATCTCGTCGGCGCTTTCCCCGAAAAATCCTTTAAGCTATTCGTTAAAATCAGATGCGACTTCGCCCGCGTTAGCGCGACAAATAACAATCGAATTCTCTCATCATCCGTCGCCCCCGTATGTCGAATCCGAATCACGTTTTTCGGTAAGGCGAGCATATTATTATTCCCCTTGCCTTTTCCCCAAGCTACGTTATCCGTCGCAATCAAAAAGCAATACTCATACTCTAGCCCTTTCGATTTATGCGCCGTGACGATTTGTACCGCGTCCGCCGAATCTTGATAGGGCGAGGTATTCGAAAGCGCGACCCCCGCCTCAGAATAATCCTCAACCATCATCATCAAATCCTCTAACCTCGGATTTTCCGCTTTCGTGTGTGCCTTAATTTTTTCCTTTAAAACCGCCAGATTTTCGTATAACTCAAACGTCCCATATTCATCTTGCTCTCGGTCATAATACTCTAAAAACGGCGACCGGAACTCAACTTCCTCTCCTGCTTCGTCTTTCCCGATTACGACCGGCGCCGACCCCGTTAAATAATCAATAAATAGCTCTAGCGGCGTATCATACGCCCGAACCGTCAGCGTCGCCAAAAACTTCGCGAGCGTCTTTAGCTTCTCATTTTCCGAATTTTTCAAAAACTCTAAGGGATTTTTTCGTTCTAACTTCGCCGTCGAAACCGAATAAACTGCCTCGACCGCGTCCTCCGCCGGAATCTCGAAAAACGGAAACGCTAAAATCTCTAGTAGCCTATGTGCTGACGTCCGAATTCTCGAAAGGTCATACACAAACTTCGACAGCGTAATCAGCTCCGATAATCGCCTATCTTCAAAAAGATTATCTCTTTTCTCATAACTAATCTTTATCTTCCCGCTCGCCTTGAGATAAGGTAAAATCGGCGCGATATATTTATGCTTCGGCGCAATAATCGCAATTTCGCTCTGTTTCACCCCTTTCTTAATCAACTTTTCAATCTCTTCCGCAACGAAATAATACTCCGCGTCCGCCGAAATAAATTCATATCGCGAAATTTCTCCCCCCGCCCCCTTAAACGCCGTTAGGTTTTTCGAAGCTCCGCGCTTTTTCGCGAACGAATCCTCTAACCTATCCGCTACTTTTCGCGCAAAATCTAAAATCTCTTGATTTGAACGATAATTTTCCTCTAGCGTAACGACTTTCGCATTATAAAATTCTTGGAACGTAAGTAAGTTCGACGCGTCCGCTCCCTGAAACTCAAAAATCGCCTGATCGTCATCCCCAACCGCCATCACGTTCGGCTCCTCATAATCCGTTAATAATTTAATCAACTCAAACTGGCTCGGGTTCGTATCTTGAAACTCATCCAATAAGATATATTGAAACCTCTCCTCTAGCGTCAGCCGAAAACCTTTATCTTTCTTCAGAATCGCAATTGCTTCCTCAATCATGTCCGAAAAATCGTAATATCCCTTCTCCTCGAGATATTTTTCATATTTATTCATAATCCGACCGAGGCTCTCCAACTTTTTATTCGCGACCTTATCTTTCGAGATATATTTCCCGTCCTCGTCTTTAACGAAATATTTTTTCTTAAAATCCGATAACCCTTTAACCGACGTTTTCTCCCCCGCCGCCTCTTTTTCGCTTTCCGCCTCTAGCGCCCGCTTTAAATCTCGATACATCAAATTCGCGTTTACCTCAATCGTCCCAACGATATATTTATCTGACCTCTTTTTTCCTAAAATCTCTAAAATCGGTAAATATGCCGCTTCCGCCGCTTCTGAAAACTTCGCTCGCGGTTTTAGCCCCTCTAAAATCGGCGAAATCTCCGCCTCTAGCTCTGCGCTTAATCTCTGATTTTCTTTCGCGATTTTAATTAAATCGTCTCCCGAAAGCCTCGCCGACTTCGCGTTTCCAATCGTCGAAATAATATCTCCTACCGCCGCTGATTTTAGAATATCAAACGGCTCTAAACTCTCCTGAATCTCGCGAATAATTTTATATTGAATTACCTCATCAATTTGCGCGTCTAAATTCCGGTCATATCTCTCCGCGTAATTTTTATATTCATTCAAAATGTCCGCCCCGAACGCGTGATAAGTATGAATCGCAATTTTCCTCGCCGCCGACCCAACCGTCGAAAGTAACCTCTCGCGCATATTCGTTGCCCCCGACTCTGTAAACGTTAAACATAAAATATTTTCCGGTTCCGCGTCCGTTTGTTTTAAAATATATTCTACTCTCGAAGATAAAAGATGCGTCTTTCCCGTCCCAGGCCCCGCCAAAACTAAAAGCGGCCCCTGAATCGTTTCGACCGCCTCTTGTTGCTTTTTATTGAGTGGCATCTTTAATCCTCCTAATTACTCCCCTTAAAATTTCCGCTCGTCGCGGGATTTCTAACCCCTCTCGCTCAATTTCCTCAACCGCAAACAACGCCTCCGTCGTCTCCGTTGGCGCCGAAAAATATTTTCCTCTTAATAGATTTCCGAAGCGATAATTCCTCGACTCCTCCGAAGAACAGGTCAACCTTAAATCCCCCTCCCCGCAAGCCAGCTTTGCCGTCTCTCGCCTCGCCCCATTTTCCTCTAAAAAGTTCTCCATCTCTTCCAACGCCTTAAAAATAAACTGCTCAAATTCAATCGTCCCCGGCTCTAATCGCCTAAACCCCGCTTCAACCGCAAAAATATTTTTTAAACTCCCCGAATAAATTACGCCTAGCTTATCTTTTGTCCGGTCAAAGCTAATAAATCCCGCCCGAAATAGTTGTTCCGCAATTTCCCCCGTGATCGTTAAACTAATTTCTAACTGCTCTTTAATCTGACTCGCGAATGCCGGACCCGACATTATCTCAACTTCCCGGAACTTCTTAAACGGCTCTAAACTTAAAAGCCCTTTCGTCGCAACAATCAACGGTTTCCTAAATCCAAATTCCGGAAACTCCTCTAAAACCTCCCTTAATTTTTCCGCCGGAACCGCTATAACAATCGCTTGCGAGAATCTTAAAACATCCTCTAATTTTCGGTCAGGGAATTTATAAGGGTCAAAAAACTCAACTTTTTTCCCTTTTTCTTTCAATACACCTCCAAGCGCCGAGCCAAACGCCCCCGCCCCTAAAACCGCAATCTTCATATCTCTATTATACCATAAAGAAAATCTGATATAATATATATTATATATGGAAAATATTTGGAATAACTTACCGAAACCTTTTTTCTGTCTCGCCCCAATGGAGGGCGTAACCGACGTTATTTTTCGTCAAGTTATCGCCAAAGCCGCCCGTCCCGATCTCTTTTTTACCGAATTTACTAACGTCTCCTCTTTTGCCAACGAAAAGGGAAGAGAAAACGCCCTCTCTCGCCTTAAAATCGCCCAGACCGACCCGCCGATTATCGCTCAAATCTGGGGTAAAAACCCTGATCATTTTTCCACTCTCGCGAACAGTCTTAAATCCCTCGGTTTTTCCGGAATCGACTTAAACTTCGGTTGTCCCGATAAAAACGTTAACCGTGCCGGCGGTGGCGCCGCCATGATTAAAACTCCCGACCTCGCCGTTGAATGTTTCAGAAACGCAAAGGAAAATTCTAACGGTCTCCCCGTCTCTATTAAAACCCGCCTCGGCTTCTCTTATCTCGACGATTATAAAACTTGGCTCCCGACTCTTCTAAAAGAATCCCCTGCTGCCCTCGCCGTTCATCTTCGAACCCGTAAAGAAATGTCTAAAGTCCCCGCTCATTTTGAACTTATCCCCGACCTCCTCACCCTCCGCGAAAAATTCTCCCCCGAAACGAAGTTAGTTATTAACGGCGATATTCTCTCTCGCGCCGATGCGATGAAGCTCTCCGAAAAATACCCCGCCCTTGATGGTTTTATGATTGGTCGCGGTGTTTTTGCGAATCCTTTTTGTTTTAAAAACTCCTCCTATATTCCGACTCGCGAAGAATTATTAAACCTCTTAAAGTTTCATCTCGACCTTTACGATGCCGAGCCGAACCCCCCTCGCCCCTATGACGCGCTCAAACGTTTTTATAAAGTTTATATCCATTCTTTCCCAGGTTCGTCCGAACTCCGCGCGAAACTCATGGGAACTAAATCGACCGCCGAAGCTCGAAAAATCCTTGATTTTTAATTTTGCTTAAGTTAAAATATACTTATGTACAATAACGGCGAGATATATCTTAATAACTCTGCCCCTATCTTAGACGGAGGTTACGTGGTTAAGAAAGAAAATAAATTTAAAACCTTTTTTACTAAATATAAAATCCCTTTCATTGCGCTCTGTGCCGTCGTGGTTATCGGACTCGGCTTTTTAATTTTTAATTTACTTTTTCCGCAAAATTCTGAATTAGTAGTCCTCGTCGCTCCCGAAACCGCCCGAATCGAAATCGACGGAAAACTTTATAAAAACGGCGTTTATAATCTCTCCGCCGGAACGCATTTTGCCAAGATTTCCGCCGACGGTTTTTCTTATACTGAACTTAATTTTGAAACCGAGGGAGGCGAACCTTTTCTCCTCGACGAAGCTCTCGACGAAATCGACGGAACTTATACTGACGCCGATTACGAAATCCTTTCCCTTATCGCCGAAAGCGAAGAAACCGTCGCTAAGGTTAACGACCGCGTTCGCGCAAAAACTTTTTTTAATCGCCTCCCCATAACGAACGCTGAATACGCCGCGAAAATTTCCAACGCTTCCGGCTCAGAAAACTGCTCTAAAAATTCTCTCTGTCTCTTGGTCGAAAGCGAAGCCGACCTAAGCGAAGAAAAAATTGCTAGCTTAATCCGTAGCTATGATTACGATCCGAACGATTACGAAATAATATCCGTCAAAAAGGAGGACGAAGAATAATGAAGAAAAAACTTTTAACTGGACTTTTGACGCTTCTTCTCTCGATTATTTTAGCCTTTAGTAGTAATAGTGAGGTTTTTGCTAAAGTATCCTCTTACGGTTTTACTAACACAAATAGTAGTTATATGTACAACCAAGCCTCAAATTGGTGGTCTATCGGCGAAGGAAGCGCAAAAAACGGTTCCGCAATTAACGTCTTCGCCGCCGCCATGTCCGTCTTCTACGGGAAAAGGATTACTCCTGCCTCTGTTGCTAAAGTCGCTTACGAATCGAACCTTTGGGACTTAACCGGTGCTACGCCTGAAAATTTAATCGGTAGCTTAACCGAAAATAATAACTTTAACGGGAAACTCGTACTTAAAGCCGCAGGTAGCAATACTTCCGTTCGTTTGTCTGCTCTTGCTAGCTCTTTTACTAAAACTACTAATGGAACTACCGTCGTTATCGCTCGCGCAACCGGTAAAAATCCTTTCCATAATTCCGAAGCCGGAGGTCACTACGTCTTAATCCTAGCCTATAAGTCTGATGGAACTTGTTTAGTTTACGATCCAGCTCAAAGTTCAGCTAGCCCGAGATGGGGAAGCGCAAAAACCCTCTTTAACCAAATGTCCTCTAATATTATGTTCTGGGTTATCAGTAAAGGTAGCGGCAGTAACGTCGAAGACCTCGACATCTATCAAGGAATCAAAAAGCCTGAAGATCCATCCCCTAAAACCCCAGATAACGATGACGATGATACCGGAACTGAACCCGAGGGCGATTGTTATGACGAATACGATAACTGGCTCTGTGGCGAAATTAACGACGATGAAGAAGACCCTCCAGTCGTCGATTGCGAAGTTGACCCCTCAAACGAAGCTTGCGGTTCCGGAGGTCGTGATTCAGATGGAACATCTCCCGATACGGCAGACGGCTCAACCCGTAGCGTCCATGCCAACGACATAGCAACTAAGGCCCGCCTTTCGGCCTGGCCAGCCGTCACCGCTAGCGGAAAAGGTTATTGCTACGATAAAAAGGGAACTAACTACTATTGGAATACCTCCTACGCCGACTATCATAACCGCGCCTCTTGCGGCGATACCGTCCGTAAAGAATATCAAAAAATGCTCTCAGATATCAGCATAACTAGTACTCTTGCTTCCGAAACTCATAATGTCGAAAATTATTTCGCCGCTATCTTTAATGCTTCTGGTTACTCCTCCAATTTATTATCCGAACTTAAATCAACCACTTTACTTTCCTGGCTCGAAAAACATTCCCTCCAAAAAACCGCAGCCGAGCTAGCCTATGGCGATATTATTTATAAAGGTGGTACTTTTTATATCTATGTCGGCGACCAGGGCGGAAATTACGGGAACGTCGTCGTAGTCGTAACCGAAGCAACCGTCGAGGGGCCTTATGTCGAAACTATCGATTTAACCGATAGCTCGCTTACCGTCTTCCGTCCAATCGATAAGACTTCTTCCGGAACTCCTACCCCAGAGACCACCGATCCAGGAGAAATTAGCCAACCTACCATAGAACCGCAACCTGAAAAAGAAAATAAAACCGCGTCTAAACTCGCCGAAGTCGCCCGTAATTTCGCTTGGCCCGCCATAAATGCTTCTGGTACTGGCTATTGTTATAACGCTAATAACGTCGCTCAAAGTGCCTATAGCGTCATCGATTGTTATCATTACCAAAAGAACGAATATAAAACCGCGTTAACCGCGACCAATAACTCCGCCGACCAAACGACTTTAGAGCTCGAAGATTTCAACGCTTCCTCTAATCGTTTTTTGAAGACCGCTTTGGCGTCCGCGGAACTTTCTGGCGACCAATCTTCAATCTCCTCCGATAATACCTGGGAAAAAGTAACCGGAAGTTTAATAAAAGGCGATTTGGTTAAACGTAGCGGCGTTAATAATCTCTACGTTTATATCGGCGACCTTGGCGGAACTTACGGTAACTTCGTTGGTATGAACGAAAATGGTGGTTTAAACCCTTATGTTTGGAACTTTAGCAAAACCTCCGGAATCGAAACTATTTATCGCTTGAAAAATACCGGAAGCGGCGGAAGTGGGGGCGGCGAAGAAGAGGACGAAGACGAACCGCCAGTTACTCCTCCGGAAGACGGTACCGCTATCGGCGATAAAGCTGCCGAAGTTGCAATGTCTTTCTCTTGGCCATACACATCATACTCAACCGATAATGAATCCGTTTACGGAAAATGCGTCTCTAAATATAACGGAACTAAAACGAAATATTCTACTTTCCCGAAAGAAACCTCTAAATCCTGGAAATTAGCTAAATATCCAACTGGCACTAGCTGTAATAATGTCATTACTGCCGCCTACGCTGATTTTATCGGTGTCTCCGGAAATTCTAAAATGAATAAGGCTTATGTTAGTGCCGTCGGTTTTGTTCGTAATGTCTATGCCAAGATTGGCGTTAATATTCCTTACCTCAATATCACCGATATTCGTTCAAAATTAGCTAATGATTCAAGATGGGAGTTAGTTTCAACTAGCGCCGATAAAAATACTTCTCTCCTCCCTGGCGATCTCCTTGTCGCTAAAGATTCCGCCGGAGTTTATGTCGGCGATTACGGCGATGGTTACGGAAAAGTCGCCCAAGCTTACTATAAGAAATGGACGCCTCGTCTAACCCCAGTTTATTATAACGGAACTTACGTTTTCCGCTTAAAATCTACCGTTGTCGCTACTGACGGTGTCGGTTGTAGTGGCCTCGATTCTGCCGCTGCTGAGGGTAATAATAAAATCGCTATCGAAGCCGTTAAAATGTCTTGGCCAATGACGACCGGCGATTCGTCTCAAATTGGCAAATGCGAAACTAGCGGCGGCTTCTTAACTAACTTCCCAACTGCCTATACCTATACCGAAGCTAATACAAAAATCACCGGAAAGCTAAAGAGCGCCTCGACCCTTACCAAGGCTAGAACTAAAACTACTTGTAATAAAACCTTTACTAACGAATTTGATGAAGCTTCTAAAAAATACCTCTTCCTCTCTAGCGTTAAGCCGATGGAGGGCTTTACCTACGCCGTCATGAAAACCGCTGGCGTTAACTGGTTCGAACCAGAAACTAAGACTTCCGAACTAGCTATCGCCGACATCTTCACTCACCTTAAAGCCGATACCGAACATTTCGAACTCGTCTCGAAAAAAGTTAAAAATGCCGATAACTTAAAACCGGGTGATATTCTAATCAACTCCGAAACCAAAAGTAAGAAAACTTATTCTGATATGTTAATTTACGTTGGTGGAACGTATGGGAAAGATTGCCTCGGAATTTATTACGGTAACGTCGCTAAAGCTTCTTCTTCTGAAACTCCTCATCTCCAGCCTATTTATTACCGAATCAATAATTCCTCTTCGCGTTCATATTTCTGGGTTTTCAGGCCTAAAGCTTCCGCCTATGACACCTACGAAGAAGAGGATGACGACGAAGAAAAACCAGATCCAGAGGGCGATTGCTACGATGAAGACGATAACTGGCTTTGCGGAGATCCAAATATCGAGGACGATGATGACGAGAATCCAGATTTAACATCCGATGAAAAATCCTGCACCGACGATCCAACTCAAGATAAATGTCTTGACTGGGGAAATAAAATTGCCGCTCAGGCCATCAAGTTCTCTTGGCCTTACACTAAATACTCCCTCGATGAACTCGGTGTAGTAAATGGAACCAACTATACTAAAGCACTCGGAAAATGCGTCAATACTCAAAACGCCCTAGCAGCCTGGCCAACTCCTTTCAAAAATGGCTATGACGCCCGAGATGCTCAATATTCCGCTCCGGGTTGCGACAAAATGGCTGCCCCGCTTTACGCTCGCTATAAAGGGTTTAGCGATAAGCGCAGTTATTCTAGTCTCGTAACTGAAACCGGAATTTATACCGAAGACATTAAGAAAAACTATACCCGAAAAGTTTACAATCCTACTTGGGACTGGGACTGTATTCGCTTCGTTAACGACGTCTTGAAAAAACTTGGAATCCAAACTTTCGCCAGTTCCCCCGCCGGTTCTATTAACTATAAGAAAACCGGCTGGATGAAAATCGGCGACTACATCAAGGATGATTCCGCCGCTCGAACCGCCTATAAAAATAATAAAGTCCTAACAACCAATCAAGGAATTCAGTTAAAACCAGGCGATGTCGTCATTCGTTATGACATTTGCGCGACTAAAAACGCTTGCGGATCCGGAACAACTACTTTGACTATTGACGGGACTACTCGCTATGTCCGTGGCGGTCACATCTTCATCTATACCGGCGAGCTCAGCTTCCCGTATGGCGACCGCGCTGAGGGCGGCGCAAACGATTACGTCGGAACCATTCGCGATACTTGGATTAGTGACCATATTTATAACTACGGTCGCGGCCAAGTCTATCGCTACGTCGGAACGCAACAATGGAATTCATAAAGGAGGTATATGCAAAACGAACCTATCATCAGTAGTGGTAATCAAAACCCAAATTCTACCAGCTTTAATGCTCTACCCAAAAATAAAAAGTCCCTTAATCCTAAGGTTCTCGGAATCTCGCTTGGCGTCCTTACTCTCGTCATTGTCACTGTCGTCGTCTTCGTTCTTCCGCTCTTTTCCAACAACGAAAACTACTTTAACGAAAACGCCCGTGCGACCGGTAGCGTCGAAACACCAACTCGCTACGCCAACTTAGAGAATTATAATCTTTCTTTCGACCGTCTTTCCGACTTCGACGAAAAAGATCTCCAAGAAAAAATCGTTTATTTCTTCGCCTATACCTACCCTAAAATTACTTCTTTAACCGTTTCTGATGCTAAAACTTATACCGAAACCCCCGCCGTCGAAACTGCTAAGTCTACCGACCCCGAAGATACCGAAAAACCTATCTCTTACCCAGTCACCGAATTTAATCTCTCCGCGAATACCGGCGAAAAATTCATCATTAAAGTCGCCGAACCCGAAGGACCTTACTCTTTGACAATCATGAACCACTCCGGTAAAGAACTTTATAGTTATAGCGGCGATTCAATTACTACTAACCCTTATCAAAACCAAGAAACTTCCTCTCTCCTCGACGCGATTGCCGGAAAACTTCCTTACTCTTCTAAAACCAGCTCTAATATCGAATTCGACGTATCGTTCGGAAGCGACGCCGAAAATAGACTCTCGATTACCGCAAAAGACGAAAATAAAACCCTCTCCGAATCCGAATGTGGCGAAATTAAAAACCTCGTCGTCGAATGGGCAAATGGTCTCAATATAAATTATTCTAAAGATATTACCGCCGAAGATTTCGTCTGCGAATAATATGATATAATATCCATATCATATTATGTTAGAGTTACGGAAGGTCATAAAAATCTATAAATCTAACGCTCTCGAACAGAGGGCGTTAGATTCCGTTAATCTAAATTTTCGCGAAAGCGAGTTTACTTCCATTCTTGGCCCCTCCGGCTCTGGAAAAACTACCCTCCTTAATATTATCGGCGGTCTCGATTCTTATACTTCCGGCGATCTAATTATCGATAAAGTTTCAACCAAAAAATATAAAGACTCCGATTGGGACTCTTATCGAAATCATCGTATCGGTTTCGTTTTCCAAACTTATAATCTAATTTCTCATCAATCCATCTTAAATAACGTTAAGCTCGCCTTAACCCTTTCCGGAATCTCTAAGTCCGAAGCAACTCGCCGCGCGAAAAAAGCCCTAAAAGACGTCGGTCTCGGCGACCATCTCCATAAACGCCCCGCTCAACTTTCCGGCGGTCAGATGCAACGCGTCGCTATCGCCCGCGCCCTCGTTAACGACCCCGATATCCTTCTCGCCGATGAGCCGACTGGCGCCCTCGATTCTGAAACCAGCGTCCAAATCATGGAAATCCTTAAAAAGATTTCTCAAACTAAACTCGTCATCATGGTTACTCATAACCCCGAGCTTGCTAAAAAATATTCTTCCCGTATCATCAATATCAAAGACGGAAAAATTATCTCCGACTCAAACCCTTATCAAATTACCTATCGTAAAAAACTTTCCTCTAAAACTCACACCGAAAAATCCAAGAAAACTAAAATGAGTTTCTTGACTGCGCTCGGACTTTCTTTTAATAACCTAATGACTAAAAAGGGAAGAACCGTCCTTATCGCTTTTGCCGGTAGTATCGGAATTATCGGAATTGCTCTCATTCTCGCCGTTTCGACCGGTTTCCAAAATTACATTGATTCCATCCAAGAAGATACCTTAAATTCTTACCCCCTAATGTTAACCGAAGAATCCTTTTCTCTTGATGGCCTCATGACAACCGAAGAAGATATCGAAAACAATAAAGAGAAAAACTACGCTAAGCTCCGCGAAGACGCGAGAAAAGATCTCGTCGAATACCCCGTCATGACTAATATGTTAAAATCTATCGCAACTAACGACCTTAAAAGTTTTAAGGCTTATTACGATAAAAACTCCGACTCTCTAAAAAACGACGTAAAATCCCTCACCGTCGGCTACGATATTAGACCCCTTATTTATTCAGTCGATAAGACTGAAAAGGTCGCAAAACTCAATCCGAACGATACTTTTAACTCAATGTTCGGCGGAGGTATGAGTATGTTAACTAATTTTACCGGCAGCTCAACTTCTATTTATAGCCCCTTTTATAATAGCGACCGCGAACTAATTGAATCGAAATACGATCTTCTTGCCGGTCGTCTCCCCGAAAATTATAACGAACTAGTTATTAATCTCGGCGTTAGAGGAACTATCTCCGACCTCCTCGCCTACGAACTCGGCCTGAAAGATACTTCTGAGCTTAATGAGCTCGTTAAAAAACTCATGTCGAGCGAATCCGTCGATATTGAAACTGATCCGCTTCTCATCAATTACGAAGATCTTCTAAATCTCGACCTTCGCCTCATTCTCCCCTCTGACCTCTATCAATATAACGAAAAATATAATGTCTATGAAGATATGTCCTCCGACGAATCATTCGTCAAAAATGTTTACGAAACTAAGGCCATCAAATTAAAAATCGTCGGTATTATTACCAAAAAAGATGGCGTAACGACCGAAGCTCTCGAACAAGGCGTTAACTACTCGTCTTCTCTAATCGACTTTATCATCAAGCAATCCGCCGAATCCGAAATCATCAAAAAACAACTCGAAAATCCCGAAATTAACATCCTCTCCGGCAATCGTTTCGACGAAGATAAAACTAGCTTTAATTATACTTTTGAAGACTTAGTTAAAGTCGACGAAGAAAAACTTTCTTCAATGTTTAATATTAGAATCGATCAAAAATCCCTCAATACTAAAATCGAAGAATATCTAACTTCTATTTCCGACTCTATCGATATCGACCAAACGCCTGCCGCCGACGCTCTCTTCTCCGCTTTTGACTCCCTCGCTGAACATCTCGCCAAAAAACTTGAAAAGTTCGACGCCGAAAATCCCGAAACTCCTCTCGCCTCCGAAGATGTCGACCCATTTATCGAAGAGTTCATTTATGAGTACGAACCAGGAAAAATTTTCGCCGACCTCGAAGAAAATTACGTTCTCCCCGCCGACGTTTATCGCGAACTTTTTGCCGGACTCTTCAAATCTCTTCTTCCTAGCTACCTAGAAGTTAAAAAGTTTAACGTCCCGTTCGAAACTATCGTCGAGGGAGTAAAATCCTCCGCCGTTTTTGAAGCAACTAAATCTGAGCTCGCTAAGACTATGACCGAAGCAAAAATCAAAAAATCAGTCTTAGAGAAAGTCGGCGAGCTAACCGCCTATCTTTCCGAAACTTTTGCCGAAAGTTTTAATATCGACCCCTCCGCCTTTTCCTCCGCCTTTAGCCTAAACTTTTCCGAAGACGAGTTAACTCGCGTTATGGAGTCTCTTTTGAATAAATCCGATTCGACTCTAAAGTCAAATCTCTCCCTCTTAGGTTATCAAGACCCCTCCGACCCGTCCTACCTTTATTTTTACTTTACCAGTTTCGACGGAAAAGAAAATTTCCTCAACTTTCTCAACGCCTATAATGAAAAAGTCGAAAAAGATCAAAAAATTAACTATTCCGATATGACCGGAATTTTAATGAACTCCGTTAAAATCATCGTCAACGCCGTCTCTTACGTCCTTATCGCTTTCGTCTCAATTTCCCTCGTCGTTTCTTCAATCATGATTGGCATAATAACTTACATTTCCGTTTATGAGCGAACCAAAGAAATCGGTATCTTGCGCGCTATCGGTGCCTCGAAACATAACATCTCTTCTATCTTTAACGCCGAAACTTTTATTATTGGATTCTTGAGTGGACTTTTCGGAATCTTAATTACCTATATCCTTATCCCTATCATCAACGCTGTCCTAAATCATCTCACTAGCGTCGCCAATCTCCGCGCTACCCTTAACCCCTCTTCCGCTCTCTTTCTAATCCTCTTGAGTATTATTCTAACCTTAATTGGCGGTCTCATCCCTGCTCGTTCTGCCTCGAAAAAAGATCCCGTCGAAGCCCTCCGAACAGAATAGTTATGCTATAATAATAATATCTAGTCATACTTCGGTCCCTGATTAGATAAAAGAACCGTGGTTTTGGGTATCGTCATTTATACCCTTAACTTTGAGCCTTCTAAGTTTGGGCTCGCATAAATGACTCTAAGTTAATTTTATAATTTTCAAGGAGTTACTTTATGTTTACTAACAATAAACTTAACAAATCAGAACGTGTCGAAGTTATGGCGCTCTTCGGTTACGAAATGACGCCTTGCCAACCGCTTTCTTTTAAGCGACGTGGCGAAGCTGAGACTGAGGTAACGGAGCTTCTCCGTACTCATATCAAATTCACCGGAGCAACCGCTCATCATATCTTCGACGTTCTCGCCGGCCAAAAACGTTATACGCTTGAGTTTAACTCAACCGACCTTTCTTGGCATCTCGCGTAAATCGTTCTGATCAAAAAGCGACCCTCCTCGGGTTCGCTTTTTTGTTTCGCCTAACGCCTAAAACGTTCTTAACCTCTCTAACGGGAAAAGCCTAAAAACTACCGGCCCGACAACTCGACAATACGGAACTGTCCCCAACCCATTTCTCGAATCATAGCTATGCGACCCCTCGCGATTATCTCCCGAAACAAACAATTCTCCCTCCGGAACTGTAATATCAACTTCTCCGCTCGTATATTCTTTCGGCCCATCATCATCACTTACTCTCCATTCTTCATCATAATTATGCCCCTCTGGATATTCTTCGTTATAAACCGTCATTATTCCGTCCTTAACAACTACCCTCTCCCCCGGAAACGCAATCACCCTCTTAATAATATATTGATCGGTAATTCCCGTCGGCGGATTACATGTTAACTCTCCGCTCGAGCTTCCGTTCGCAAAAACAATAATCTCTCCTCGTTTCGGGACATATTCCTGCCCTGAAAAATGCGCCAAAGAAACCGTTAATCGATCAACAATCATCCTATCGTCGCCAAGTAACGTATTTTCCATACTACTTCCGACTACGTTATACGATCGAAAAATAAACGTATTTAAAAGAAACGTCCCTAAAACTACGCAGACTACAAATCCAATCAAACTCAACGTATCTTTTAAAATCGGATGCTTTTGTAAAAAAGTCGCTTTTTCCATACATATTATAATATCATACTTATCGTTAAAAAACCGAAAAATCTGCTATAATATTTATATGGCTGATTATATTTTTATTCGTAAGTCGCGAAACGTTATGAGTTCCGTCCTTCATATTTTCCTTAACATCCTCCTCGGCCTCGGCGCGATTTTCTCTTGCGTGGTTTCCGGAAGCTGGCTTATCGGTATTCTCCTAGTCTTAATTTCCAAATGGCGTATGTTCGCCGTCCGCCCGCGTTTCTGGCTTTTAAATTTAAAGTCGAACCTCGTCGATATTCTCATCTCCCTCTCGCTTGTTCTTTTAAGCTACTTTTCCGGAACGACTCTCCTCCCAGTTCATTATTTCCTCGCCGGCTTTTACGTCCTTTATCTCGTCGTCATTAAACCTCTCTCGAAAGAAACCGGTGCTTTTATTCAATCCCTCCTTGCCGTTCTCCTCGGAACAACTGCCGCCGTTCTCATCTCCGCGAGCCTAAACTCCGCCGTTCTTGTTATCCTCGAATTTATTATCGGTTATGCCGCTAGCCGCCATATCCTCATCCAGAATCCCGAAGTCGAAGATTTTAGCTTCGTCGTCCTAATTTGTGGTTTAATTTTTAGCGAAGTTTCTTGGCTAGCTCATTCTTGGTTAATCGTTTATTCTTTCGGAACGACTGGTTTAATCCTCCCCCAACTTTCCGTCGTTTTAACAATCATCAGTTTCGTTTTTCATAAAATCTACGCTGAGTTCAGAAAACGCGACGGCGAAATTAAATCCGCCGATATTATTCTTCCGCTTCTCTTCGGCGTCATCACTATCGCCGTCATCATCATCGGTTTCTCCGAACCTTTCTTTAACGTTTAAAACCTTAAAATTTTAAGCTTTCTTTCAGAATTACGCGTATAATAATAGTTATGAACAACGAAGAAAAAATCATAGAAGGAAAAATTGTCGAACCTAAGGTCGACGAAAATATTAAACTTAACGAAAATAAAAGCGAAAAGAAAGGCGGAAATGTTGCCGCGATTGTCCTTGCGAGCTTCGCGTTAATTTTCGCGCTTACCGGTTGTAGCTTTGCCGCTTTAACTTATCTCGATTCAAAAAAGCCAATTTCTTTTTCCGATTTTAGCGGAACCGACGGAAACTCCGCGAACTTTACCGAAGGTAGTATCGCCGACGTCGCCAATTCCGTCGAAAAATCTGTCGTCTCGATTCTTACCGAAACCCGAACGATGAGCTATTTCGGCCAAAGCGCAACCTCCCAAGCCGCCGGAACCGGTATGATCGTAACCGACGATGGTTATATCTTAACCAATAAACACGTCGTCTCCGGCGCCAACCGTATCTATGTCGTTCTTTCCGACGGAACAACTTACGAAAACGTCGAGCTAATTACAACCGACCCGTTAAACGACGTCGCCGTCTTAAAAATTAAAGACGCTTCCGGCTTAACTCCTGTTACGCTCGGCGATTCAAAAACCGTTTCCGTTGGCCAACAAGTTATCGCTATCGGTAACGCGCTCGGTGTTTATCAAAATACCGTTACTTCCGGAATTATCTCCGGAACCGGACGCAGTTTAACCGCAACCGACGAAACTTATTCTTCCGCCGAAACTCTAACCGATATGCTCCAAACCGACGCCGCGATTAACTCCGGAAACTCCGGCGGGCCTCTCGTTAATGCCGCCGGCGAAGTTATCGGTATCAATACCGCTGTCTATGCTGACGGTAACGGGATCGGTTTCGCTATTCCTATCTCTAGCGTTAAAGGTTTATTGAAAAATATTATCTCTAATAACTCTACTTCTCGCGCCTATGCCGGCGTCTACTATCAAACCATTACCGCCTCTCTCGCCGAAGAATATAACCTCCCCGTTACTGCCGGCGCCTACGTTTATTCCGAAAGCTCCTACTCTGCCGTCGTCAAAGGTTCTCCCGCCGAATCCGCCGGTCTAAAAGATAAAGATATTATTATTTCCGTCAATGGCGTTAAAATCGGCGCCTATGGTTCCTTTGGTTCGCTCCTTGGCGAATACGCCCCAGGTGAAACCGTCCAACTTACCGTCCTCAGAAACGGGAATGAAATCGCCTTAAACCTTACGCTCGGCGAATATAAAGAAAATTAAACTTTCCCCGACTTCTCTTTGCCTCGATAGGTAAAGAGAAGTTGTAACCCCTTAGTTTCTAAATGTTTAAATTTTAACTTTTTCGAAAATTTTATCATCTCTTCGTGTTGACATGGGTCACACTCTAAAATAACTTTATCCGCCCGTCTAACCGCTTCCTCCATGAATTTCTTAATCAATTCCATTCCTCCCTCACCCGAATATAAAGCCTGCCCAGGTTCCCAAGCTAACTCTCGACTTCTCCAGGGCCACCCAATATCAACATATGGTAAATTCGCAACGATTAAATCAAACTTTTCCTCTAGCGGAAAATTCGAGAATAAATCCGACTGAATAAAATCTACCCTCCCCCCAAGCGCAATCGCATTTTTCGAAGCAACATATAACGCGTTCTTCGAAACATCTGCCGCCGTTACGCGGACTCGCGGAATCTCTAAACTTAACGTAATCGCTAAAATCCCACTCCCCGTTCCCATATCCAAAATCTTCGCCCCCTCGCCCAAATTTAATTTCTTCGCCATATCGATAATCACTTCCGAATCCGGACGGGGAATTAAAACGTGTTGATTGACGTAAAACTTTCTTCCATAAAACTCTTTCTCGCCCGAAATATACGCTAGCGGCATTCCTTGTTCTCGCAACTCAACCAACCGATTTAGTAAAACTACATCCGGATCGCTAATTCTCATCTCAAGATGCGTAATAATATAGCTCCGGTCTCTTTCTCCGAGAACGAATAATAAAATCAGCTCCGCGTCAAGACTATCAATCCTAGTCTTCGCTCTTTTCAGCCATGAGCCGACGTTCATATTTATTAAGTTCCTCAATTAAATCTTCAATCTCCCCGTTCATCGCTGCCGGAATATTCGAACGCGAATAATGAATTCGATGATCCGTAATTCGGTCTTGCGGAAAATTATACGTCCGAATTTTCTCGCTTCTATCTCCCGTCCCGATCAACGATTTTCTCGCCTCCGATGCTTTCGCCCGCTCTTCTTCCTTTTGTTTTTCAACTAGCCTCGAACGCAAAATCGTCATCGCTCTTTCGCGGTTTTGCCTCTGGCTTCGTTCGTCTTGCATCGCCACCACAATCCCCGTCGGCAGATGTGTAATTCTAACCGCCGAATCCGTCGTATTAACTGACTGTCCGCCGTGTCCGCCTGATCGATAAATATCAATCCTCAAATCTTCTTCTTTAATCTCAATATCTTTTTCTTCCGCCTCCGGAATTACCGCAACCGTAACTGTCGAAGTATGAATCCGCCCTTGGCTTTCCGTAACCGGAACTCGTTGAACGCGGTGAACTCCGCCCTCAAACTTCATTTTTCGATATGGCTCATCTCCCGATAACTTAAAAATAACTTCTTTCATCCCTCCCGCTTCGTTTTCGTTTTTCGAAATTAATTCCGCCTTTAATCCGACTCTTTCCGCATATCTCAAATACATCTTTAAAAGTTCCCCCGCGAACAATGACGCTTCGTCACCTCCCGCCCCCGCACGAATCTCAACAATTACGTTTTTTTCGTCGTCTGGGTCTTTCGGCGTCAACTTTTCTTCTAACTTATCTTTCTTCTTTTCGATTTCTTCTGTAATTTTTACAATATCATCTTTCGCTAACTCGCCTAGCTCCGGATCATCCACTAAACTCTTCGCTTCTTCCAAATTTTTTTCTAATGTTTCAATTTCTTTTTTTAATTCTAAAATTTCTTTAATCTCAGCTAGCTTTTTCGACTTCGTCGGAAACTCCGGATCCGTATAAGCTTCCGGCTGACTTAAAAAGTTTTCAATCTCTTCTGCCTGTTTTTCTAATTTCTGGAAATCAATATTCATATATGCTATGATTATATCATATATATTATCATTCGGGCTTTTAGCTCAGCTGGCTAGAGCGTACGATTCACATTCGTAAGGTCGGAGGTTCGATCCCCCCAAAGCCCACCAACTTAAAAAGGACTCTATGTTAAAAAAACTCAAAATAATTTTCCCGCCCGTTCTCCTCGCCTGTTTATTTTCTCTACTTGCCTCCTTAAATCTCCGAACCGCAATTTGGTTCGACGAAGCCTATTCCGCCTTTCTCATCCGCGGGAACTTCGGAGAAATCTGGGCCTCAACCGCCGTCGATGTCCACCCTCCGTTTTATTATTTTTGTCTAAAAATCTGGAGTTTAATTTTCGGAACTTCCGATTTTGCCCTCCGCTCAATGAGCGTCTTCTTCGCCGCGCTCGGTATTATTCTTTGTTTCTTCCTCCTAAAACGCCTGTTTAACCTAAAAACCGCTACAGTCTCAACTTTCTTCCTTTCGCTTTCGCCGTTCTTAATTCGTTATTCCGAAGAAATGCGCATGTACGGGCTTGTCTTTTTTATCGTCATCAGCGCAACTTTCGCCCTCGACTACGCTCTAAAGTCAAAGAAAAAATTACCTTGGCTTCTTTACGCCGTCCTAATTTCCCTCGGAATGTGGACACATTATTTTACCTCGCTCGTTTGGCTCGCGCATCTTATTTGGATTATTTATTATTACCATCAATCTAAAAACTTAAAGTCGAACCTAAAAACCTTAATTCTAACTTATACTTTCGCCGTTCTCCTTTTTCTCCCTTGGCTTCCGTCTTTCTTTACTCAAGTCAAAACCGTCCAAAACGGCTTTTGGATTCCCGAAGTCTCTCTCCTAACTCCCTTTAGCTTCTTAACCGAAGCGTTAACTTTAAGCTCTCCCGAAGAAGTAAAAAATTGGCTCATTCTCCCCGTCCTCGGAGTCTTATTCTTCTCAATTTTCCTCGCTCGAAAAACTCTAAAAACCCTAAAATCCTCCGAACAAAATAATCTTCTCTTTCTTTGCTTTCTTATTTTTCTCCCTCCGCTCCTCCTTTGTCTCCTCTCGCTTCCACCTTTAAAATCAACTTATATGACCCGTTATATTACTTATTCCTCCGCTCTTCTTTCCGCTTTAATCGGAATCCTCTTCTCTTATAATATTCAAAAAACTTCTAGAAAAACAGGAAACTATCTCTCGCTTCTTCTTTTAGCCTGTTTCTTAATTTGCTCAGTTTTTGGGATCCATTCTACATTAACTCGCGAAAACGACTCCGAACCGCGCGAAGTTATGACGCTTGCGAATTCGCTCGCTGAAACTAACGAGCCAATTCTAATTAACGCCGAACCAATGGACTATTATAATCTCTATTTTTACGAAACCCCCTCTAGTCCAGTTTATAGTTTTAACGTCGATTTTATTTGGGGTTCGCTCGATCCAATCCGTAATTATCAAAATACTTACCTCGAAAGCCCCACCGACTTCCTCTCCTCGCGTGAGAAATTTATCGTCATCCATTCAACTTCTCTCGACTCCCCCTCGTTCGATTCTTTCGAAATTACCTCCTCTTACTCAACCGAAAATTTCGAAGTCCTTGAATTTTCTCGCCTTTTATGATATTATATTAAAAATCTAAAGGGAATCAACTATGTCTAAAAAATCTACCGATGCGCCGGCCTCAACTTTTAATCCTGAAGAATTTGAGACTAAACTGAAAAACGAATTAAAAGACGAGCTTCGAACTTATCTCGATGATAAACTCGACGACCGCTTTCTTGATAAAATCGAAAACGCGAATAAAAAACTCCTGAGCGAAAAATCCAGAAAAATTATTTTCCGCGACCTTTTTATTCTCATTCTCCTCGCGCTCTCTGTCTTTTTGACAACCATTCTTTATAACGAGGGCTATTTTAATCGCTTCTTTAATCATGCTACCGAGCCAACCGCTACCGCTGAAACCTCTTCAACCGAATCCTCCTCCGAATCGACTTTTTCCGTTTCCGTTAAAGAAGCCAAAGAAAAATATGCCCCGCTTCTTGATTCTTTCCGCCTCTCGAAAACCTCGCTTTATGCCTCTGATTTTCTCTCCGGAAAGTTAACCGATAACTTAAAACTCTATTTCGCTTTAGATTCCCTCAACTTCGCCGATTTTAAAACTGAGGGCGAGTCAAACCTCATCGACCGTTCCGTTCTTCTTTCCGCTTCCGAAAAACTCTTTAAAACCGCTCCCTCTGCCGTTTCTTTCGACTATAATTCAACCAAACTCCGCTACTTTGAAGCCCTAGAAACTTTCATCTCCGACGCTCCGCTTAAAAAAGCCGATTCCGATTTTATCGATCTCGAAATCGCCGAGATTTCCGAAGATGGCGAAACCGTTATTATAAAAACAAAAAATTCCTTAAAATTCACTTTCGAAGACAAAAAGCTAATTTCTCTATCAAAAATCTCCGAAAATTAGTATAATTTATATATGGTAAAAGTTTATACAACCCCAACTTGTGTTTATTGCCATGCACTCATGGAATGGTTAGACGAAATTAAAATCAACTATGAAGAAATCGACGCCTCTTCCGTCGAGGGAATTTCTGCCGTTCCCGTTATCGAAATCGGCGACGAAAAAATCGTCGGCTTCGACCGCCCATCAATTAAAAAAGCTCTAAAGAAGAATAACTTATCATGACAACTTTAAACGACTATCGAAACGAACGTCTAAAAAAACTCGACGAAATAAAATCTCTCGGAATAAATCCTTATCCTTCGGAATCTTCTCGCTCAAATAAAATTAAAGAAATCCTCGAAAATTTTTCCGCCCTCGAAAATAAAGAAGTTTCTATTGCCGGTCGCCTCGTCGCCATTCGTTCTTTCGGGAAACTCGTCTTTCTCAAGCTTCGCGACGATTCCGCCGAGGTCCAAGTTTTCATGAAATTCGCGGAAGTTTCTCCGGAGACCGAAAAACTTTTTAATACCAAGCGCATTAAACTTCTCGATACTGGCGATTTTATCGAAGCAACCGGCACCGTCGGAAAATCTTCGACCGGCGAAATTTCCGTCTTTACCGATTTTGTTAAACTTCTCGGAAAATCTCTCCGTCCTCTTCCTGGTCGCGATGGTTTTACCAATAAAGAAGAACGCTACCGCCGTCGTTATGTCGATATGAACGTTAATCCCGAAGTCCGCGACCGTCTCATTCGTCGCTCGAAATTCTGGCAAGCGACCCGCGATTTTATGAACTCTAAAGGTTTTATCGAAGTTAATACCCCCGTCCTCGAGCATACGACCGGCGGCGCTGACGCAACTCCGTTCGAGACCCATATGAACGCGACCGACGAAGATTATTACCTTAGAATCTCCCAAGAACTTCCTTTGAAGCGTCTCCTCGGTGGCGGTTTCGAAAAAGTTTATGATATCGGTCCGCGTTTTCGTAACGAAGGCGTAGATGATGAACATCTTCCCGAGCATATCGCTTTCGAGTCTTACGCTGCTTACGAAAACTACGAAGACGGAATGAACCTCTATGAAGAAATGATTAAATACGTCGCGAAAGAAACTTGGGGAACGCTAAAGTTCAACGTCAGCGGCTTCGAAATTGACCTCGATAACGACGGAAAGCCTTGGCCTCGCATCAAATATGCCGACCTCCTCCGCGACCGCTTTAACGTCGATGTCTTTAATCCCGATAGGGAACAGCTAATTAAAATCCTTAAAGATAATCACGTCGAAGCAAAAAACCTCGAAAATCTTTCCGAAGCCCGCCTAATCGACCATGTTTGGAAACTAATCAGAAAAACTTCCGCCGGCCCGTTCTGGCTCATCGAAGAACCGCTTTCCCTCTCTCCGCTCGCAAAAACTTCCGAAGAAAATCCCCTCGTTACCGAACGTTTTCATCCCATCATCGCCGGAACCGAAATGGGGAACGGCTATTCCGAATTAAACGACCCTCTCGACCAACTTTCTCGTTTTAAAGAACAGCAATCTCTCCGCGACGCCGGCGATTCCGAGGCTCAAATGCTCGACGAAGATTTCGTCGAAATGCTCGAATACGGAATGCCTCCCGCCTGTGGTTGGGGGAACAGCGAACGCAACTTCTGGCTCCTCGAAGGCGTCTCCGGTCGCGAAGCCGTCCCGTTCCCAATCATAAAATCCTTGAAATAACCATATATATTATATATAATATATATAACTAACTAAAAGGGTAGGGCTATGTCTAATAAAATTATGATTGTCGGGACTGGGAACGTTGGTGCTTCGATTGCGTTTTCTTTAATCAATCAACGAACCGCCGTCAACGAACTTGTTTTAACCGATATAAATTCCGAAGATGCCGAGGGCGAAGCGATGGATTTAAAAGATGCGCTCGCCGTCGCTCCGTCCTATATGAAAATTAAATCCGGCGACTATAAAGACGTAAAAGGTTGCGATATTATCGTCATTACCGCCGGCGCGAACCAAAAGCCGGGCGAAACTCGTCTCGACCTCCTCAAGAAAAACGCCTCAATTTTTAAACCCATGATTAAAGAAATCATGAAAAACGGTTTTCGCGGCATCTTCCTCGTCGTGACGAACCCTATGGACGTTTTAACTTACTTAACTTGGAAATATTCCGGTCTCCCTAGCGACCATATTCTCGGCTCCGGAACCGTCCTCGACTCTGCCCGTCTGCGCCAAAAGCTCGCCGAAAAATTAAACGTCAACCCGAAATCTATCCATGCTTACCAAGTCGGCGAACATGGCGACACCGAATTCGCCCTCCTCTCCTCCGCCGACCTCGGCGGCCAACCTATTACCTCTCTCCTTTCCGAAACCGCCCTCCTCGATATCGAAGATTATGCTCGTAACGAGGCTTACGAAATCATCAAGAAAAAAGGCGCAACTTATTACGGAATTGGCGCTTGCGCCGTCCATATCATCAACTGTATCCTAAACGACGAACGCCGCGTTCTTCCCGTTTCGAGTTACGACGATAATAATAATCTCTTCATCGGTTTCCCAACCGTCGTCGGTCGTCGCGGCGCGCTTCGCCGTCTCGACTTAAAGCTCTCCGAATCCGAGGGAATTAAATACCAAAAATCCGTTAACGCTTTAAAAACTGCCATAAAATCAGTAAAATAGTTTTATAATGAACACCAACTATTACGATTCTTTTAACGCAACCTACACACTAGGAAAATCTAGCGACGGAACATCCACCCTTTCCATAGAAGAAAACATTACCGCCGTCTTTCCTAACTATAATACCAGCCACGGCATCTCTCTTTGCACGCCAACTGCCTACCGTGGTGTGAAATCTCTTCTCTCCGGAACTTTTACCGCGACTCGAAACGGCGCCGAAGAACCATTTTCTACCTTTACCGAGGGCGACGAAACCTGTCTCCGTGTCGGTAGCGCGAATTCCTATGTTAACGGAACCCAAAATTACATCGTCACCTATAAACGCGAAAACGTTATTCTCGCTCCGGAAAATTCCAAAAACCAAGAATTTTATTGGGATACCAACGGAACCGGCTCTTCCGTTTCGATTAACTCCCTCTCCGCAAAGGTAGTTTTAGAAGACGGTCTCGACTCTAGTTGGCTCCAAGACGCAAGCTGCTACGTCGGAGTCTATGGCATAAAAGGAGAAGAAGCAACTTCCCGCTGCAAAATCGAAAAATCCGAAAAAGAAATCCTTTTCTCGACCGAAAATCTCGCCGCCGGCGAAAACTTGACTTTTGATATCGGCTTCAAACCCGACACCTTTAAAATCAATACTCCCCCGAAAAACTATGCCCCAATCGCTTTTCTTGGAATTTCTATCGCCATCTTTATCGCCTCGATTGTTTCTTGGAAAAAAAGTTTCGCCAAAATAAAAGAAAAGCGTGACCTCGCCAAGTCAAAAATCACCGCTCCCGAATTTACCCCGAAGCTCGGTTTTACTGCCGGCGAAATGTCGCTAAACTATCTTGGAACGTTAAGAAACCCCCGCGTTGCCAGCCTTCTTGAACTCGCCGTCGCCCATAAAATCGAACTTAAAAAAGGCGATAAAAAACTTTTCGGCGGCTATAAATGGAAAATCCTCGTTAAAAATCTCGATGACGTCTCTCGCGAACAAGAAATCGTCCTCGAAATCCTTAACGGCGGGTCTTCCGTCTCTGTCGGCGAAGAAATCGAAGTAAAATCATACACCTCAACTTCTCATCTTCGCTCTCTGAACGCCAGCTACGAAACATCTATCATAAGCTCCCTTGAGAAAAAAGGTCTCTTCGTTGAAAAGAAAGAGCGCGAAAAAATAAAGTCCGGTAAACTTTTCGCTGCTTTCATTCTTATCTTTATCATCTCCACCTTTTTCTTTACTAGCTTTGCAACTCAAACTGGCGTCGATACTATTATTGACGCTGCTGTCGCCGCGTTCTTGATTTATCTCCTCTTCTTCGTCTATATTTTCGCTTTCGCTATCGTTCATTCTACTTTCGACAAATACGCTAGTCGGACTATCGAGGGAATTAAAGCGAGTAAATATCTCGATGGTCTTAAAAGATATATGTCTCTCGCCGAAAAAGACCGTATCTCTTTCCTCCAAAGCGTTAAAGGCGCCGATACAACCCACGAAGGAATCGTTAAACTCTATGAAAAACTTCTCCCCTATGCCGTCTTATTCGGAATCGAAGAATCGTGGATGAAAGAGCTTAATAACTATTATAAATTCGATGACGTTTCTGACCCAGATTGGGTAATGCGAGGCGTAATTATCTCCGGCTCCGATTTTCGCTCCTTCACCTCGACCATCAACCAAACTATCGCCTCTAGCACAATCAGCGAGTCGTCCGGCTCCTCGTCCGGCTTTTCTGGCGGCGGCGGTGGCGGTTTCTCCGGTGGCGGCGGTGGTGGCGGTGGCCACGGAACATGGTAAAATTTTTAGTCGAAGCTTATTGACCGAAACGCCTCTTCGTCAATCTCCACGGAACCATCAAACAAAAAATCCTCTAGCTCCCCGTCTCGCTCCTCGGAACCCGAGGTATATTGCGCTAACAAAAAATCTTCCTCGGTTATCTCATCCCCCTCTTCGCTACTTTCCTCACAAGTCAAACTCACATTACTCAAAACCGTCGCCGCGTCCCCCTCTTCTTCTCCGCTATATTCAATCTCTAGCGAGTCACATCTATCCGCCGAAAAAGTCGCAAGATGTTCTCCTTTAGGAATCCTAATCTCACCCAAAACCGGATAAATCTCCCCCTCGATTTCTAGCTTCATATTCTTATATTCCGACGTATCGTTCATTATTATCGTCGCGAATTTCGTCCCGTCCGAATCATCAGGCGTCCCCGTCAACGCCGTCGAAATCCCTATCCCGCCAGCCAGTCCCAACCCGACTAACAAAATTAAAATCCAACTATTACTTGATGATTCTTCTTCCATATCTTATAATTATACTATATAATATGGTTATGTTAAATAAAAAATCGAAACTTTTTCTCTTAACTTTAGTCTTCTTTTCTAGTTTTCTCGTCTCTCCTAACTCTTACGCTAAAACTAATTACAGCGTCGGCTTCTCTCTTAGCCAAGCTTCCAGCTTCGCCCAATCCGGTAGCGGGACTAATGATTTTAAAGCCGCCTACGCTATCGCCTCTTCCTTCATCTTAAAAAAGAAAGTCCCTGTCAGCTATGTAAAGACCAAGGTCAGCTCCTGCGGCTCAAAACCAACTATCTCTTGCTTAATCTCCACAACCGGCGCGACCCGAGCCAAAACAAAAACCAACCGAATTACCTCTTCCAATATGCGCTCCCTCGCCGCCGCAATGTTCTCCGGTCTAAAAACCAAACGCGGCGTCTTTTTCATCTACAACTCTAAAAAGGTCGTCATCGTCTTCCGCGCTGGCTACGATCTAAAAACCGGTCAATGCTCCTACGTTAAAAATTTCCAATACTGTAAAATCAACAACGGGAAAATCCTTTCTTCGCTTTCCGGTCTTAAAAAAGCAGGCATCTATGCCGATGATGGACATACCTTTTCCCAAGGTATCAACTATATCAAAAACCATCTTTCCTCGCTCAAGAATAACGTCGTCATCGCCCTCGGAACCAATAACTGTAACTCTAGCGTCGGCTCAGTCCGCTGCCCAGAATCTCCCGTAACCTCATCCCAAGTCAACTCCATGATTTCCGCCATCCGCGCCAAAAACCCAAAAGCGCGCATCTATTTTCTGACCAATTACGCCGCCCTAGAATGGCCGTCCAGCAATAGCGACTACTCAAAATTAAAATCCTATAATAACGATAAATTCAAAGAAGCAACCAAAGCCCACCAAGGCGTTTATCTAATCGACTGGGCGGGATTCGTTTCTAGCTCCAATAAGAAAACCTACGTTTATCCCGACGGTCACCCCACCGCCGCCGGCTCGAAAAAAATCGGCGAACTAATCATCAAAACCGTTAAAGCCAAAGATAGCTCCGCCGCTTCCAACGGCTCCGACATCACCATCCTCGGCGACTCAATGATTAACCGCTCCAACTCTTCCGCCAGCGGCAAGAAAACCATGGTAAACCAAGAATTTTGTATCACTGGTCCGGGGCGCGGCTCTGGTTGGTATCAATGCGGCAGCGCCGAATCTCTCATGAAAGCCGCAAACGGCGCCTACGTCACCGCGTTTTATTATTAAGGAGGTTTATGGAAAAACTTAAACAAATCTTATCTCAAAAAAAATATCTCATTCCTATCTCTGGCGCAACCGCCCTTATCTTAATCATCTCTCTCATCGCTATTCTAACCTCTAAAAATAAAGAAGAAACCGTAGCTAACGAATCTGCTCCCGTTTTAGAAGAAGACGAAGATTTTGATTTTACCAAAACTCTAGCCAAACTCGACCTGTCCGAAGACGCCACTTTCGACCAAGTTTACGATAAGACTAAAGATTTAGAAGAATCCGAAGACGATTTCGAGGACGAAGCCGAAAATTCCGAAGCTCTTGCCCGTTTCGCCGCTCAAAAAACTAACTTCTATACCGATTCTTCCTTTAACGAATCGGAGGTTGCTTTTCCTTATTCTTTCTTTAAAGATTACACCTATCGTTCCGCCGGCTTTGTCGAAAAAACCGTCAAAGATTATTTTCTACTAACCCTAAAAGATTCCTACATTACTTTCGTTGACGACAGTCTTAAAGACAATAAATTCAACGTTAAGACTAGCGACGGACGAACCTTTGTCGTTGCTCTCGAAACTTCCGAAAAAAACAACGAAAAAGAAGTCGAAAAAATCTCCATCTTAACCGAAACCGAAAAACTGCTCTTTTCTTATGATGGCAGATTCTACATCGAAGAGACGATGTTTGTCGAATAGACTCCTTTTTTAACCAAACCTATGTTATAATTAACCCTATGTTAGATATTAATTTTATCCGCGAGAATAAAGCGGATGTTGAGCGCTCCGTCAAAGAAAAGCGTTATAAAGTTTCTCTTGATGAACTCTTAAAGTTAGATGACGAACGTCGCGAAGTCCTCAAAAAAGTTGAAGAACTTCGTCGCGAAAAAAATGAAGTCGCCTCGAAGATGAAAGGCGGAAAACCTTCCCCCGAATTAATCGAAAAAGGGAAAAAAATAAAAGATTCCCTTTCCCTCGACGAAAAAAAGTTATCCGACTTAGAGTCCGAACTAAAAACCTTATTGAAATCCGTCCCGAATATTATCTTCGACGACGTTCCGCTTGGCGGCGAAGAAGATTCCGTCGAAGTTAAAAGTTGGGGAAATAAACGTAAAAAAGCAGATTCTGTCGATCATCTCGACTATGCCGTCTCTCGCGACTGGGTCGATTTTGAACGCGGTAGTAAAGTCGCCGGTAGTAAGTTTTATTATCTAAAAAACGAACTCGCGTTTCTCGAAAACGCCCTAACTCAATACGGAATTAAAAAAGTAACCGAAGCTGGCTTTAACTTTATGACCGTTCCCGACCTCGTCTCCTCGAAAATTCTCGAAGGCTGTGGCTTTAATCCGCGAACTTCCGCCCAGTCCGACGAATATTTTGTCGAAGGCGAAGACCTCGCCCTTATCGCAACCGCCGAAATGCCTTTAACTGGCTATCATATGGACGAAATCCTCGACGAAGAAGACCTTCCACTTTGTTATGCTGGTCTTTCCGCTTGCTTCCGTAAAGAAGCCGGAACTTACGGAAAACATACTCGCGGTCTTTTCCGCGTCCATCAATTCAACAAGCTCGAAATGTATGTCTTTTGTCTTCCCGAAGATTCTAAAAAGATGCACGAAAAAATCCTAGAAATAGAAGAAAATATCTGGCAAGATCTCGGGATTCCTTACCGCGTCATCAATATCGCCGCCGGCGATCTCGGCTCTCCCGCCGCGAAAAAATACGATATCGAATATTGGTCTCCTGTCGACGAAAAATATCGCGAGCTAACTTCTTGTTCGAACTGCACTGATTTCCAAGCTCGCTCTCTTAACATCCGCGTCCGCCGAAAATCCGGCGAAGTCGTCGTCGCTCACACTCTGAACGGAACCGCCGTCTCTCTCGCCCGAACTATGGTCGCCGTTATCGAAAATTATGCCCAAAAAGACGGAAAGTTAATCGTTCCGGACGTTTTGAAACCTTATCTAAATAATAAAGAGGAGTTATAAAAATGATTAGTAAAATTGATATTAGCGGCTCAAATTATAAAATCGAGGAAAACTTTAAGAAATACGCTACCAAAAAAATTGGTAAGCTCGACCGCTACCTTCCCCGCGGCTCGAAAAAAGACGTCGTCGCTAAAATCGTCGTTACCGAGGTTAATCGCGAACATGGCAATAAATACGAAATCTCTGTCGCCATGGAGATCCCTGGCGGGAAAGTTATCTCCGCAAAAGACGAATGCTCTAACCTTTTCGCCGGCGTCGATATCGTCGAAGCGAAGTTGACAGGTCAAATCCGCCGTTATAAACTTGAACAAACCCCTCATAAATCTCGTCGAGGTTTAAAGAGCCTGTTTATTAAAAGAAAATAATTTTCAAATTACCGTATCTGGGAGCGTGTTCTGATATGTCAAAAACTACTAAAGCTAAAGTTAAAAAAGAAAAGAAACCAACCGATAAACTTGCCGATAAAACTAAGTTAGAAAAGTTTCTCCAAGGAATCTTTGGCGATGCCCAAAAGAAAACTCTAAAACGCCTTTATAAAAAAGTCCAAGAAATCAATAAGCTCGAACCGAAATATGAAAAAATGTCCGACGAAGAGCTCGCCGAACAAACTGCCATTCTTAAAAAGCGTCTCGAAAAACTTACTAAACAGGAAGAAGCAAAAACCGCTAAAGAAAAATTAAAAGCTTCCGAAAAAGATTCTGATTCAAAAAAGAAGAAAAAGTCTAAAAAGCTTAAATCTTCTGCCGTCGAAAACGCACTTAATGCGATTCTCCCCGATACTTTTGCGCTTTGTCGCGAAGCGACTAAACGTACCCTCAAGATGCGCCATTACGACGTTCAGATGATTGGCGGCATCGCGCTTCACGAAGGTAATGTTGCCGAAATGAAAACCGGTGAGGGAAAAACTCTCGTCGCGCTTCTCCCCGCCGTTTTGAATGCTTTGACTGGCCGCGGCGTTCATGTCGTTACCGTCAACGATTACCTCGCTCAACGCGATGCCGGTTGGAACGGACCGGTTTATGATTTCCTCGGTCTTTCCGTCGGAGTCATTATCAATAACGCTTCTTTCGTTTATGATAAAGAATACGAAAACGAAGACCACGCCGACGAACGCTTCCGCCACCTCAAACCCGCAACCCGCAAAGACGCTTATAACGCTGATATTACTTACGGAACTAATAATGAATTCGGCTTCGATTATCTTCGTGACAATATGACCTCCGAGGTTAAATTCCTCCGCCAACGCGAGCTTAACTTCGCAATTGTCGATGAGGTCGATTCCATCTTAATCGACGAAGCGCGAACTCCGCTTATTATTTCCGCTCCCGCCGGCGATAACCCCGATGCTTATTATCAGTTCGCTAAAATCGCCGCCCGTCTCGTTCCCGAAGACTATGTCCTCGACGAAAAACATCGTTCCGTTACTTTAACCGATAAAGGTGTCGAAAAAGTTCAAGAAATCCTTGGTATCGACGCGCTTTACTCAACTAAAAATACTCGTCTCGTTTATCATATGGAACAAGCTCTCCGCGCCCAAGTTCTCTTTAAACGCGATAAAGATTATGTCGTTACTAATTCCGGCGAAGTTATTATCGTCGACGAACATACCGGTCGCTTAATGCAGGGTCGCCGCTATAACGAAGGCCTCCATCAAGCTATCGAAGCTAAAGAGGGTGTCGCCGTTAAACAAGAATCTATGACCCTCGCGACTATCTCTTTCCAGAACTTCTTCCGTCTCTATAATAAACTCTCCGGTATGACCGGAACCGCCTTTACCGAAGCTGAGGAGTTTCAACAAATCTACGCCCTCGACGTCATCCAAATCCCGCCCAACCGCCCGATTAAACGCGTCGATAAAGACGATTTAATCTTCCGAACCGAAGCCGGAAAACTCCGCGCTATCGCCCGCGAAATTCAAAAATACCATGAAAAGGGTCAACCCGTCCTCGTTGGTTCCGCTTCTATTGTCAAAAACGAACTTATCGCGAGCTACCTCGACGAAGCTAAAATCCCTTACGAAATCTTAAACGCAAAAAATAATGAACGCGAAGCTGCTATTATCGAAAAAGCCGGCGAAAAAGGCGCCGTTACTCTCGCGACCAACATGGCCGGACGCGGTACCGATATTAAACTCGGCGAAGGCGTTAAAGAACTCGGCGGTCTCGTCGTTATCGGTTCCGAACGTCACGATTCTCGTCGCGTCGATAATCAGCTCCGCGGTCGTGGCGGTCGTCAAGGCGACCCCGGAACGACTCAGTTCTTTGTTTCCTGTGAAGATGATTTAATGCGCATCTTCCAAGGCGAACGTGTCGCGATGCTAATGTCTCGTCTCGGCGTTGATGAAGATACTCCAATCCAAACCAAATCCATCTCTAAAACTCTTGAAGCTGCCCAAAAACGTATCGAGGGCTTTAACTTCGACTCTCGTAAAAACGTCGTCCAATACGACAACGTTATTAACCGCCATCGTAAAGTCGTTTATATGATGCGCCGTAAAATTCTCGAGGGCGAAAATATTCGTTCCGAAATCGACCGTTTAATTAAAGACGCAACCGAAGATTTAACTACCTTTTCTTCTCGCGTCAATAAAAACTTCAAAGAAGAATTCCTTTCCGTCTTTAACCTCGACGAAGATTTAGTTGAAGAAATCGGGCGTATGCGCAAAGAAAAAGACCGCGCAAAACTCGCCAAAATCGCCGTCGAAGAGGCTTACGCCGGAAAAGAAGCCGAATTTGGCGAAGAAGTCATGCGTAAAGTCGAACGCGAAGTTTATCTGAAAGTTCTCGACGCTCTCTGGATGCAGCATCTCGAAAACATGCAACATCTCCGCGAGGGAATCCATTGGCGTTCCGTTGGTCAACGCGACCCACTCGTCGAATATCGTTCCGAGTCTCAAAAGCTCTTTAACGGTCTCGAGAAAAACCTCCGCGAAGAAGTCCTCCGTATTCTCCTCTCCTTAACCAAGCAAGAAGCCTCCGGAACTAATACCGTCGATAACGAAGAATATGATTCCGAACTAACTAAAATGGCCGAAACCGCGACCGAAAAAGGCGTCAACGAAATCTCCGCCGGCGATAAAAATCTCGATGATGAGTTTAAAAAAGATTCGAAAAAATCTTCCAGCGGAAATACTAACTTAAATACTAAACGCAACGCCGCTAAGAAAAATAAGAAAAAGCAACGCCAAAATAAGAAAAAAGGCCGTCGCCATTAAAATTTCATGCGTCATCACGTTGAGGAGGTAAAGTTAAAATCGGGTGCTAAGGGACTCTTAATTAACGTCCCTGGCGCTAGCGTCATGTCAACTCGCGTTGCCTTTCGCGCCGGTCTTCGCTACGCTAAAAAACCCGAAATCTATGAAACCGCCCACGTCGTCGAACACCTTTCTTTCGGCGCCAACTCTAAATTTAAATCCGAGGGCGAATATGAAGCTGAATTTACTAAAAACGGCGCTTATCATAACGCCTGGACTTCCGATATTACCGTCTGTTACGAAACCGAATGTGCCGATTTTGAATGGGATCGAATCTTAGATTTAAAACGCCTCGCAGTCTGCGAACCAAAGTTCAATGAAGCCGAGCTAAAAAGTGAAAAGGGGAACGTCAAATCCGAATTAACCGGTTATATGAATGATTATAACCGTCTCCTCTGGCCGCGCGTCCAACAACAAATCGGCGAGACCGTCGAAAATCTTTCCGAACGTTTAAAAACCATTCCCAACATCGAACTTAAAGATATCCGCGAACATTACCGCCGCACTCATACCGCTAAAAATATGCGCTTTATTATCGCTGGTAATATTGGTTTTTTCCGTAAACGAAAAATCCTTAGAATGCTTGAAAACTGGGACTTAAAAGAGGGCGAACGTTTCGACGTTCCGCTCGATTCGCTTCATTCCGGCTCTCCAGTTTTAATCCGTCGAAAAGACGCGAATAATTTAACTTTTGGTTTTTCTTTTCTCACTCCCCGTCGCCTTGACACTTCCGAGTCTCACGCTATCGGTTGTCTGAATCATATCTTAACCGGAACCATGAACAGTAAAATCTTCGGCGAAGCTCGAAAGCGCGGTTTAATTTATTCTTTCGATTCCGGTTTAACTTATGACGAACTAAATACTTCATGGGACTTTTCCGGCGAAGTTAATCTCGAAAACTCCGCCGAACTTTTTGAACTTATTCATGATTCTCTCGAAAAAGTTCTCAACGGCGACCTCGACGAAAAAGATATCACCGCCGCTAAAAGTTATATGCTCGGTCGCTTCCAAATGTCCGCCCAAACCGTCTCTCAAATTGCCGATTTTTACGCCGACGAATATTTTAAAGCTGACGAAATCGAAATTTATGAGCTAATTCCAAATTACGTTAATAAAATTACTAAACAGGAAATCGTCGACCTCGCTCGCGAATTCGCCGGTAGCGAAATTTCCGCGCTCGTCGCCGTCGGCTCTTGCGAAAAAGCCCAAATCACCCCTCTCGCCGACCGCCTTAAACTTTAAACTAAATCCGTGCTATAATTATCTCATGAATATCTTAATCTTAGGTTATGGCCTCGAGGGGAAATCTGCCGAAAATTATTTTAAATCCGACCCTAATCTTTCCGAACATACCAAAATTGACATTCTTGATAAATTCACCGCCGAAGATTTAAAATCCCGCGACTTCTCTAATTATGATTTGATTTTCCGAACCCCCTCCGTCCGCCCCGACTGGATCCCCGCCCCAAAAGAAAAAATAACTAGCGTTACAAAGTTTTTCCTCTCGAACTCTAAAGCGAAAATCATCGGCGTTACCGGAACGAAAGGAAAGGGAACGACCTGTACTCTAATCCGCGATATTCTAACCTCAATTGGGAAAAAGGTTTTTCTCGTCGGGAATATCGGCGCCCCCGCCCTTGATATTCTCCCTGAACTAACCGAAAACGACGTCGTTGTTTACGAACTTTCTTCTTTTCAGCTTTGGGACTTAGAAAAATCTCCTGAAATCGCCGTCGCTCTCCGCATCGAGCCGGATCATCTCGACGTTCATAAAAACTTCGCTGAATATCTCTCCGCCAAAGAAAATATCGCCAAACACCAAACTCCCGAAGATTATCTCATCTATTTTAAAGATAACGAAAATACCAAAGCCCTCGCGAAAACCTCTCCTGCGAAAAAACTCCCCTACCCCCTCGCCGAAAAATCCCCCCTCGAAACCGAAGTTTTAAACTCCCTAGAAATCGTCGGCAACCACAATAAAGAAAACGCTGAAGCCGCCCTCCTCGCCTGCTCCGCCTATCTGAACTTAGACCTAAAAACTTTCCTCGAAACTTATGAGGAAGAGCTTAAATCTGCCCTCAAAAATTTCCAACCTCTCCCTCATCATATCGAACTTGTCCGCGAGCTTAACTCCGTTAAATATTTCGACGACTCTTTTTCGACCGTCCTCCCCTCGCTCGAAGCCGCGTTTAATTCTTTCCCGAATACCCCCCTCGTCCTTATCGCCGGCGGGAAAGATAAAGGCGTCGATGCCTCGCCCGTAAAAAATTTAATTTTTACAAATCCTCACCTCATTAAGGCCGTCCTAATCGGCGAAACCGCGAAAAAACTCGCCGAGAACGAGGATCCCGAAAAATATTATCTCGCCGGAACCGATTTCGAAAACGCCGTTAAAAAGGCTCAAGAATTCGCCGAAACCTATCTAACCCGCGCCGAAGAAAACTCCGATACCTGTATTATTGACGCAAAAAAGCCCATCATCCCTCCCGTCGTTCTCCTTTCCCCCTGCGCCTCTTCATTCGATATGTTTAAAAGTTATAAAGAACGTGGCGATATTTTTAAATCCCTTGTCTCGGAATTATAAAAAATGAACGACCTCAAAAAAACTATTACTCTCCTCGAAGACGATTTAACCTCCTCTTGGCAAAAACTTAATCTAGACCAAAAAATCCACGAAAAAGAGTCTCTCGAAGTTAAAGTTTCCGAGCCCGAACTTTGGCATGACCCCAAAAAGGCTAAAGAAGTTCACGAATCCCTCGCCAAACTTTCTAACGAAGTCGAGCCTTGGCTTCTCTTAAAGACCCAACTTTCTGATATCGCCGAGCTTCTCGAACTCGGCGACGCCGACCTTGAAGAGGAAATTAAGATTCAAGTCGAAGCCCTAAAAACCTCTCTCGAAACTTTGAAAAAATCCCTCCGCTTTACTGGCAAATATGACCATAACGACGCCATTCTTCGTATTACCGCCGGCGTCGGCGGAACTGAAGCGATGGACTGGGCAAGTATGCTTGAACGCATGTATCTTCGTTTTTTCGAGAAAAACGGTTTTAAAGCTAGCCTCCTCGAGCGCACCGCTGGCGAAGAAGCCGGAATTAAAACCGCCGTCTATGAAATCTCCGGCGCCAACCCTTACGGAACTTTAAAATCTGAACACGGCGTCCATCGTCTCGTCCGTCTCTCTCCCTTTAACGCTGATAATCTCCGTCAAACTTCTTTTTCCCTCGTCGAAATTCTCCCCGTCATCAAATCCGATACCGAAATCAAGCTCGACGAAAAAGACCTTCGTATCGATACTTATCATTCCGGCGGTCACGGCGGTCAATCCGTCAATACAACTAACTCCGCGATTAGAATTACTCATCTCCCAACCAATACCGTCGTCGCCATCCAAAACGAACGTTCCCAACTCCAAAACAAGGAAAAAGCCCTCGAAATTCTCCGCGGGAAACTCGCTCAAATGAAACTCGAACAAGCCGCCGAATCTATCGATAAACTCCGCGCCGGCGAATCTGCTAAATGGGGTCAACAGATCCGCAATTACGTCCTCCAACCATATAAACTCGTTAAAGATACCCGTACCAAATTTGAAGATAAAGACGCCGACGCCGTTCTTGACGGAAAAATCATGCCCTTTATCGACGCCTATTTAGAAATGTCATAAAAAATCCCCCTTTCGGGGGAATTTTTTAAGCTTTCTCTTTTTCCTCTTTTTTCTTCGCTTCAGCTTGCGCTTTCTTAACTTTATTCCCTAAGCTCGCGCGAAGTTTCGCGGCTCTCTCAGCACGCGCCTTAAACCTATCGACACGACCCTCAGTATCGATAATCTTCTCTTCGCCAGTGAAGAATGGATGACTCGCGGAAGAAATCATTACCTTAACTAACGGATATTCTTTTCCGTCAGTCCATTTAATCGTCTCCTCGCTTTTCGCCGTCGAACGAGTCAAGAAAGAAAACTTCGCCGCTTCGTCCGAAAAGACAACAAAGCGATAATCTTTAGGATGTAATTCTGTTTTACTCATAATTCCCGTTATTATACTAAACTTTCCCTAAAATGTAAACCCTAAACTCCGTTAAAAATAAAAAGGGAGACCCTTAGGCCTCCCAAAACCAAACAGGACTTATTAAATCCCTCTGAATGCTCGCTCCTCTTCTTTTGTTCGAAACAACGGCGTCCATCCAAAATTTCCTCGTACGCGACAATCTTCGCCACTATAACGGCGATGTTTATCCTCCTTCAAAATAGCCATCAGTTCATCCCTCAAAGTAGTCGCACCTGAACGTTTTTCCAAAATTTCGTTAACCTTACGGATACTCGGAGTCCAATTCTCCGGTTTCGAAAATTCTTCCAAATCGTCTTGATGCCTAGTAGCCAACTCGCAAAGAACCTTACCCCTAGCCATAGTCTGATTACCTGAAAGCGCAAGGTAAAATCTTCCGAGAAGTTCATCCGGAGCCCACTTCAAAAGATACTGACGAAGATACGGATTAACCGCTTGGGGAATATAGGCACACTGACCCTCGGCGCGATTCTCATAAATCATCTTGATATGCTCAATTCGCTCAACGAAAATCCGATACTCCTCAGTCCCAGTCTTCCCCTCTTTTTCCAGTCTATCCTTTTCCTCTTCAGAAAACGCCAAAATCAAATCGAGAAACTCTTTCCCCAACAGCGCACCGCCATCCCGCCTATAAACTATGTTATAGACCGATAGCTCAGCGTCCAAGCCAAACCTACTTACCTTCTGTCCTGCCATTTTTAATGTACTCCCCTCTATAAAAATTAGGTCAAATAACCCTATAACCCATATTATATCATACTTCAAAAGAAAAATCAATACAATCAATAAAAAGGGAGGCTCTCAAGCCTCCCGCGTTACGAAAGTTCGGCTACTTATGCGCCGTAGTAGTTCGGGATAATCCCGTTCTCGTCGAGCAGGTCATCGCGAATCTCAACCCGCCGCTTCTGGATGTTGACCTCTTTCCGAAGCCGCTTGTTCTCCTCAAGAACCTCCCTGAGCAGAGCAACCACCGCCGGCTGCGCGACAACGACTTCATCCCTCAGCAGCTTTTCCATGAACCGCCGCTTAAAGTCGCCCTGTGCCGTCCGGATGTTAACCCAGTTATACCCAGACCCATCCGACAACGCAACCTTAACCAAAGTAACTTTCGTCTTCAAGGTACGAACCCCCTCGAAAAAAAGTATCTTGTCTCTATTAAAACAAGACCTAATCTCTATTTTATCATAAAAAATAGAAAAAGTAAAGTTCTCTCCCTCCTTGCCAAATTCTAAAATCTATGCTAAAATACTCCTCGTAATAAATTTAATTGAATCACCCGCGAGCGATTTCCTGAAAATCTTAATTCTCGCGGCGTAGAAGAAAGGAAATCATAGATGACTGTAAAAGTCGATATGAAAGCTCTGTTCGAATCCGGAGCGCATTTCGGTCATAAGACCAGCCGTTGGCACCCTAAAATGGCGCCATACATCCACAGCAAACGCCAAGAAGCGCATATCATCAACCTAGAGAAAACCGTCGAAGGTCTCGATAAGGCCCTAAAATTCGCGACTGAAACCACAAAAGCCGGGAAGAAAATCCTTTTCGTCGGGACGAAAAAGTCTCTTAAAGACATGGTTAAAACTGCTGCTGAAGAAGTCGAGATGCCTTACGTTACTGTTCGTTGGGTCGGCGGAACTTTGACTAATGTTGAAACCGTCAACAAGCAAATCAAAAAGGTTAAAGACCTTGAACGCCGTATGAAATCCGGCGAGCTTGAATCTCGCTACTCTAAGCTCGAAGTTCAACGTTTTCAAGAAGAAATCGATCTTCTTAACGAACGCTATGGCGGAATTAAAGATATGTCCGAACAACCTACTGCCATTCTCGTCACTGACGCAATTGAAGATAAAAACGCGATTAAAGAAGCCAAAACTCTTCATATCCCGATTATCGCTCTCTGCGATACGAACGTCGACCCGACCGGAATCGATTACGTTGTTCCGATGAACGACGACGCCGTTAAAGCAGAACAGCTCGTTCTCGACTACTTCGTCGAAGCTATTAAAGAAGGTAAAAAATAATAAAAATCTAAAA
>CAYWPO010000002.1:0-54733 GCA_964460285.1 uncultured Candidatus Saccharibacteria bacterium
GTTCCTTTTTCGCTTTTTCGGCTTCGTCTTTAATGCGCTGCATCGCCGCAGCATCGCCTTTAATATCGACGCCGGATTCTTTCTTGAACTCGTCGCAGAGATAATTAACGATAATATTATCGAAATCTTCGCCGCCGAGATGAGTATCGCCGTTAGTTGCCTTAACTTCAAAGACACCATCACCGAGTTCGAGAACGGAAACATCAAACGTTCCGCCGCCGAGGTCGAAAACAACAATTTTTTCGTCGTCTTTTTTGTTGAGACCATAAGCAAGAGCCGCCGCAGTCGGTTCAGGAATAATTCTTTTTACTTCGAGACCAGCGATTTTACCGGCGTTCTTGGTTGCTTGACGCTGAGAATCGTCAAAGTAGGCAGGGACGGTAATGATTGCTTCGGTTACTTTTTCGCCGAGAAAAGCCTCAGCGTCGGCTTTAATCTTCGAGAGAACCATAGCGGAAATCTGTTCTGGAGTATATTTTTTCCCATCCATCTCAACCGCAACGCCAGAACCTTTTTCGACAATCTTATAAGGCATGATGTCGAGGTCTTTTTGGACTTCCTTGTCAGAGAATTTACGCCCGATTAAACGTTTAATTCCATAAATCGTATTTTTTGGGTTCGTCACACGCTGACGTTGAGCAACTTTCCCGACAAGGCGGTCGCCTTTTTTCGTTACCGCAACGACCGACGGGGTAGTTCGGTCGCCCTCGCTGTTGGTGATAACTTCTGGCTTTCCGGCGACCATATAAGCAAACGCCGAGTTAGTTGTTCCGAGGTCAATTCCAATAATTTTTGACATATTTATCTCCTTTCGTTAGCAGTCTTATTAAATGAGTGCTAGTTTCTGTATTTATAGTAGCAAACTAGCAGTCATATGTCAAGAGTGCTAAAATAGGGGTAGTTGGCCGTTTTATTTTTAAGATTTTTATGGTATAATATACGATATGAGTATTAGTCGAGATATTGCGCCACTAAGTAAGGTTGATATAGCAAGTTTAATTCATATCATCCACGAAAAACCGGTCGTGTTTGATTTTGATATGGCGTCGTTATATAAGATGGAAACTAAAGAGTTAAACCGAATCGTTAATCGAAACGCGGACTTTTTCCCGAACGATTTTAGGTTTAAGTTGACGAAAAATGAGTTTAATTCCCTTTTTCCAGAAAAAGCGAAGACGGAAAAACCGCCATACGTTTATACGGAACAAGGAATCGTAATGCTCGCGTTAGTCTTAAAAGACGTTGAGTCTAGCGTGAGTATGATTCGGGCGTTCGTCGAGATGAGAAATTTCGTCGCGAAAAACGCGCCGTTATTCGAGCGAATTTCTTCGATTGAGCTAAAACAACTCGAATTTGAAAAAGAAACGAAATTATTACTTTCGCGAATTAACGAGATAAAAAAGCGAGAGTCTCAAAAAGTTTTAGCTTAAAGGCGGGATGAATTTGAAGAAATTCATCAACCGCGCGGGCGGGACCGGGGAGCTTCGGGTTATTATAGTCATGAACAAGAATAATTCCCTGCTCAGATAATTTCGGGACGACGAGGTTTAGAGAAGTTTTAATTGAAGAGTATAAATCGCCGTCGAGAAAGGCGAAGGAAATTTTTTCAGGCAGGTCAGTTTCAGGATTTAGGTTCTCGAAAAAACTTTTTTTAATAACTGGAAGTTTCAAATTCGCTTTTTTAAAACGTTCGATAACTTCGCGCTTCGAAACAAAAAGTTCGCTAGCCTTAAATTCGTCGCCAGCAACAGAAGAATCTTCTTTAGTTTTTTCAGGAAGACCGGCGAAAGAATCATAAAGCCAAAGAGTTTTAGAACCGTTTGTGATTTTTTTGGATTTTTCTGCGTTTTCGAGCATTTTTTCAAGAAGAAGCGAAGTATCGCCACGATAACAACCTAGCTCAACGAAGTCGCCCTCAAAATTGAGGGCGAGATGCGCAAATTCTAAGATTTTTTCGGTTTCTTTTAGACTGACTTGCCTGAGAGAATCGGTCATTTATTTTTTACAGTCGCAAGATTTTTTACAATTACAATCGTCATCACACTCGCAGTTATCGCCACAACCACAGTCACAGGTTTCGCCGTCGAGAACAACTTTCGCGCGACGAATCATTTCTTCAAATTCGTCGGTACGAATAACATAAATCGGTTTAGAACTTTCGGTCGCAATGTTTTCATGACGATTTTCGAGTTCGGATTCGTTTTTAGAATTATCGAGTTCAAAACCAAGATAAGAAAGTTTTTGAGAAACACATTTTCTAATTTCGTCAGAACGCTCGCCGATAGTCGCAGTATAGACAATCGCATCAACACCACCAAGCGAAGCAACCATTTGACCAATTGCGCTTTGAATACGATAAACGAAGAGAGCATGAGCAAAACTACCACGATCATCACCCTCGTTACGGAGACGAATAATTTCGCGCATATCATCAGTTGAGCCAGAAACGCCGAGAAGACCGCATTTTTTATTTAAGTATTCCTCAAGTTCTTCGTCGTCTTTAATTTTAAGAGCGCGTTTAATCGCGAGGGCAGCAGCCGCGTCGATTGAGCCGGTTCGAGTCGACATCATAACGCCCTCGAGCGGAGTATAGCCCATCGTTGTATCGTGAGACTTACCCTTATAGACGGCGGTAATCGAAGAGCCGGAGCCGAGATGACAAACGATTAGCTTTTCTGGAAGAATTTTTTCGCGCTCCATATATTTAACGATTGAACCAACGGAGAGACCGTGCGCGCCGTAGCGTTTAATTTCGGCTTTGTCGGCGAGATCTTTATCGATAGCGTAATACTTCATTAACTCTGGACGGTCGGAATGGAAAGCGGAGTCAGAAATCGCAATAACTGGAGTTCCCTTGAACTCTTTAACAAAGGCTTCGATTTCGTTCGCGACGACAGGAACGTGGAGCGGAGTACGTTTTTTAGCAATTTCAAGATTTTTGAGACATTCTTGATCGACGAGATGGTCGTGAGTAAAATATTCTCCCGTTGCAACAATACGAGCGAGGATAGCGTCGATTTTGGAGACGCCGCCGAGATAACCCTCGTCGGTTAAGATTTTATTCAAAATCCCGACGGTCGAGCTTAAATCTTTTGCTTCGGTCGAGATTTTCTTTTTTGTTTCGTCGGCACGTTTTAGAGTGCAGACAACTTTCTTTTTCTCGAACTCGAAATGGAGCGAGCAAAGTAGTTCGTCCTCGCGATAAAGCGCGTATTTTCGGGAAGAAGACCCTGGATTGGTAATTAAAATTAAACGTGGATTTTTAGCCATAAAACTCCTTTTTATTTCTAGAAGATTTTCTAGGGGATATTATATTATAATTTTATTTCTTTGTCGATTTTTCTTTCGGAGATTCAGAAATAATTTCGCCCTCTTGGATTTTTGGCGTAGATTTCTTCGCTTTCTTTTCTTCTTTGCTGAATAATAAAATGGAGGCGATTTCGATAACGCTGTAAATCGAGAGGAGAATGCCGGTATATTGAATTAGAGCGTCGGGAACGAGGAGGTCGCCAGAAATACAGAATGCGCCGATAATAATTCCGAGAATCGGGAGAATGATGGATTTGATTTTAATACCAGTTAGGCGTTTAAAGTCAAGAATCGCGGAAAGTTGGAGAGCGGAAGTTAGGATAATATAAATCCCGATGATAAAAGAAATCATTTCGCGAATGAAAGTGGACTTAGAAATCAGAACAATACCCGCGGCGGCAGCGAGGACGATAAGGAAAATTGAGGTTTCGCGACGGTCTTTCGGCTTAGCACCGATATAAGAAAGTAGAGTAATAACAGCATAAGCAATTGCGAGAGCGCCGAGAATGACAGAAATCCAATCTAAAATTTTATCCGCATAAGCAAAGAGAAGAATCCCAACGAAGAAGAGGACTCCCGCTGAGACTATTTCTCTAGTTTTTTCTTGTTTCATAAAAATTCCTTTTTAATTCTTATGAAACTATTATACTAAATTTTACGCGACGTTGACGCCTTTTTCGAGCAGTTTCGTATTTACCATGTTAATAATTAAAGTCGCAACAGAATAAACTATAATCGCGTCGATAAAAACGAGCCGCATCGTTTCTGATGAAACTATTTCAGAATTAAATAATTCCATGACTTCCGGATTTATAATTCCGATTAGGAAGAGGCTTAGAAGAAACGTTCCTTGCGCTGCTAAATAAGTTCCCGCCGCGATGAGAGCAGTTTTAGTTTTGGTTGTTCGATTTTTTATAATCATCACTAAGAAAATGAGTGAGACTAAGGTCGTTATTTCGAAAAATCCGACTAAGATAATTAGGACGAGAAATTCAGTTACGTTTCCGCCCGTCATTCCTGCCGTCGTTTCGATAAACGTTTTTAGCGTTTCGAAATTTTCGAATAAATTATAGTTGATCGCTAAAATTAAAATCCCAATAAAAAGCGCGATTAGAAAACTATAAAGCGTTGATAAGATTTTTGATAAATAAATTGTTTTCTTCGGAATCGGTAGAGTATGCGTTAAGTAACTTTCGTCGCCATAAAGTTTTTTATAAAAAACGCCGACTGCTCTGGAAAGAACGTTAATAATTCCGGAAATAACTGCGGACAACGCAAAGTTTTCAGAAATCCTTTTAATGATTTCGGCGATTGCGGAACCTTCGATTTTTGAAGAAACCAGCGAAACCAGCGCGAAGAAAATTCCCGCGCCAAAGAAAATCGGCGTAAGCCTTAAAATATAGCGTAAGTCAATTTTAATTAGTTTATTTAACATTTTTAAATCTCCTTCTAAAAATTTCATCAATCGACGCGTTTTCTTGTTCGCGTAATTTTTCGGCGTTAGAATATTCCACGATTTCGCCATTTTTAATGAAGATAACTTCGTCTAAAATTCGCTCAACGTCGGAAATGAGATGGGTAGAAACCAAGAGGCTAGAATTTTCTTCAAAGTTTTCGATAATGAGGTCGAGGATTTCGTCGCGAGTCGCGGGATCAACGCCGGAAAGCGGTTCGTCAAGAATATAGAGTTCAGCTTTTCGGGACATGACGAGAAGAAGTTGGAGTTTTTCTTGCATGCCTTTCGACATTTTAAGGATTTTTTGGTTTTCGTCGAGTTCAAGATTTTTTAATAATTTTTCGGCTTTTTTAAAACTAAAATCTTCGTAAAATTCGGCGTATTCTTTAATCGCGGTTTTTACGGTCAGACTTTTATCGAGGTAAGTTCGCTCGGGAAGATAAGCAATTATTTTTTTCGAGGCAATATCGGGCTTTTTTCCTTTAATTAAAACTTCTCCTTCGCTCGGCGTTAATAAATCGTTAATTAGTTTGATTAACGTCGTTTTTCCGGAACCATTTTTTCCGAGCAGACCGTAGATTTTATTATTTTCTAATTTTAGATTAACGTTTTTTAAGGCAACTTTTTTGTTGTCATAAATTTTAGTTAAAGATTTTAGCTCGACGAGAGGGGTTTTAGTTTTCATTTTTCCTCCTAATTTCGATAATTTCGATACCGATTTTTTTCATTTCGTTTAGATACTCCTTAGTTTTTTCTTTATAAAATTTTTCCTTTAGCTTTTTAATTTTTGATTCATTTTTGGTGACGTAGCGACCGTTCGTTCGTTCAGTTTCGATTAGCTTTTCGGTTTCAAGTTCAGCGAAGGCGCGCTGAACTGTATTCGGATTTACTTTTAATCTTAGGGCAAGGTCGCGGACGCTTTCAATTCGTTCGCCAGGACTGCGGGCACCGGAAATAATTTCGCTTTCGAGCCGTTCGACGATTTGGAGATAGATGGGTTTAGTATTATCGAAAGTAGAGTTCATAATGTATTTATTGTATTATTTACTTAATACAATAATACACTTTTCTAATTAAATTTGTCAAGTAGATTTTTGAGGTTTAATCGGGTGATTTGGAGTTTTTAAGGGATTTATGGTATAATCAGGCGAGTCGGGGCTTGGCGCAGCTCGGTAGCGCGCACGCATGGGGTGCGTGAGGTCAGGAGTTCAAATCTCCTAGCCCCGACCATGATTGAGAAATTTTATTTTTTGAGCTTACGACAAGCGAGGCGAATAAGTTCCGACCAAGAAGAAGAGATGTGTGGAGCGGAGGCGAGCTGAGTGACGGTGAATTTATGGCGGACGGCGAGAGCAACTTCTTGGATGACGAGTTCGGCGTTCGGACACATTACGGTTGCGCCGAGGAGTTTATCTTTCGGGTCGGCAATTATTTTAACGAAACCGGAACGGAAGTCGGAAGTATTTGAGGCGGAAATAGCGCCGAGCGGAAGAACGGATTTTTCGACTTTCATTTTTAATTTTAGACAATCATCTTCGGTCAGACCGACGGAAGCAATTTCGGGGAAAGTATTAGTTAGACGAATAAAACCTTCGTAGTTACGGAGATTTTTTTGACGCGAAAAAGCGTTCGACGCAGCAAGGGCACCCTCGTAAGCGGCGCGTTCAGGGGAACTTTCGCCGCCGATACAGTCGCCCGCGGCGGAGATATGTTTCATAGAAGTCGAGAGGAAGTTATTAACGTCGATTCCGTCTTTAGAGTATTCGACGCCGGCGTTTTCCAGACCGAGGTCGGCGTTTGGCGCCGAGCCGGTCGCAAGAACGACGGCGTCGGTACGGACGAATTTTTCCTGACCGCCGCGGAGGAAAGTTATTCTAACTTTCCCAGCGTCGTTCGCGACTGCGACGACGCGCGACTGGGTTAGGATTTTAATATGAAGTTTATCTTCGAAATATTGAGCAAGGAAACTGCCGACTTCTTCATCTTCGCGCGGAAGAAGTCGACCGGCGAGTTCGCCGAGATAAACCTCAGAGCCGAGTTCGGCGAAATAATTAGCAAGTTCGGTTCCAGTTGAACCAGCACCAATGATAAAAATACTTTTTGGAGGGCGAGTTAGACTCAAGGCGGTCGCGGGAGTCAAACAATTAACGGCTTCAACGCCAGAGATATTCCCACTAGAAAGTTTTGCGCCCGTAGCGATAAGAAAATTAGGCGCGGAAATTTGCGCATCGCCAGCAGAGATTTCGTATGGAGTTAAGAAATTCGCAAAACCGGAGATACAGGTAATTTTATTATCTTCGAAAATCTTTTTCGAGTTCGCACCGGCGCGACGAGAAGCGAGCGTAATCCAGTTCGCGACGGTTGGATAATTATAGCGAAGCGAGGAAGAAGAAATCCCGAAGCGCGAACCGCGAACGGATTCCATGTAAAGATGAGAAAAATTAAAGGCGGCGCGAGCGGGAATATCAGAATAGTTTAAACTGGAACCACCCCAACGACCAGATTCAACAATGGCAACTTTTTTCTTTAATTTCGCGGCGGCAAGAGCGGCGGCAGTTCCAGCGACACCAGAACCGATAACGATATAATCATAATCAAACTTTTTTCTTAACATCTTAAATTATTTTATCACGATTACGATAAATATAAGCGAGGTCAGCGTTATATTTATCTAATTCTCGCGAGACGACCCTTTCTAAATCGCTTTTTGTTATCATATTCCTTTCTTCCAACCAAAGGCAGACGTTTTCGACAACTTTTTGGATAACGGATTCGGCAGAACCGGCGGGGATTCCAAGAGATCTCGACTCACGGCGAAGCTCGTCAACCAACGCAGATTTTTCGAACGGAGTTTTTTTCATAAACCAACTCCGAGCAGCTTAAAAGTTAAGATGAACGCGGAAAAAATAATGAAACAAAAACCGGCGAGAAATTTAAAGAAAAGTTTATTTTTAACGCGGAAACGTTGAATCTCGACGGCGTTTTTCCCTTTTCTAATTACGAAACGTAAGATAATCAAAGGTAAGACGGAAATTATGGTAAAGAAGCTAAGGGCAAGGATTTCGTAGCCACTAGGAAGTTTAACGATTTCGCTACCGGCGAGAAAAAATAGAATAAAACTAAAAGGAAATTCGCCGAGCGAAGTCAAAAGCCCAAGGGAGAAAGCTTCGGAGTTACTATTGGTTGTTTTTGCGCGAGAATCGATAAAGCGAGAAATCGGTTTCGGGAGCCAAAGCTCGGTTGAATCTCTAGCGGACTTTCCGGAGCGGAAATAGATGAATAAAATTATCAGCGCAAGGGCAAAAAGGATTCCGACGGAAACAGAATAAATTAAATTTTCCGCAACGCCCTCAAGGAGCGCGAGACTCAAAAAGCAATTCGTCGCTAAAAGTAGAAAGTTCATCAAACAAACGCCAGAAATAAAGCTCGAGGCGAGGGATTTCGTTTTCTTTCTGACGAAACGACCGAGAGAAGAATGATAAAGGAGAAGAAGAGTTCCGAGAGAAAGCTGAAAAAGAGCGCAAATAAGCGCCGAGAAAAGAATTATCCCAAGCTCGGTTAAAATCCTCATAGTTAAATTATATCACAGTTATGCTTGTAGTCGGAAAAATTGGGTGGTAATCTTAGGGTATGGAAAAAGTGAGGTTGATTTACTTAGGAATTACATTAAGCATCGTCTTAAATAGCGGGGGAGGAATACTGAATGTTGTAAAAAATGCAACATTAGAAGCGTACGCAGAGGAAGAGAGTAGCGAAGTCGAAGAGGGAGTTTCGAGCGAGGACGAGCAGGCGGAGAAAGAAAAGGAAGAAGAAAACGAAAAAGCAGAAGAGACAGAGGGTGGAGACGAAGAAGAGGAGATTATGGAGGGGATTTTTATTAAGGCGTTTAACCCTGGGTTTTCGGGGATTGGGGAGTTTTTTGAAATTGGGGCTAGATTCAAGGGGGATTCATTTTCGCTCGCCGGCTTTTCAATAATTTATACGACTGCTTCGGGAAAGGATTATGTTGTCTATGAATTTTCCGAAGAAGAGGAAACGGTCGGCGAGTCTCTCCTTTTTCGATTAAAAAGTTCGGAGGAAGTTAAAGCGGTCGAAGAATATCGCGAAGTCGCAGACGCAATTTATACGAGAAATATGGCGCAGGGAGGAGGGCGAATTAGGATTCTGAAGTTGGTCGAGGAGGGAGAAGTAGAAGAAGAAAATAAATACGAAGTCGTCGATTCGTTATGCTGGGGATTAGAGGAGGAGAATGGGGAGACTTGTTACGCGAAATTTAATTCAAAAACGCCAACGACGTTAGTTCGAGACGACGAAGCGGAAGAGATGGAAGAATTATTTAAGCATACAGAAAATTATACGCCGAGTTATGATCCGGAAAATCCGAGTTTAATCGAGGTTAAGCAAGAGGAAGCAGAGGAAATAATTGAGCCGAAATGTCGGACAATTAGGTTTAACGAAATTTTGACCTATTTTGAGACGAGTGAGAATGAGCAATTTATCGAAGTTTATAACGAAGGGGAAATCGCGGTAAATTTGAACGGATGCTTATTAAGATATAAAAATAAAAATTATGAACTTTCGGGAACGGTTAGCGCGGGAGGATTGGGGGTTATTTATCCGAACGCCGAATTTGAGTTAAGATTAACAAAAAATCCGACAAACGAAAATACACTAGAGATTATTGATGCGGATGGGAAAGTAGTCGATAAATTAGTTTATTATTCGGGACAGAAAAAGGGGGTTGCGTTGGCGCAGTTTGGGTATAACTCGGACGGGAGTGAACAATGGCTTCAGACTTATTCGCCGACGCCTGGAGAAGAAAATAATTATCAAAAATTTAAGACCTGTCCAGCAGGAAAAGTAATTAACGAAGAAACGGGAAACTGTGTCAACGAAACTAAAATTTCGACGGAGTTGGCGGCGTGTCCAGAGGGAAAATATAGGAATCCGTTGACGAATCGTTGTAAGTCTTATGCGACAACGGCTTCGGCAGAGTTAAAACCTTGCGCGGAGGGATATGAGAGAAATCCAGCAACGGGAAGATGCCGAAAAATAGTCAATAATGAGGGGGCGGAATATCCGTTAGTAGCCGAAACGTTTGAAGAAAAATCAAAGTTTATTGCGACGTATGCGATTATTGGGGTGGTTGCGCTTGGAGTTTTGTATATTGTTTTTCAGTATAGGGAAGAAATTAAAGGATTGTTTAAGAAACACTAAATCAAGTCAACATTGACTTGATTCATATACCAAAAAAGCCCTAAGGTGACGATAAAGATTGGGGGGGCAATCTTTACCGTCGCCTCAAGGCTTCTTAGAGGAACTTGGTGGCGGGGGTTCGATTTGAAGAGAGGCTCCGCCTCTCTGGTTACGAGCCGAAATGACGTAGGAGCTACCAGGCTGCTCTGTTTTTACGTTTGCAGTCTTGGTGGCGGGGGTTCGATTTGAACGAACGACCTTTTGGTTATGAGCCAAACGAGCTACCAGGCTGCTCTACCCCGCGATACAACATTAAAAATAATGTATGGTCTGTATTATATATCACGGGGCGAGAGTTGTCAAGAGTTTTATTTAGCTTCGCCAGAATTGTTACAGCCGTCGCTATCAGCCCAACAATTTTTAGTTACATAGAAATTTTTATTGAGCGGAGTTCCGTCGCCGGAAAGTTGGAGGGCGAATTCGGCGTAGGGGAAGTAAATATCGGAAAGTTCGATACGCGCTTCGACGCGAGAGAACATATCATTAGCGCGACCGGTTGAGTCAACAGCGGTTTGAACGCCGTCGAAAGTAGCGGGGGTACAGTCTCCGTTTTGGAGGGAGGCTGAGTCATTAGTACACATTTGAACGGAGAAGTGAGTAGTTGGGTCGCCATATGGAAGCGTAACGACGAGGAAGAAAGTATCAGGATTTCTACCGCCACCTATGGGGTCAGGTAGTTGAGCGATAACCGAACAGGCAAAATCTTGACCGCTTTCGCACCTTATCGAGTAGGCTTCATTCGATTGGGTATGGGAGTTAGATTTAACGAAACCAGAGGAAGCGATGTAATTAGTATGATTCGCAAAGCTAGTCCCAGAACCGCCATTCGGGTCTAGGAAAATTGTTCCGCGATTAGTTTGAGAGCCATCACTCGCATCGAAGCTAGAGAAGTCAAACGTCGCGCTAGTTTGAATAAGTTGAATTGAAACTTCTGGGGGAGTAGTATAATTATTATTAAAACGATAATCTTCTTTAACGTCGCTACCGAAAGCAATATCGCCATCTTCAGCCGAGAACCAGCTAAACTTAATTCCGGTAATTGTTGTCGTAGTTGGATTGGCATATTTTAGCGGAACAACAAAAGTAGGAACAGAAGAGGAGAGCGTAGCTTTATAATCGCTGAGTTGATTGTTGATAGTAACGCAAGTGTAGGCCTGCTCGGTATTAGAATCGCCATCGGTAGTTTGTTTAATTAAAACTTCATCGGTCGAGGGACTGGAGCCGTTGCGTTGGAGCGCGTTACTGATTGTACTACATTTCTCGCCATCATCATTGATGGTTAATGTGCCGTTTAGAGCGTTTTCGATATAATATTTGATATGTTCACATTCATTAGTACTAGTTGTTGGAGCATCGCTAGGAGTAGAACAAGCGCTTAGATTACTGTAATATTTTTTTAACGCAGTTTTAGCGTCTTCGACGCCGGCGAGGGCGGAATCGTAGGCAGATTGAGCGAGCTCGCTATTCGTAGTTCTTAATGACTCGGAGACAATAAGACGAATAAAGCTGACTGTAATAACTCCAAAAAGTAAAGCGGCGATAACGACGACATACATCGAGGCGGCACCTTTTTTAAAATTTTCTTTTCTCATATTTTATCCTCCATTTGCTTGCATTGAAAAATTAAACTTGTTGATTGCGCAAAAACTAAAATCGGCAGAATTAGTTAAAGCGGCGGAACAGAAATTCGAATTAGTCATAATATTAACGCCGCCGGCAACAGTCGCGAGGATAAATGAGGAAGAGTAGAGAGTTTTTCCGGTATCGGTAGTTTGAGCGGGGGGATAAACAGCTAAGCTAAAAAGCGCGAGAGGACTATCAGAAGTCGAAAGAAACTCAACTGGCAATTCGGTTCCAGTTTTATATTCGATTGTCCCGCCATTAGCTCTAGTATTATAATAATATGGATTAATATCGTCGTCGTCGACAGTAGCAGGGTCGTCAGTATAGGAACTTCCGCCACTACTAGCTTCGATATCTAAATTAAGATTAGCTTGACAAAGATCGCGGTTATTATCGTTAATTTTAAGGAGGCGGAAATCGCCCATATAAGTTTTATCGGTAATAGCGTTATCTTTTGTTTTGGCATAATAAACGTCGCCGTATATGAATTTTAAATCAAAGCTATCATCTATAGTATAAAGCTCGGGATTCATTAAGAAACCAGTTTTCCAAATATAAGAATATTTTCCAGTACAAAAGACTCCGCCATAGGGAAGATTTTCGTCAGTTTTTCCAGCAGAATTATTGTCGATTTTAGTATAAAACTGTTGATAAATAAATTCCAAGCCACCATTAGTCGAACTTTCGCAGACTGCTCGGGTCTCAGATTCAGTATATTTATTACAAAAAGAGGAGAGCTTCGCAGGAGGAGATTCGGCGATAGCATCCTTAAAATCGTCGATTAATTCTCTACCAACGGAATTAACGGTTTTAATAGCGTAGCCCTTACGATAAATCGAGATAATTTCTGAAGCGATTAATGTTAAAGTTAATAGAAGAACGGAAATAAAAAGGATAGCGAACGAGAGTTCGATTAGAGTAAAACCTTTTTTAGTTCCCTTTCTCATAAGACTATTTTACCATAAACATTTAATAATCGGGGTTATAAAGACGAATGATAGTTGAAATCGTTACGGGAGTTCCGCGACCTGGAGAATCCCAACAGGTTCGGATGTAGAAATCATAATATTGGGGAATTGTTGTTGGTTTGACGGCAGTCACCCAAATTCCGTCGGCGGAGCTGGCAGCAGTCTCAAGAGCAGTTGAACCTAAGTTAGCTTCAGTATAGCGGATTTGGGGGTAAGTATCAGAGGGTTTGAGGTTTGTTAATATGACGTTGCTTGGAGTAGCGACGTTAGCGACGTCTAATTTATGGGTGTTAATCATGAAAGATTTATTAGTGATGGCGATATTATATGCTCCATTAGTGTCTTCACTTTGACAAGAAGTAATAGCGGAGGGGTAGTTTAGGAAATTCTCGTAACGTTCGGTACTCGTCGTAGAAGAAGGATCAATCGCATCGGCACTCAAAGCTAGACTGGTTATCGCCGACCAAAGATTAGTATATTCTTTATTTCCACTATTCTTTTCGGCGGCATAGGCGTCATGAATAAAACGAAGGGCTTCAGCTTGGGCATCGATTTCATTACGCGCCATCGTAGTTTCGAGAGAAGTTTGAGCGGAGTTGACACCGCGATTCATTAAGCTAATCGCGCTCACGGCGACGATTCCAAAAATTCCGACGGCAAACATAACTTCGACGAGACTATCGCCACGTAAAAAGTTTTTAGATTTAGTTAACTTCGCCCGAAGCATTGACTACCTCCATCTTCAGTATCCATTTCAACCATTTCGACTGCGGTTGAGTTAATTCCGTTTTCGACGATACGAATATTGCGACGGTTAGGATAATGATTATCATCAGAATCGAGACAAAAATCGATATCGGCTATATTCGGGGTTGACTTGGTTAGATAATTCTTTAACGCGTTTTTAGCATCGGCAGGATCAAACTCAAACGGATTAGTCGAGACGTATGTATAGACACTACCGGAAACCGGAGAACGAACGATTAGAACAGCGCCAACGAAACAACCGTCAGTATAACTTTCGTCGCAATTATAAGTTGTCGGAACGCCAGAGCCGTCATCCGTATTCGGTCTTTCTAGATGAGCCTGCCAAGGAATGATATGAGAAGTTCTGCCATAAATATTATTCTCGGAGTCGGCGATTGTGGCGTTGACCTTATCATTGGTTAACATGCCCAAAACATTAGTTCCAAGCGTCGCGCTATCAGCGACGGAGACGACTTTACCAACAACATCATAGACATAAATCGTATCGGTATTATTTCCGGTTTCGCGGAAAGTAATCAGCTTCCCATAAATCGCGGTTCCACTTTTTCCGGAATCGTTTGCTGTAAAATCGGAATGCTGAACATCAATCACAGAAGAATAAATCCCACGGAGAAAATCAGCAAAATCATTCACGGAATCGTTATAACGCTGGCGAGAGACGGAAGCATTTGTCGCAAGAATAACTCCGAGCATAATAGAAGAAGAAAGAGCAAGAAAAAGAACAACTTCGACAAGCGTAAAACCGAATTTAGTTCTTTTCCTTAGCATAAGCTCTTATTTATTATACAGATTTTAGCCCGAAAAGAAAAGACATCCATTTCGAGAAATTCGACGGCTCAGATTCGGGAGCTTTTTCTTTTTCGTAGGTTTTAGCCTTAGCTTCAGCGGAATTTTCTGGGAGATAGACTAGATTTTCGCCGGAAAGTTTCTTATTTTGTTTAGCGCGAGCGGAAAGTTCTTGATATTCGTCGGATTTATAATATTCGTTTTCTAATTCGAGAGTTTCGACTTCGAGGTCAAGTAGGGCAAGTTCGCGTTTCCGCGTTTCGATTTTTTCAGAAAGCTCCCAGTTACGCGAGACGGAGGAAATTGAACCATAAGTCCAAAAAAGGCAAAACAAAATCGCGACTAGAAGAAGTAAATTATCAAAAGTAAAATATTCATGTTTAAGCTTAAAAACGAAGCGACGAAGATTAGTTTTTAGCTTATTCATAATAAGTTATTATAGCATTTTTAGAATAACCAGAAAAGAAGTTTGAGGGGCGGAGGAATTATGTTATAATTAAAGGAGTTATTATGAAGAAAAAAATACTAAAAATAATCTGCGGAGTAGCAGTTTTTCTTTTAGTCGGCGGGAGTGGATTTTTTTTAGTAAAAAACTTGGCGCAAGGAAAAACGGATGTAAAAATTATTGCTGCGAATTTTATTGGATATGATTTTATAAGAGCGGTAACGGGAGAAAGTTCGCGAGTCGAAATGATTTTAAAACCGGGCGAGGAAGTTCATAATTTCGAGCCAACACCAGAAGAAATTATTAAAATAAAAAAGGCGGATTTATTTATATATACTGGCGGAGAGTCAGATGAATGGATTGAAAAATTGCTCAAAGATAATGAAGTCGAAGCGGAGAAAACTCTGAGGTTGATGGACTTAGTTGAATTAAGAGAAGAAGAGGGGGAGGAGGGGGAATATGATGAACACATTTGGACTAGTCCAGTTAACGCCATGAAGCTAATCGAGGGGGTTCGAGAAAAATTAACAGAAATTTATCCGGAAGAAAAAGAGAAATTTAATCAAAACGCAAAAAATTATAGCGAAAAATTTTCTAAATTTGACCAAGAAATTAGAAAAATTATTGAGAACGGGAAGAGAAAAGAATTAGTGTTTGGAGATAGATTCCCGTTTTTGTATTTAGTTAGAGAATATGGATTAGATTATTATGCGGCGTTTTCGGGATGTTCGGAACAGATTGAGGCAAGTAGTCAGACAATTAGTTTTTTGATTAAAAAAGTAAGAGAAGATAAAATTCCGGTCATTTTAAAAATTGAACTAACGAGCGATAAATTAGCGAGAAGTATTGCTGAGGAGACGGGGGCAAAAGTTTTAGAGCTGAACGCGGCGCATAACGTTTCAGAAGAAGATTTTAGGAAAGGAACGACTTATGCGGAAATGATGGAAAAAAATATTGGAGTTTTACGAGAGGCGTTAGAATGAGCGAAAAAATTTTGGAAGTTAAAAATTTAACTGTCGCATATGAAAAAAATATCGTAATTAAGTCAGCGAGTTTCGAAGTTAGGCGAGGAGATTTTTTGTGTATTGTTGGGGCGAATGGGTCGGGGAAAAGTACGTTAGTTAAAACAATTCTAGGTTTAATTAGACCAGTTTCTGGAAAAGTTTTATTCGGAGAGAGAGTGAATCGAACCATGTTCGGATATTTACCGCAAGAAACAAAAATTGAACAAAACTTTCCAGCGACGGTTTTAGAAATTGTTTTATCGGGAACGCTAGGAAGAATGGGACGAAAAAGTTTTTATGGAAAAGAAGAAAAAGAGCGAGCAGGCAAGGCGTTAGAAACGCTAAAAATTATGAAGCTAAAAAATAAAAGTTTCAAGGAATTATCGGGCGGGCAAAAACAAAAAGTTTTACTCGCGCGAGCGTTAGCAGCGACGACGGATTTACTAATTTTAGATGAGCCGTCGAATAATTTAGATTATAAAACGCGGAAAGAATTTTACACGACGTTAAAAAAGTTAAACACTGCGGGGCTAGCGATTATGATGATCACGCATGATTTAGATGCGGAAGATTTAATCGGGAATAAAATTCTTGCGATAAAAGAGGGGGAGGTTAAAATGAAAGAGACGGAAGATTTTTTAAGGAGTTATAGATGAACTTAATTGGAGAAATTTTAGAATATTCTTTTATACAGCGAGCGTTTTTAATCGGGGTTTTAATTTCGGTTGCCGCGACATTGGTTGGAGTAATGTTAGTTTTAAGAAAAAATTCAATGATTGGAGACGGATTATCACATACGGCGTTTGGAGCGTTTGCGGTTGCGACGGTATTAGGAATAACGCCAATTTATTTTGCGATTCCGGTCGTAATCCTCTTTTCGTTTATTATAATTCGATTAAGTAATTCGCGAAAAATAAACGGCGATGCGGCGATTGCGCTATTGTCGGCGGCAAGTTTAGCAATTGGGACGATGGCAATTTCGGTTTCGGGGGGAGTAAATATCGACTTAAATAGTTATTTATTCGGGAGTATTCTTTCGGTAAGTTGGGGAGAGGTTTTATTAAGTTTAATTTTGGCTGGAATTGTAATTTTATTTTATATTTTCGCGCAGAATCGAATTTTCGCGATTACGTTTGATGAAGAATTCGCGGAATCGATTGGAATAAAAACAAAAATTTATGACGCGATTTTCGCGATAATTTGTTCAGTGGTTATAGTTTTGGGAATGAGACTTTTAGGAGCACTTTTAATTTCTAGTTTAATTATTTTTCCGACGGTGATTGCGATGAAATTCGCGAAGTCGTTTCGACGGGTAGTTGTTTATTCAATAATTATTTCGGTAATCAATTTTATAATCGGATTTTTCGTATCATATATTATTGGTAGCCCGACAGGCGCGACGGTAGTAATAGTAAATTTAGGAGGACTAGTAATTACTGAACTAGTGATGGTGGGGGCGGGTGGGATCGAACCACCGACCAATCGGTTATGAGCCGACTGCTCTAACCCCTGAGCTACGCCCCCGACCATAGAAAAATTATAGCATATTTTTTAAGAGAATAGAATCGTTGTGATGATGGGGAGGGTGATAATCGAACAAAGAGTAGAGATAACGACAAGTTCGCTAGATTCTTCGACGTTTCCGCCGTATTTCTCGGCAAAAAGTCCGAGAGAAGTTGCGGTCGGAAGAGCTTGAATTAAACTACAAACAATAATAACTTCATCGGGGAAGTTAGTTAGTTTAAGAAGAAGAAAAGTCGCAAACGGAGCAAGCGTAAGTTGAACTAGGGCGATAATTAAAAGGCGCCATTTTTTTAGAATGAATTTAAAGTTCGCGCGAGATAACATAAAACCAATACAGATCAGCGAGAGCGGAGTAGTTGCGCCGGAAACGTATTTTAGGCTAGAGACTAGAGTTTCTGGGAGAGGAACGCGGAATAGAAAAATCAACATACCAAAGATAACGGCGAGAATATTGGGGTTCCGGAGGGTTTCTTTAATAAACTTTTTAGAAAGACGCTTTTCAAATAGCCAAACACCATAAGAAAAGAGAGCAAGATTAAAGGCAATAATAAACCCGCAATAAGGAATAATTCCCTCCTCGCCGAAAGTCGCGGAAATAATCGGATAGCCGAGGAAAGTTGCATTATTAAAAATAAAGGCAAACTGGGCAGTAGAGGCGAGACCGCGTTTAAAAAACTTTTTGCTGAAAATTATTTTCGACGCTAGGATTAAGGAAAGCATAATCATAAAACCAGCAATTAAGCCAAGCGTAAAAAGATAAATCAGTTCTGGGGAATATTCGCTCGGAAAAGCGACAAAAAGCGAGGCGGGCATGAAAACGGAAAGGAGGAGATTAATTAACTCTTTATTAGTTTCTTTAGAAATCCATTTTAGCTTTCCGAGGAAAAAGCCGAGTAGAATAATTAGGGCGATAACGCCGAGAGAATGATAAAAGTTTTCTAGGTTTAAGCTCATAAGCTAGCGAGAACTTTTCCAATATAGCGGAAGAACGACAATAGAGGCTAAAGAGATAAGAACGACAACGGTTAAGATATTTTCGCTTACGCCGGAAAGTTCACGCTTAACCATACCGGTATTCGGAGTGGTGACGGTTCGGGAAGCGATTGCGTAGTTAGAGAAGCTAGTAGTCGCGAAGGTAATGGTATTAGTTTCTGGGTCGTAAGTCGTTTCGATAACTTCGTAAGTTCCGTCATGTTTCTCATGGACAATAACAATTTCGTTTCCGTCAATGTCGTCTTCGAGCTTTAAGGTAATCGTAGCGGGTTCGTTTAAATCTTTAACCTGTTCTGACCAAGCCTCATCTTCGGTTCCCTTATAGGTAATATTATAGAGGGAAATATCAAGATAATTTTTTACTTCGTAGCCGTCGGTTTCGGCAATTTCGGCGAACTTTTCTTTATTTTCGTCAGTGAGTTCAACATCGGAAACGTTAAGGCGAGCGGTTCCGTGATTAAGCGTAGTTTGAGCCTCGCCAAGGTCAATAATGCCAGAAGTAACTTTCTCGGAGCTAATTTCGACTTCATCATCAAGTTTTACGACATCGGCGGTAAAGTAGGCAGCGCCGGCGGGGACGGTAAAGGTAAACTCGCCAATACCATCGTCGCTAGTTTCTAGTTCGGACATATTAACGTTTAGAACCTGATAGCCATAGTCGGGAATAACGCGCATCGTTACGCGAGCGCCAGCTGGAATGACAAGAGAGCCGTCGTCGTAATCGGTATCTTCTCTAGCGTCAAATTCGACGTGAGGGATTCCACATTCTTCGTCTTCGGAAATTTTACAACCGAGCATCTCTTCTCCGGTTTCGGTTTCGACTTCGAGACAAGCGTCATCGTCGATATTGCAAGAATAAGTAATTCCGTTGAGCGTATAAGAGACAGCAATAAGAGCGAGGGAAGAATGGCCAATATAGTTTTCTCTATCTTTTTGGGCAGGGTCGGCAGTCCAGAGGAAATTACCGATATGTTTATTTTCGTTAGCAGAGAGAGTAACGAAAATTTCGTAACGATTATTATCGTCTTTAGGAATTTCTACCTTAAAGCTGACAATTTGTCCGTTATAATGTTCAAGATAGGACGCTTGGTCGTCATAATCTATATAGTCGGGAATCGTAATTTCTTCGCCGTTGACAGAAAGGTAGGTAGGCTTCATATGCCAAAGAGTTTCAACGCCGAGAGTAACGGTTTCGGCATCGGCAGAATCTTCGTAATGATATTCGATATCTCCAGCATCCGTTTCGTAAGGTACGGGACCATTACCGTTAAGACTAAAAGCGATATTGGACATTCCATATAGGCTATCGACACATTCGCCGCCATTAGTTTCCGAACAGGAAATATTAATATATGATTCAATGTCAACGGAATCTTCATCAGCGAAGACGTTAACCGCTAGCGACGCGTTCGCTAATACCAGCATCGCGCCTAGACTGAGTATTATGATTCGATTTAGTATCTTCTTCATCTTATTTCCTTTTTTATGCTTATTTTAATTATAGCATAAACGAAATAAAAAAATAAAAATCGTCTCATCCAAAGGTCGAGACGAGACGAATTTTAATACCTAAATAAATCCAGGGGGAATTAGGCTTTCTTTTTAAGAGTCAAGAAACCATTGCGAGGATTTTCGTTTACTTCGCGGTCAGCAGGAAGGTCGCAAGGAGTTCCTTTTCCACCTTTTTCGTCTTTAGTGAAGAAATAAATAGTCTGAGGCTTTCCGCCACGGAGAGTAACTTCGGATTTATGTAGATAGTACTTTACACCTTTACTGTTGGTATGTTCGTAAGCCATTAGCTTAGTCCTCCTTAAGTTGTTGTACTTTTATCTTATGACCCCCGTAAAAAGAAGTCAAGGGGTTTTATGCGTTTTTTAATAAGTTTAAGGTTATTTCGAGGACGAGCCAGATGAGAAAACGTATAAAAATTACAACAATTAAGAAGATATTTAGTAGAAGAACGAAGCCGGAAAGGGTCGGCGCCCAAATTGGAGAAGAAAAATCATAGCGAAAAAGTTCGGTCGAGGGAATATCGGCAAGAAAGGTTCCCTCGGAAGTTTCTTGAGCAGGATACTTCGCAAGTTCGGTCATGAAACAGTTAATATAGTTCGGGTTATTCCAAGTCCAACCGTTACGAATAGCTTGAGGGCGGCAGACAGCAGAGGCAGCGGCGTAGATATTTCCGTTCGGGTTAGAATCGTCAACCGTTGCGGACTCTTCGGCTTTTTTGATAGCCTCGGCGGCAGAGCGGAGATAAGAATTTTCGAGATAAAAAGGCCCGGTTCCGAAAGAAATTTCCGTTAAACCGTTTTTTTCGGTAATGTTAATAACGATATTTTTAGTTGTGAAATCTTTTAGTTCGTTAAGTTTTTTAACAAGTTCTTCGTCGTTCCCCTCTTCGTCGAGTTTTAAAACTTCAGAGCGGAGAGAAACCATTTTGAGATGATCTAAACGAAGCAAAGTCGCGGCAAGAAAAAGGAGCGGCACTAAAATTAAGAGGAGCTGCCAAGTTTTTAGACGATTTCTTTTCTTACCCACCATAATCTAGTATAATTATAACATATGAATATATATATTTCAGGAATTTCCGGAACGGCGATGGGACCGCTTGCGATGATGGCAAAAGAAGCGAGATTAGAAGTTTTCGGGTCCGATAAAAGTGAGGGGGCAATAACGGATGAATTAAGGAAAAGAGGAATTGAAGTTTTTATTGGCGAGCAAGATGGAGAGTTTTTAGAAAAAAAGTTTCGCGAGGAGGGAGTGGATTGGTTTGTTTATACATCGGCGTTACCAAAAAATCATCCAGAGTTGGTTTTGGCAGAAAAATTAGGTTTAAAAATCTCTAAGCGAGATGAGCTGATTGAGTTTTTAATTGAGAAATTAAAGCTGAAGATGGTCGCAGTAGCAGGGACGCACGGAAAGACAACAACAACGGCGGCGATTGTATGGTTAGCGACAAAGTTAGGGCTACCGGTTTCTTGGTTAGTAGGGACGACGTTGGGATTTGAGGAAGCGGGGAAATATAATTCGGGGTCGGAATTTTTAATTTATGAGGCGGATGAATATGACCGAAACTTTTTATATTATCATCCGTTTCTTTCAATTATTCCGAGCGTAACTTATGATCATCCAGATATTTATAAAACCGAGGAAGAATACAAAGAAGCCTTTGAACAATTTATTCGACAGAGTAGAAAAACAATCAAGAAGATTCAGTCGATTCCGGAAATTAAAGTCGCAGGGGAAGTTCGAAGATACGATTGCACATTAGCGGTTCGAGCGACGCAGGAAATATTAAAGGATTTAGGAAAAGAGATAGAGGAAGAAGAACTAATTAAAATCGTCAATGAGTTTCCTGGAGTGGGGAGGAGATTTGAAAAATTAGCAGAGGGGGTTTATTCGGATTATGCGCACCACCCGGAAGAAATTGAGGCAACAATTCAAGTCGCGAAAGAAGAGGCAGAACGATTAGGGAGGCGAGGAATAGTCGCAGTTTATGAACCACATCAAAATATAAGGCAGCACGAAGTATTCGGAGGTTATGCGCGGGCATTTTTAGGGGTAGATAAATTATTTTGGGCACCAACGTATCTAGTTCGAGAAGACCCGAAACTAAAAATAATTACGCCAGAGGAATTTATCAAAAGTCTAGAAAATGAGGAAGTCGGGGAGGCGGCAGAGTTTAATGATGAACTTTATGAAAAATTAAAAAAATATTTGGACGAAAATTATTTAGTTTTGTTGATGACGGCGGGACCAGGGGATAGTTGGTTTAGAGAAAAATTCGCGAGGTAATTATTCGTTAGAAGCGGATGGTTCGGAGTCGGCTTTCGGAAGTCCGAGGGATTCGTCGGAAAGAGAGTCGAGAGAAAACGGGTCTTCGGAAAAAGTTTCAAGACGTTTTAATTCTTTTTCGAAATTATCGAGATATTCGGAAAGGTCAGATTCGGTCATTTTCCCAGTATCAGGGAAAATGTAATCTTTATTTTTATCTTCCTCTTCTTCGGATTCAGATTTTTCGGGGAGAAAACCTGGACGGGAACGGTCAAGGTAGATATCGCCAGATTCGTGATAAAGATAGAGGGAAGCAGTAGTCGTTAAAAGAGCGACCATAGTTGCGCCGAGACCGAGAAGAATTAAGTTCTTTCCGCCGACAGAGAGAGAAGAAGTTTCTTTAGCCATTGAATGAGCCTTTCAGATTTTTAACGAGGGAATAATGAGACTTTAGCAGTTCGTTAAGGGATTCGAGATCAGACTTAACGAGTGAACGGGCAGAGCGGGTTTTAATAAGCTTTTCATAAAAAGTTTCAGGGGAAGTCTTACAGTCGGTCGCGATTAAATCTTCGAGGGATTTTGAGTAGGCAATAAAATCAGAGGAAAATTTCGCGCGAGAAGAGGCGACGGAAGATTGGAGAGAAGTTAGTTCGGGGAAGGAATAGTTATTTTTAACGAGGCGGAGGTTTAGAGGGATAATATATTTAGAGGAAATAGTTTCATAAATTCCGCCAAAATAAGTTCGCGTTTTTGAATCGGAAACGGCAAGGCGTTTAAGACCAGTTTTTAGAGTATCGCAATTTTGAATGAGGTAGGACTTTTCGGCTTCGGTTAGGGCGACTTCGGAAAAAACTGGCTCATCAGCGAAAACGGAGGAAGAAAGAAGCGAGCCGAAAATTAAGCTAAAGGCGAAAAAGATGAAGAACTGGGGGCTATTTAATTTCATAACGACCGAGATGTTTCCTCCCGTCATAAATTAAAGTCGGGATTCCTTTGATATGAACTTTATTTTCGGCAATATCTCTAACAGCGTCAAGGAGATTTTTAACTTCATCAGAATCTTTTAGAGTAAAGATTTTTTCGATTTCAGCATCAGTCGCGGAGAAAGATTTTAGCCAAGATTTTAATAATGTTTCGACTTCTTTCGGTTCGGCGGTATTTAAAGTATTTTGATAAAGGACGCCAGATTCATCTTTTTCGGTAAAGATTTTTTCGAGGATTTTTTCGCCGTAAGTATTTTTAGTTTCGAGGAATTTCGTTGCGTAAATTATGCTGGCGGCTAAGTAAGAGTTCGGGAATTTATATTCGGTTTCGGAAATTTTAATCGGGTAGAGAAGAATAACGGTATTATAGTTGTCGAAAAAGCCAGAGGAGAGTTGGTTTTTATAAGATTGGAGACAGGCAGAACAACCTGGATCGAGAATATCGACAGCGTAGGGCTTTCCCTCTTCTACGGAATCTTTTCCGACCAATAAGTAAGGGTTAGTAAGATATTCTTCGGCGTTCCAGGATTTTACGGCGTCGGGAACGGCGGCGAAAATATCACCCCATTCAGTAAACCAACGGCCGAATTTTTCGAGAGTGGTTTTTGATTCATTATCGTCGCCAAGGGAACAAGCTTCAGAACTAAGGGAGCAGGCGGAAGGGGTATCGACATTACAAGTTCCGAGCGCCCAGAGAGCAAGGAGGGATTTAATAGAAGTAAGAATCGCCCAAACAACAACGACGACAATCAAGACAGAAACGACCTCGATGACAATCGAGAGAGGTTTAATAAGCTTCGGTTTTTTAAGAATAATTTTTTTAAGGAGAGTATTTTTTACATCATCTTTAAAGTTAGTCTCGCATTTTTGGAGACGGACTTTTTTCCAGACGCAGCCCCACGCTTTTTTAAAAGCTTTCCAGTAAGCAATTCCGACTTCGCGCTTAAAGATAGAGATAAAAGCAACGATAACGCCAACGAGGGCAAGAATGATAAAAGCAGCAATACAAACCATAAATCTTATTATAACACGTATTTTTTCGGGAAAATGATATAATGAGGTCTATGGAAGATTTTGATTATTTAGGTAAGGGGGAGGTATATTTAGATGCCGCCTGTCAGTCATTAAGACCGCGACCTGTCATTAACGCGTTAGAAGAGTATTATACGAAATTTAATTCTTGCGGAGAGAGGGTGAAGTATCCTTGGGGAATTGAGACAGATAGGCGCGTAGAAGCGACGAGAAAAAAAGTTATAAAATATCTAAAATTAAAGGCGAAAGATTATTTTGTTTCTTTCACCTTGAATACAACTTATGGCATAAATCTAATTTTATCGCAACTTGACTATTCTAAATTTTCTCGCATAATTACAACTGACATTGAACATAATTCCCCGTTTTTAGCAAGTTTATCCTACGCAAAAAAATATGGTTTAGAGCGAGAGGTAATTTCGAGAAATCCAGACGGTTCAGTTCCCCTAGATTCAGATTTTACGAAAGCAGTAGTAGTTTTAAACTGCGCGGGAAATTTCGACGGAAGAAAGCTACTAAACATTAAAGATTTAATCAAGAAAGCTCATAAACAGGGCGGGATCGTTTTAATTGACGCGGCGCAAGCGATGGCACATAGTCCAGAAATTTTATACAAACAGGAGCCGGACGCGATTTTCTTCTCGGCACATAAATTATACGCGCCGAGTTTAGGGGGAATGATTATTCGGAAAGATTTATTAGAAAAAATAGAGACGAGTTTTATTGGAGGGGGGATGGTAGATGACGTTACGAAAGAAAGCTATTTATTATCGGCGGAGAATCCGGAGCATATTTATACGAAATTCGAGTCAGGCTTACAGGCTTGGGGGGAGATTATTGCGTTAGGGGCGGCGATCGATTGGTTAGAGAGCTTATCGAAGAAAGACCATAAAAACCTAGAGGAAAATTATACGAGACTATATGAATTTCTAAAGAGTTCAGCTAAAGTCCATTTAGTTAACGAAGAAGCAAATCCGACGATGAGTTTTTATATTGAGGGGGTCGATTCGCATCTTTTGGGGTCGGCATTAGGGGATGAGAAAATTATGGCGAGAACGGGGTATTTCTGTGCACATTATTATCTTGATAAAGTTCGAAAGTTCCCGCCGCTAATTCGTTTTTCTTTAGGGTATCATAATCGAGAAGAAGATATTGATAAAGTAATTGAAAAAATGGAGAAGATTGTAAAATGAGTAAAAAACGAGCAGAAAAATATTTCTTTTTAGGGCTTCTAAATACCGCAATCGGATACGGAATTTATGAAGTTCTCGCTTTAACGGTTTTTTCGGGAGAAGGACAACTGCCGATTGCGTCGTTAATTTCGGGAGTAGTTTCGATTTTTACGGGGTATTATATACATAGCCATTATACCTGGAAAGGGAGACAAGTCGGGAAGAGACAGATTGCAAGATTTTTTATCTGGAATATTATTGCGGCGACGGCTCTTAAACCTGGATTGACTTGGGTATTTGAATTTCCAAAGTTTCTCTATCAGTTAGCGTTTGATATTTGTCAGGCGATTCATATTCCGTTTTCGTACGAGTTCGTTACGAGTACGGGGAACTTCGTTTTGGTGACGGCGGTTTTGATGGTAATTAACTTTTTGGTTTATGACCGATTTGTGTTTGGAAAGAAAAAAGAAAAAGTGGAGGAAGAAGATAAAGATGAAGAGCGTTCGGAAAGCCAGAGAAAAACGAAAGAGTAACTAAATAAGCAAGGGTTAGACTGAAGAGGAACGGCTTTACGAGGAAAGCGGAGGAGTTTTTGGGAAGTTTGGGGAAGGTAAGGGTTTTGGCTATCGTTGTAAAAAATACAACAATAGCGAGAAGAAAGAGGAGAAGTCCAACGAGGCCGGTTTCGAGAAGAAGAGAGAAGTATTCGTTTTGAACAATTTCTTTAGGGTGAGTAGTGAAAGATTTTTCATAAAGAACAGTTCCGGCGGAACCGAGACCGTAACCAAAGAGAAAATTTAAAGGTGAGTCGAGAGAAGCGGAAAGGGCGGAAGCGTTAAGAGAGAGGCGAAAATTAGTTGATTCGGCAACGTAGCCGTCGAAAACAGAGAGGTTTTCGGTCTCCTCGGGAGAAGCAGATTCTTCATTTGACTCGGGATTGGAAATTTCAGGGGAAGAAGATTCTTCGGGACTAGAGTCTTTTTGAGGAGAGGCGCGGAAGTCAATAAGGCCGAGGGAAAGCTGATTAAGAGACTTAGCGACGCCGGAAGAGAAAGTATCATTGGTTGAAGATAGTTCGCTAAAAATGCCTTGAAAGGAAAGAGTGAAGAGAAAAGTGAAAATAACTATGGCGACGGGTTCCAAAAGGGATTTTAGAGAGGAAAGTTTTTTGACTAGAGAGTAGAGGACGAAGAAGGAAAAACCAACCGCGAAAGCATAAATCGCGCCGCGAGAAAAGGTCAGAAACAGGGTTGAAGAAAAAGCGAACAAGAGCGTTCGGTTTTTAAGGTTTCGTTCGGTTTTATAGAGGTAGAGGGCGTAGAAAGTTGGAGCGAGGAGGAGATTGCCCATGAACTGAGGCTCGATAGCGAAGCCAGAGGGGTGAGGAAAACCGAAGATGCGGGATGTACAGCCAAGACAGAGAAGGGTAGTTTCACGAGGGACACCGAAGACGTCGAGGAAAGATTGGAGCCAGCAGATTAGACAGACAAAAATTGAGGCGAAGAGAAAAACTTTTTTAAGGAACGAGGTATTTATTGAATTGGATTTAAAGAGATTTTTTATACCGAGGAGAGAAATTAAAATACACCAGAGAATACCGACGGTAAGGATTCCGCGGAGACGATTCGGAGTCCAAAGCAGTGAAAGAGAGAGATAGAGGCTAAAAAGAAAAATAGAAAAGACTAGAGTAGACGATTTAGAGAAGCTGAGTGATTTTAAGGTTTTTGGGAGAGTTTTTAGAAAAAGAAAAAAATCTTTGAGAGAGAGGAGGGCAAAAATAAGGAGCCAAATTAGTGGAAGCGAAAGTTCAAAATTCATTGAGGCGTTCGAGCCGAGGGGAAGAATTGGATAATAAGAAAAATAGAGAACAACAGGGAAAGAATAGAAAAAGAAAAGACGGAGGCTGGCAAGTTTATTTAGATTTTTTCGCACCATTGGATTCTTTCTCTTTATTTTCTTTATTTTTTTCTTTGAGGCTTTTGAGGATGAAGTTTTTTAGCTTTACTCTAAAATGTTTTTCGGAAAAGGGAAGAGCAGAATTTTTAACTTTTTCTTCAGGGAAGTTTAAAGTTTGGAACCTTTTTAGCGCGAGACGGAGGGAATTAACGGATTGTTTTCCAAAGAGAACGCCATTTTCGCCGTCGATGACGTAATCAACAGCGCCGCCTTTACCGTAGGCAATAACTGGACAACCAGCAGCGAGGGCTTCGACTGGGGCGATACCAAAAGGTTCGAGCGAGGGAAAAATAAATCCTTCGGCGGTTTCGAGGTATCTTTTGAGAGCAGTTTGATCCATGAGCGGAAGAAACTTGATGAGTTTAGAATTTTTAGCGAGTTTTTTGAGTTTTTTAGTTTCGGGGCCTTCACCGATTACGGTTAAGGGGAGTTTAAGAGCAAGACAAGCCTTAACGGCGAGATCAAGGCGTTTCCAGGTAACGTGGCGTGAAGTCGTTATAAAGCCTTCACGCTTTTTAGGGAGTTCGGAGGTTTCAAGAGAAAGAATTGGGCGTTCGGTTTTTTCGGCTTTACTTTTCTTCGATTTTATTTTATTATTTTTTAGTTTGGTTTCTTGACTTTTTTTCGATTTTATTGCGTTTTGTTCGGGATTTTGGGCGGTGGATAATTCCCTTTTTGAAAAGTTTTCCACAGCTACGGGTGGAAAAATAATAGTCGATTCCCTATTATAGTATTTTTTAATCTGTTCGGCGGAATAAGTTGAGATGGTAATAATTTTATCGGGACGTTGGGCGGCTTTATAGTCGGCTTTTTTAAGAGGTTTGACAAAAAGTCGAAGACAGACGCGAGCGAGCGGGTCAAAAAGCCCAAAACCTGGATTTTTAAGATAATCTTCATAGAGACCCCAATAATATTGAGTGGGAACATGGCAATAGGAAAGGTGGAGAGTATTTTCCTTTTTCTTAATCGACTTCGCTTCGGCGCCAGTAACGGAAATAATTAAATCGTAATCGGAAAGATTTAGATGATTAAAATAAAGTTGGCGGAGAGGGCTGAGGAAACGGCGGAGGTTACTAGGGAAAATCTGAAGCCAACCGACACGAACGTCTCTATCATTAAACCAATTGATTTTCTTAGGGTTGTATTGGGAGGTGTAAATTGGCGCAGACGGGAACATATCGCTAATTTCTTTAAGCACGCGTTCGGCGCCGCCAACGTTTGTTAGCCAATCGCAGACAAGGGCGATTTTCATTATTTGGCGCCTCGATGTTTAAAGACAACGACAACAGTTCGGAGGAGGATTTGGAAGTCAAGGAGGAGCGACCAGTTACGGATGTAATAGATATCGAGAGCGCGACGTTCCTCAAAAGAGATATCGCGACGACCGGAGACTTGGGCTAGACCGGTTAAACCAGATTTTACGGTTAAGAGAAGCGAGCGGTCGCCATAAGTTCGGAGCTCGCCGGGGACGAGAGCGCGAGGCCCAACGAGAGAAATATCGCCTTTGATAACGTTGAAAAGTTGAGGCAGTTCGTCGAGAGAAGTTTTCCGAATAAAGGCACCGATTTTGGTTATTCGGGGGTCGTTTTTAATGTAGTCGCCGTTTTTACGATATTTTTTAATTAACTCAGGCTTCCCCATTTTCTTAAAGGCCTCCTCGGGAGACAGGCCGGAAAATTCGACTTTCATTGAACGGAATTTATAAATTTTAAAACGGCGGTTAAACTGAGAAAGGCGGATTTCGGAATAGAGAGCGGGGTTTTTCGGGTCGGAGAGTTTAATAACGAGCCAAAGAATTAGCATCGGAATTAGGGCAAAAAGGAGAATAATTCCGCCAAAGAGGAGATCGAAGAGACGTTTGGCGACGCGAAAACCGCCGGTCAGAGGGGTAGCGTTGACGCGGATGGCGGGGGTATTACCGATTAGTTCGACTTCGCCGATTTGAGAAGCAAGGGCAGCCTCGGAGGGGATAAAATAATAGAGAAGATGGCGGTCGATAGACATTTTGTAAACATAATCAGCCTGACGTTCGTCGGTTAAAAAAACAACGTCGGGGTTAGTTTTTTTAACGGCTTCTTTCAGGGAGGAAAATTGTTTTTTATAGAGGTCACGAGGAATGTACTTTTTACTAGCGACGACGCCGGAAAGTTTATAACCAGATTCGGGAAAAGAGGAGATATAGTCGGAGAGAAAATCGGTATTTTTATTATTGCCGACGATAACGGCGCGGAGACCGTCGCGATAAGTCAAGAAGAAACGTTTACGGATTGCGCGGAGGAGATTACGGATGAGGATTAAACAAATAAAACAGAGAGCGGCGGCATAGACCGCGATAATTCGAACTGGGAAAAGATTTCCGCGACCGAAAAAGTCGAAAGAGATGATGAACATAGTTCCAATAATAGAGGCAAGAAAGAGACGACCAGCTTCATTCGTTCGAGCGCGACGAGCGAGGAAGAAAGTTTTTTTATAAAGACCGAGAGAAGCAAGGATAACTAGCCAAGCGGGAATGAGAAGGAAGATGATTTTAACAAAACTAGAGAGTTCGGACTCGAAAAAATAGGGACGCGGGTCGAGGTGCGTTCGGAAATAATAAGAAAAGGCAAACGCAAAAATAATAGCGAGGGCATCACCGAACATTAAAAGCAGACGGAAAATCGGCGAGGAGTCTTTTTTCATAGTATAATTATAACATAAATGTTCATATCAAGAGAGGAAAGTTGTAATGTCTAAGTTTTTTGGGACAGACGGGATTCGCGGAAAAGCGGAAATTTTTACACGAGAATTTTTAGGAAAAATAGTTTTAGGATTAGAAGTTAAGGGTAAAAAGGTTTTAATTGGCGGAGACACGCGCGAATCGACGGAGAGAATCTTAAAAGATTTAGGAGAGCTTTTAGAGAAAGCAGGAGCAGAGAGAGTTGCGACGGTTGGGGTTTTACCGACGCCGGCAATAAATTATGTTTTTTATCGGTTGGGGTTTGATTTTGCGATTGACGTAACGGCGTCGCATAATCCATATACTGATAATGGGATCAAGATTTTTGAGCGAGGGGAGAAGTTTGGAGTTAAACTGGGCGAAGAAAAGAAAGAAAAAATTGAGGAGGCGATTAGAGTTAGCGGTTCCCTGCCTCGGTTAGATTCGAGAGAACTACGGGGAGTCGAGGATTTGAGCGCAGAGGGGCGAAAAGTTTATCTTGAACATCTTCGGAACTATTTAGGCGAGGGGGAGTTTACGGGACTAAAAATCGGGTTGGATTTTGCGAACGGAGCGACGGGAGTAATTTCGGGAGAGGTTTTTCGGGAACGAGGAGCGGAGGCGGTTGAGATAAATAATAAAGTAGAATATGGACGAGAGATAAATAATAACGCCGGAAGTACGCATATTAAGGGGTTGCAGAAATTAGTTAGAGAAAGAGAGTTGGATTTTGGAGCGGCGTTTGATGGGGACGGAGATAGGGTTTTATTTTCTGATAAAACCGGGGAGATAGTTGACGGAGACCAGGTTTTAGCGATTCTAGCGAAATATTTTAAACTAGATTCGATTGTCGCGACGGTAATGGCGAATCAAGGATTATTGAATTTCGGGAAAGAGGAAAAGATAGAGATAATTACGACGGATGTTGGTGACCAAAACGTTTTTGCGGAGATGAAAAAGAGAGGAATCAAAATCGGCGGGGAGCAGAGCGGGCATATTATTCTACCGGAAGAGGCGATGGGGGACGGGATTTTAGCGGCATTAGTGATGACAAAAGTGATGAGCGAGAGCGGGAAAAGTTTAAGCGAGCTAGCAAGAGAAATGAAGAAATTTCCGCAGGTTATGATAAATATAGAAGCCTCTAGTAGAGATAAGGAAAAATTAAAGTCTTCAGACGAGATACGGAATTTGATTGAGACTTATGAGAAACAGCTAGAAGAGACGACGAAAGGGAGGATTTTAGTTCGACCGAGCGGGACGGAAGAGTTGATTCGGATTACGCTTTGGGGAGAGGAAGAAGCAAAAATTCGAGAAATTGGTGAAGAATTTACGGAAAAGTTAAAAGAGGAATTGAAAAATGGAAATTAAAAGGTTAGAAAAATATACAAAAGAGGTCGGGGAGCAGATTCGGAAATTATTAATCGAGCTTTCGAGAAGCGGAAAAGATAAGGGGGAAATTCCGGAAGAATGGTTTTTAGAGATAATTAATTCCCCGTTTCATGATTTAATCGTCGCGGAAGAAGAGGGACGAATTTTAGGAATGGCGTCGATGTCGATTATGATGGGGGCGGGAATTTATAAAAATGCGTACTTAGAAGATTTTGTTGTTTCGAGCGAGACGCGCGGAAAGGGGGTCGGGGGGAAACTTTGGGAAGAGATTTTAAGATGGGCACGAGAAAAAGGGGCGAGGAGATTGGAGTTTACCTGCGGAGAGGGGCGGGAAGCGGCGCACGCGTTTTATCACAAACACGGCGCCGAGATTTACGAAACAGATTTCTTCAGGTTAGAGTTATAATTCCCTATTCGACGGTTACGGATTTTGCGAGGTTGCGAGGTTGGTCGACGTCGTAGCCTTTGGAGATGGTTATATAGTAAGCAAAAAGTTGGGAAACGATATTAAAAAGAATGGGAGTGAGAAGTTTAAGGTTTGTTGTAATTTTTACAACATTCTCGACAGGGAGGTTAAAGTTGGGGGAGTTAGTTACGACAACAACATGACCACCACGAGCGAGAACTTCTTGGACGCCAGAAATGGACTTTTCATAAAGAGAGTCATTCGGGAGAAGAACTAGCTCAAAGAAGCGATCATCGACGAGGGCAAGGGGACCATGTTTTAACTCGCCGGTCGCATAGGCGTTTGCGTCGATATAAGAAATTTCTTTTAGCTTTAGCGCACCCTCCATTGCGGTTGGGTAGGCAGTATCGCGACCGAGGTAGATGGCGTGGTCATAATCTACATATTTTTTGGCGAGGGATTTAAGTTTTTCAGGAACGGAGTTTAGGAGATTTTCGATTTCTTTCGGAAGCGCGGCGAGCTCTTCGATATAGGGAGCGAGGACGGAGGGCTTAACACCTTTAGCTTGGGCGATAGTAAGACCGAACATCAGCATCGCGGCAGCTTGGGAAGTAAAAGCCTTAGTCGAGGCGACGGAAATTTCGGGACCGACATGAATATAGGTTCCGCCATCAACTTCGCGAGCGATGGTTGAGCCGATGGCGTTGACGATACCGATAGTTTTAATACCTTGAGCCTTAATCGAGCGGAGGCAGGCGAGAGTATCGGCAGTTTCGCCAGACTGAGAGACGATGAGCGCGACGGAGTTTTCAGGAAGATAAGAGTTTCGATAACGATATTCGGAGGCAATAACTGGTTCAATGGTTAATTCGGGGGTAAATTGTTCAAGATAATAACTGGCGAGGAGAGCGGCGTGATAGGCGGTTCCGCAGCCAACGATGAGAAGATATTTAATATCTTTCAACTCTTTTTGGGAAAGGTTCGGACCGCCGAGATGAACAGTCTTTTCTTCGAGATTAATTCGGCCGCGGAGGGTTTCAGTCAGAGAGGAAGGCTGTTCCATAATTTCTTTGAGGAGGAAGTGATCGAAACCGCCTTTTTGAATCGAAGCGAGGTCGGTTTGGATAGTTTCGACCTTGGCGGAGACGGGTTGAGAATTAAGGGTTTTAATTTCGACATTATCTTTTTTAATGGTCGCAACTTCGCCATCGTTAAGGTAAATTGCGCGTTTCGTAAAACCAACGAGGGCGGAAGCGTCGGAAGCAACAAGGGTTTCGTTAGTTCCGATACCAATAACGAGAGGAGAGCCGGAGCGAGCGACAACGATTTCGTCAGGAGTATTTTCAGAGATAACGGCGATACCGTAAGTCCCGCGGACAAGTTTGAGAGCCTGGACAACGGCATTAGAGAGAGGGTGCTTTCCGTCTTGATAAAAAGAATCAATCAGGGCAGCGAGGACTTCAGTATCAGTTTCAGAAACGAAAGTATGGGAAGATTTTAAAGTTTCTTTTAGCTCTTTATAGTTTTCGATAATACCGTTATGAACGAGGTAAATTTTTCCGGCACGGTGAGGGTGAGCATTAGTTTCGCTAGGTTCGCCGTGAGTTGCCCAACGAGTATGGCCAATACCGATTTCGTCGGCGCATTTATTTTTAGAGACCTTTTCTTCAAGGTTAGAGATTTTCCCTTTCGCTTTTAGAAGCGTCGCAGTTCCCTCTTTATTTAAAGTAACGATTCCGGCTGAATCATAGCCACGATATTCAAGACGTTTAAGACCGCTAATTAGAAAATCTTGGGCGTTCCGCTCGCCGATAATGCCAACAATTCCACACATAATTCCTCCTTGATTATTAGTCAGATTATATCATAAGTTTAGTATATAATAGAAATATGGAAAAAATTTTAGTTACGGGCGGGACGGGGTATATTGGATCGCATACGGCGGTCGAGTTAATTAGGGCGGGTTATGAAGTTCTGATTTTAGATAATTTAGCCAACTCTAAGATAACTACTTTAGATAAAATTGAGGAGATTACGGGAGTTCGACCAAAGTTTTTCAAAGTTGATTTGATGGATTCTAAGGAAGTAGAGAAGATTTTTCAAGAAAACGAGATTGATTCGGTTTTTCATTTTGCGGGATTGAAAGCCGTCGGAGAGTCGGTCGAAAAGCCGCTAGAATATTATGAAAATAATATCGGAGGAACAATAAATCCGCTGAAAGCGATGATTAAGAATCGAGTTTTTAAGTTAGTCTTTTCGTCATCGGCGGTAGTTTATGGAAAACAAGACGTTCCGGCTCGTACGGAAGCGATGACGACGGGGGTTGGGATTACGAATCCGTATGGATGGACGAAGGCGATGATTGAACAAATTATTAAAGATGTAGCAAAAGCGGAGCCGGAATTTAAGGCGACGATTTTAAGATATTTTAATCCAGTCGGCGCAGATAAATCGGGGCTGTTAGGAGAAGAGCCGAACGGGAGACCGAATAATTTGATGCCGATTATAATGAAGGTCTATCGGGGAGAGATTCCGGAGTTGACGATTTATGGCGATGATTATCCGACGCGAGACGGAAGTTGTATAAGAGATTATATTCACGTTACGGATTTAGCGAAGGGCCATTTAAGGGCGTTAGAAAAAATCCGCGAGGGGGTTTCGGTTTATAATTTAGGGAGCGGAAAAGGAACCTCGGTTTTTGAACTAGTTCGAAGTTTTGAGGAGGTTTCTGGAAGAGAGTTGCCGAAGAAAATCGGAGAGAGGCGAAAGGGAGATTTAGCGGAATATTACGCAGATCCGAGTTTGGCGGAGAGAGAGTTAGGATGGAAGACTGAGTTGGGAGTTCGAGAAATAGTCGAAGATACGTTGCGTTACTTAGAGAATTGCGCAAAAGTTATGGTAAAATAGGAAGAGTTATGAAGATTCCGAACGTTTTATATCGAAATAATCGCATCCTCTTAAAGGAGCTGACGAAGACGGATTTTAAGTTAAGATACCAAGGATCAGTTTTAGGATATCTTTGGGCGTTGCTGAGACCGTTATTGATGTTCGCAATTTTGTATGTTGTCTTCGCGAAACTTTTAAGATTTGGGAGCGATATCCCCCATTATCCGGTTTATCTTTTAACGGGGACGGTTTTATGGTCGTTTTTTACGGAATGTACAAGTCAAGGAATTCAAGCGATGGTAACGCGAGGAGATTTAATTAGAAAAATTAGTTTCCCAAAATACATCGTTGTTGTTTCGACAACATTTACTGCTTTAATTAACTTAATGATTAATCTAGTGGTTGTAGTAATTTTTGCATTGATTAACGGGGTAATGCCAAATCTTTCTTGGTTATTGGTTCCCTTTTCGATTTTAGAGTTATATATGCTCTCGCTCGGAATCGCGTTCTTACTCGGAGCGATTAATGTTAAGTATCGAGACGTGGGGTCGATTTGGGAAGTTTTAGTTCAGGCATTGTTTTATGCGGTACCGATTATTTATCCGGTAACGATGGTGGCGAGTTCAAGCGCGATAGCGGCGAAAATTATTTTATTGAACCCGATTGCGCAAGCGATTCAAGACGTTCGACATAATTTAATTACGGCGGAAACGATTACGACCTGGAACTTTTTAGAAAATCCAGTAGCGAAAATCTTGCCGATTATTTTAGTTGTTGTCTTGTTGATAATCGCGGCGATTTATTTTAGGCGAAAGTCGAAGTTTTTTGCGGAGGAAATTTAGATGAAAAGAAAAATTGGGATTAGGCGAGAAGTTAGGACTGATAACGAGAACGCGATTGAAGTTAAAAACTTATCGAAGAGTTTTATCTTACCGACAGAGAGGTCTTGGGGGCTGAAACAGGCGATTTTCAACCGGTTGAGGGGAGTTAAAGGATATAAAGAACAGAAAGTTTTAAATAATATTAGCTTCAACGTTAAAAAAGGTGAGTTCCTAGGTATTGTCGGAAGAAACGGAAGCGGAAAATCGACGCTATTAAAGATTTTAGCGGGGATTTATTACCCAGAGAAAGGCGAAGTAACGATTAATGGAAGTTTAGTTCCGTTTATTGAGCTTGGGGTTGGGTTTAATCCGGAACTGACTGGGCGAGAAAATGTTTATTTAAACGGAGCGTTGCTTGGTTTTTCGAACAAAGAAATGGACGAGATGTACGACGAAATTTGGAAATTTGCGGAATTAGAGGAGTTCCAAGACCAGAAGTTAAAAAATTATTCGAGTGGGATGCAGGTTAGACTAGCGTTTTCAATCGCGATTCGAGCGAAAGGAGATATTTTAATTTTGGATGAAGTTTTGGCGGTGGGAGATGCGGCGTTTCAACAAAAATGTAACGATTATTTCGCGAGCCTCAAGGGAAATCAGACGGTAATTTTAGTCACGCATTCGATGGAAAACGTAAAAAAGTTTTGCGACCGAGCGATTATGATTGAAGGCGGAAAGATTGTTGAGGAGGGGGAGCCGGAAAAAGTAGCTAAAGAGTATTTGAAACTCTTTAGCTAAGGGGTAAATTTTATAGAAAGTTAGGGGGGAGTTAAATTTCGCGCTCGGCGAGATAACGGGAGAGAGCATCTTTCCAGTCGGGGAGAGGAGTAAAGCCGTTTTCTTCTAATTTAGATTTATCGAGGCGAGAATTAAACGGACGCTTCGCGACGGCTTTTCCGGCGAGTTTTTCATATTCGGCGGTCGAGACGGGAATGACTTTTGAATCGATTTTTGCTTGAGCGAAAATTTCTTTAGTAAAGTCAGCCCAAGAAATAAAGCCGCCGGAGTTAGTCGCATGATAAAAACCGTATTTTTCGGTTTCAAGCATATCAACGAGAAGGCGAGCGAGGTCGGGGCAGTAGGTCGGAGTTCCGATTTGGTCGTTGACGACTTTAACTTCGGGATGAGAAGCGCCGACTTTTAGCATTGTATCGACGAAATTTTTACCGTTTTTACCAAAAACCCAAGCGATGCGGACGATAAAGTATTTTTCTAAGGTTTCCGAAACAGCAAGTTCGCCACCGAGTTTAGTTTCGCCATAATAATTTTGGGGGGCGAAATTTTTATCGTCGGGTTGCCACGGAGTAGTTCCCTCGCCGTTAAAAACATAGTCCGTAGAAATGTAAATCATTTTTGCGTCGAGTCGTTTCGCGACGTCGGCGAGATTTTTAGTTCCATCAACATTAACTTTTTTAACGACGGGTTTCATTTTTTCGTCTTCGGCGCCATCGACGTTAGTCCAAGCAGCACAATGGACAATTGCGTCCGGAGAAAATTCGGTTAGAACTTTTTCGACGTTTTCGCGGTCGGTGATGTCGAGGGCAACCACATCAAATTCGCCATTTCCATTACCGGAGCGGTCGGAGCCGACGGCAGGGATGTTGCGTTTTTTTAATTCTAGCATCACGTCGCGGCCGAGTTGGCCAGAAACGCCAGTGACAAAAACTTTCATTTTCGATATTCTCCAGAAATTATTTCCTCCCACCAAGTTTTATTGTTTAGATACCAGTCGATAGTTTTTTCGATTCCGTCGGCAAATTTAGTTTCGGGAGTCCAACCAAGTTCAGTTTTAATCTTCGTCGGGTCGATAGCGTAGCGACGATCATGACCCTTTCGGTCTTCAACAAAAGTAATCAAAGATTCGGGTTTTTCGAGCTTCTGTAAAATTAGTTTAACAATGTCGATATTCGCCATTTCATTATGGCCGCCGACATTATAAACTTCACCAAGTTTACCTTGATGAATAATTAAATCAATCGCTTTACAATGATCTTCGACATAGAGCCAATCGCGAACATTTTTTCCGTCGCCGTAAACTGGAAGATTTTCGTCATTAAGAGCCTTAATAATCATTAAAGGAATCAACTTTTCGGGAAAATGATAAGGTCCGTAGTTATTAGAGCAGCGAGAAATCGTTGCGGGGAAATTAAAAGTTCGACAGTAGGCTAGAACGAGAAGGTCGGCGCCGGCCTTAGAAGCAGAGTAGGGCGAGGAAGCGTGAATGGGAGTTTTTTCGGTAAAGAAAAGGTCGGGACGATCGAGCGGGAGGTCGCCATAGACTTCGTCGGTCGAGACTTGATGGAAACGAGGAATATTCAATTCGCGGCAAACGTCCATTAGAGTTTGGGTTCCGGAGATGTTTGTTTTAACGAAAATATCAGGATTTTTAATTGAGCGATCGACATGAGACTCGGCGGCGAAGTTGATAACGATGTCGGGTTTTTCTTCTTCAAATAATTTTTTAATTGCGGCGTAATCACAGATGTTAGTTTTCGAGAAGCGAAAGTTTGGGTTTTCTAACGCAGTTTTTAAAGTCGAGAGATTTCCAGCGTAAGTTAAACAGTCAACGCAAATAATTCGATAGGTCGGATATTTGTTGAGCATATAATAGACGAAATTTGAACCGATAAAACCGGCACCGCCAGTTACGACTATGGTTTTTTTATCCATTGATTCCCTCCTTAAATTTAAAGTTTAGATTTTTTAGAGTAGGATGAAGTTGATCTTTTTCGCTAAGATTAAACTCGCAGTCAAGTTTAGGCCAAGCGATATTAACGGTTTCATCAGAAAAGAGAAGTCCACCTTCGTCTTCGGGATGATAAAAATCATCACATTTATAGGCAAACTCGGCAGTTTCGGAAACGACGAGGAAGCCATGCGCGAAGCCGCGCGGGATGAGAAGCTGTTTTTTATTTTCACCCGATAGGAGAACGCCGACATATTTTCCGTAAGTTTCGGAATTTTCGCGGAGGTCAACAGCGACGTCATAAACCTCGCCGCTTAAAACACGGACGAGTTTTGCTTGAGGGCGAGACTTTTGGAAATGAAGACCGCGGAGAACGCCTTTAGTCGAGGAAGACTGGTTGTCTTGGACAAAAGTATAATTTAGACCAGCAGCCTGAAAATCTTTTTCGGAATAGGTTTCCATAAAATAGCCACGAGAGTCGCCGAAAACTTTTGGAGTCACGATAAAAACGTCTTTGATTTTGGTTGGTTCAAAGGTAAAATTAGACATTAGTCTTTCATCTTCCCTTCTGCGACGTTTTTAAGATGTTGACCATAGCTAGACTTTCCGTATTTTTCGGCAGAAGCGAGAAGTTCATCTTTAGAAATCCAGTCGTTCCTAAAGGCGATTTCTTCGGGAGCGGAGATTTGGATACCTTGACGTTTTTGGATGACGCGGACGAAGTCAGAAGCATCAGCGAGCGAGTCCATCGTTCCCGTATCGAGCCAAGCGAAACCGCGGCCAAGAAGTTGGACATCAAGAGAATCTTCTTTTAGGTAAATTTCGTTAAGGGTAGTAATTTCTAGTTCGCCGCGGGCGGAAGGCTGAATCGTTTTCGCTTTTTCGGCGACGCCGGCGGGATAAAAGTAGAGACCGGTAACGGCGTAATTTGATTTCGGAGCGGCAGGTTTTTCTTCAATCGAAAGAGCACGCCAATTTTTATCAAATTCGACAACGCCAAAACGTTCGGGATCGGTAACATAATAGCCAAAAACCGTAGCGCGAGAATTATCTTCGGCGTTAGCGGCGGCTTCTTTTAGGGAAGTCGAAAAACCGTTACCGTAGAAGATATTATCGCCGAGAACCATGGCGCAGGCTTCGTCGCCGATAAACTCTTCGCCGAGAATGAACGCCTGAGCGAGACCGTCGGGGGAAGGCTGGACTTTATAGGAAAGATTAAGCCCGAAATTTCTGCCGTCGCCGAGAAGTCGCTCGAAGTTCGGGAGATCGTTCGGGGTAGAAATAATTAAAATATCGCGAATTCCGGCAAGCATTAAAGTCGAGAGAGGATAATAAATCATTGGTTTATCGTAAACTGGAAGCATTTGTTTAGAGGTCGCTAAAGTTAGCGGATAAAGACGGGTTCCAGAACCGCCGGCTAGAATAATTCCTTTCATAGAAGCTCCTTTTTTATAATTATAACATATTTTTCGACGCGAGACGTTCTTCTTCGGCTTTCATGCTTTGTTTAACTGTTTCGTTTAGCTTGTAGTTTTGATTAAACAGTTTATGAAGCTCAATAATCTCTTGGTAGTGTTTTTTATCTTTTTTAGAGTTGGCAGTTTTACTGTTTTTATGGACGCGAAATTTATTTAAGGATTTTTTATTATAACTAATTTTACCATGTTCTAGGATTTTTGAATAAAAATACCAGTCGCCGACTTGAGAAAAAGCGGAGGCTTCAGCGAGATATTTTGAATAAGGGATTTTAGGACTGTTACGAAAAACTACGGCGGAAACATTAGGAATTGAACATCTTATCGCCATAATTTCTTCGATTTCCTGTTTGCCGTCTTTTATATAGCTATTTTTGTAATGTCCAGTCTTTTCTTTATCGCGAGAGAAGCGGAAGTTCGGAGCCAACATCAGTCCAAAGCGGTTGATGATTTTTGACTCAGTATAAGATAAAACTACTTCGGGGTCTTTTTTGAACGGTTTTAGAACTTCTTCTAAGAATTTTTTATCGGAAAGATCGTCGGCCTCAGCAATCCAGATATAGTCGCCAGTTGCGAGTTCAAAACCTTTTTGCCATTGAAGAATGGCTTTCCCGGAATTTTTTTCGTTTTTAATAAATTTAACTTTTAGATTCGGAAAATCTTTTTTTATTTTTAAGATACGTGATTCGATTTTTTTAACGGAGTTATCAGTCGAGGCATCGTCGAGAATAATTAATTCGGAAATTGGGTAGGTTTGGAAAAGAATGGAAGAAAGACGAGATTCAAGATAACGTCCGTAATTATAGTTAGGGAGAATGACGGAGACGGAGCTAGATTGAGAGTTCATCATAAGCCCTTTCGATTATTTTTAATAAGTTTTCGCCATAATAATTTTCAAGACAATAGTTTTTTGCGGCGCGAGCGATTTTTTGGTTTTCTTTCGGGTTTTCATAAAGGAATTTAAGAGTTTTATACCATTCATCAGGTTTAGTAAGAAAGCCAGTTTCGTTATTTTTAATCGCGGTTTTAAAGGAGAAGTTGGGCGAAGCGATAGTAGTTGTTTCGACGATAGCGGCTTCAAAGAATTTAAGCTCGGATTTACAATTTGTAAAATCGTTAATAAGCAGGGGGGCGAGATTGACGTTTACGCTCGCGATTTTTTCTTGGAGTTTTAGATAGTCAACTGGTTTTTCGAAAACGATTCTTCCCTCTTTTAAGAGTTTTTGAGCGGAATTAGAAAAATTCATATAGCCAACTATTTTTAAAATAGAATCGGGAAAATCGTTGAGAAATTTAATTAGTTCAGGTTCGATTAGACGAAAATCTTTGGCGTGGGTCGGGGAGCCAGAAAAATAGCCGAGAGTAAAGTTTTTTGATTTAGGTTTATTTTTAAGAATATCTTTAGAAGCAGAAATTTGGGCGGAGTTTAAAGAATTCGGGATAACGGCGACTGGTTTATTAAAAGTAGTTTTGAGTTTTTTGGCAAGAAAATCGTTAGTAGTTAAAAAACCATCGACGCGCTTAGCGATGCGACGAATGCCAAAAAAGTAGCCGAGCCAGTAAAAAATATTTTTACTATTTGTAGACGACATTAAAGTTCTGAGGTAGCGATAATCGAAGATTAAATCATCGAGATCGAAGATAACTTTAAGACGATTCTTTTTTGCTGATTCTATTAGATTTAACAAAGTAGAGCCTTTTGGGGTTTGACGTAAGATAACAAGGAAAGAAAAATCTTTAAACTGGGATTTGAATTTCTTTGAGTCGGAAAGAAGAAAAATTTCACTTGAGAATTTTTCACTTTTCTTTAGCGCATCAGAAATGTTCAAAATACGGTAGCGGTATTGGGTAGAGTTTTTATCTTCGACAAGAAAAGCGATTTTTTTCATTTTTTCTTTTTCTCGAGAGTATTTACTTTATCTTTTAAGAGCGAGAGTTCTTGGATCAAAAGTCGGACGGTTTGCTTAAGATTAGAGACAATGACTGTCAACGTTAAAATAATCAACATCAATAGAGTAATCAAAATACCAATAACAAAATTAGAAAGATAAGTAAACCCTAGAAAAGTGCCGATCGTTTCGAGAAAGTTCGGGAAAAGACCAACAAAGAGAACAATAATAATAACCAAAAACCAGACCATTGAATATTTTACTGTTATTTTTGAAGCTTTTATGCAACCGAGTAAAATAAAAAACCAAAGAACCGAAAAAATAATTAGGACAAGAGAAAGGCTAGTATTCATTTCTTTAGACTCCTTGAGGTTAAGATTAAAAGAATTACGTTTATCATATAATAAGCATTTTTATAGCTAGAGATTGAAGATTTTCCGCCATTACGAGCTTTCATTTTTACGGGGACTTCAGCCACTTTGCCACTAGAGAGGAGAATCTCGGTAGTCGAAATTGGCTCGGGGTATTCGACGGGGTATTTTTCGGCAAACATTTTTATAACTTTTTTATTCGCGGCACGGAAGCCTGACGTTGTATCAAAAATGCGTTTTCCGGTTTTCAATTTTATAGCTCCAGAAATAATTTTAATACCGATACGACGGGCGAAAGAAGAGCGGAAGTTTTCGGTATTCTTTTTCCCGATAAAGCGAGAGCCAATTACGAGGTCGGCGGTCCCTTTTTCAAGTGGGGCGAGAATTGTTTTGACAAAAGAGATATCGTGCTGGTTGTCACCGTCGAGCTGAACGGCATAATCGTAGTTATTTTCAAGAGCGTATTTATAGCCGGTTTGGACTGCGCCACCGATTCCAAGATTTTTGAGTAGGAGAATATGGGGAATTTTATTTTCTTGTAAAATTTCTTCAGTCGAATCGGTTGAACCATCGTTAACTATCAGAACATCGTAGGTCTCGTTCGTTTCTTTTTTGTATGACTCGATAGTTTTAAAAGTCTTTAAAATATTTAATTCTTCGTTAAAGGCGGGAATGATAATTAAAGTTTTTTTCATTTTCCTCCTTTTATAAATTAGCGACTAAAATACAGGTTAGCGCACAGATGTTGGCAAATACGCTAAAAAGAAGAACGGTCTTTTCAGAAATTAACTCAAAAGTTTTTTCTCTCTTTCTAGCAAATGAAAGAATGACTGGAAGTAAAGGCAGAATCGGAAGAAAATAGCGACCCTGAACGCCTACAACGGTTAAATTTTTAAGTGGCGTCCATTGAATATAAAGGCTAGTGAAAATAAGCAAAATAATTGCTAGAAAAGTAGCAAGAATGATAATTTTTGAAGATAAATCTAATTTTATTTTTTCTATATTTTCTGCGAGAGTAAGAATTGAAATAAAGACGAAAAGATAGAAGTAAAAGCGTGGAAGGTTGATAGAAAAATGCCCGAGGGACATGCCAAAAACTGAAGTTAAATAAAAATCGAGTTCAGCATTTAATGTTCCGATGAGCGTAGTAAGGTAGTTAAAAGGATGGGTTAAAATAAAAGAGACCTGCTCATTAGGCGAGACGCCATCGCGAACGTTGACGAGATAACGCGAGGAGATAGAAAGCCAAATAACATTTAAAATTAAAACCATAGCAATCATCATGATGGCATGAAAAAGTTTTTTGTTTTTATCGCCAAAGCAATCTTTCGGAATTATAAAATAAAGTAAAAGAAGTGGGAGATAGATTATTTTACAAAAACCAAGAAGTGCGGCTAGAATGTATAAAATAGCGAGCTCTTTTTTATTCATTTTATGTTTTTTATTTGTCGCAAGATATAAGACAAAGGAGATGAGAAAGAAAGTTAAACTGATTGTTAAGGCATCGGGAGCAAGAGAAGTTGTTTCCTGGAGAGTGATGGGAAAAAACAAGATAAAAATCATAAATTTTCTATATTTCGGGAGATATTTGAGCGCAAAGAAAACAAGACATAAGAAACAAGCGAAGTTGAATATGCGTGCGAGATATGCTTGGGCTAGGTAGGGCAAATTTAGGATTTTTCCAGTTAAGACTCCGAGAACTTGAGGAAGGTAGCAAATTGGATTATAGAGGGCGGCGGTAACGTAATTATATTCTTTTTTCTCGCCACTTTTCCCAATTGAAAGATCTTTGCTGATTTCGTCGTAAGTCCCACTTTCGGGGAGAACGGTATAAATTTCGTCTAATTCGGCTGGCAGTTCGGAGCCGCCAGAGTTTTCTTCAGATTGAGGAGCAATTAGAACTCCTTCAGAAATTCCGTAAATTCGAGTAAAATGAGTAAATTCATCGGGGGACATTCCGAAAGGCATAATAAAAATAAAAATTAGCCCGAGAGGAAGAGCAAGAGCGAGAAAAAGTTTCTCGAGAGGAAGATTTTTAAAGCGATGAAAAAGATAGAGAAGAAGCAATTCGATAAGAAGCTGGATTGGTAAAAGGATCCGCGTTCCGTCAATTCCGCGGTTAAAGAGCGCCCGGCGAAGGAAGACGACATTAGCTAAGACGAGAAAAAGACAAAAGTAGAATTCTTTTGTTTTTAAAACACCTTTAATCTTTTCTTTCATTAAGATTATTTTAACATATAATCAGATTGGAAAAAAGAATAAGTTTAATCGTTATAGGCGGATAAGATTTCTTTTTCAAGAATTTTCCAATCGCGTGAATGGACCGTAATTTTCGCGCCAGTTAAAAGACGGTTGCGCAATTTTTCGTCTTTTATGATTTGATTTATTTTTTCGACCGCAGAATCGATATTGCCTGGTTCGTATAGTAAACAGTTATCTCCGTCAGATAAATATTCGGCGTTACCGTCATTCGGAGCAACGACACAAAATCCGCCAGTCGCCATCATCTCGAGAGGCGGATAGGAAAAACTTTCGAGCCTGGAAGATTTTATTAAGATATCGCATTTTGAATAAATTTTAGAGACTTCGGAATATGGAACTTTTTGGTAAAAATAGTCGACATAATATGATTTCTTAGGCTCAGCTTCCTGAGACAAATAATGGATTTCGAATTTAGTTTTATCGAGGCGGTCAATAATTTTAAAACTTTCGTCAACATTTTTATAATGATTCTTACTATTCCCCTCGACAAGAATCTTGATTTTTTGATGAATAAAATCGCGCTGACGATACTTAAAATAGTTTAAATTAATTCCGTTCGGGGCGAGTTTTACATGATTCCCAAAATCCTTTTCGAGCCAAGATTTACACCATTTAGAAACGGTTAGATATTCGACATTTTCAACCTCGTTATAAGTTCGATTAGCTTGAGACTTTTCCGGCTCGTTACTCTTATAAAAATTAGTTTCGAAATTTTGGACGAGATATTTACGAGAACGAACGCGAGGAAATTTTAAAACATACTCTAGAGTTAGCCACATAGTTGCGACCATAGTATCAACAAAAGCTAAATTTTCTCGCATAGCGGAAACAACGTTTAATTCCCCGTCTTCGTTGACTACGTTCGTTTCGTCTGGTTCAGCATTAAGGAGCGTAACATCAAAACCGTTCTTTTTCAGGACACTAGCGTGTTTCTCGGCAACCATAATCCCGCCACTAATGTTCGTCGAGGGGAGAACGAAGAGGATATTACGCGAAAGACGATTTTTGATAAAATCGGCTATTTTCTTCCCTGAATATGTTGTAATTTTTACATTTTTAGCGTAGTCGAAAGCCGATTCGCCAATCGACTCGCGAAGTTCAGGATTATCGATTAGGCGCGAAAGCTTTTCTTTCCATTCTTCGGCTGAGGAGCAAAGCAGCCCAGTTTTTTCGTCTTCAATCTCTTCGGCAAAAGCACCAACATTCGAAGCGATAGTTGGAACTTTAACAAGAGCGGCTTCCGTCCACTTATTTTCAGACTTCGCTTCGTTAAAAATCGTATTTTCTAAAGGGGCTAAGTTTATATCGATAGAACGGATTAAAGACGGAAGTTCTTTCCAGTCAACGAATGGCGAGGAAATAATCCGTGAGTGATATTTTTCGAACTCCTTAGGGAGAGTGAGCTCGCCGACGACTTTAAGAAAAAGATTTTTATACTGTTCAAAGAGCTCTACGAGGGTAGGAATGATTAGATTAAAATCATCGTTATGAGTCAAGGAGCCAGAAAAGTAACCCAAAATAATCTTTTTATCGTTGCGCTTAGTTTTTTTTATGGCCTCAAGAGAGAGTTTAAACATTTCCTCGGAGGCAACGTTTCGATTAAGCAGGACATTTCCTTCGCCAAAAGTCCTTTCCATTTCTTTTACGAGGCGAGAAGTTGTTCCGATTCCATATTCGCAAAGTTTCATAGTCTTCCCCATGCGTATAACGCCATCGTCGTAAAGCTCGCGGTCTTTTTTAGACATATTTTTGACCATGTTTATTTTATCGGTATATTTTTTATCGAAAACAAGGTCGTCGATATCATAGAAAACGGTTTTATGGTTTTCTTTGGCCTTTTTAATAAATTCTTCAACGACTGGAAGAACTGGGCAACGATAAAAAACAAAACCACGATAGTATTTTAGAACATCGAGAGTCAAATCAGCATAGTAAACTTGGTCGCAAGAAAGCCCGAAAGCTTCGAGCTGCTCGATTTGATGTTCGACGCGGTATCTATGAGGATGAGGAAGCGAGCAGCCACTAATAAAAAGAAGGTCTTTACATTTTTGGACGGAGGTCTTACTTGCTTTTCTTTTAGCATATTGAAAAGAAAGATAGGATTTAGTCTTTTTAGCTAGACCCTTAACTCCAGTTTCTTTAAGGGCTTGTGTGGTTTTATTGATAAGTTTTTTAACGTCCGGCATATTTACCTTTAACTCCTTTCTTATAGTCACTATACCCCTTAAGATACATTCTTATTTTTTTTATTTTATGCTTTTCGAAAAGAGCGACCCCAACCATATTATGTTTTTGGGCGGCGGCGAGGCTGACACAATAGTTTGGGTCGTAGTCGCGATACATATCAAGAAGATAGTGGGCGTTTCTCATCATGTAGTAACGACGGATTGGGGGGTGATTCGTACAAAGAAAAAGGATTCCGCGAACTTTACGATAGAATAAATCGCCTAGCTCATGATCGATTTCGAGGGAGTTAATTCGGAGAATTTTATAACCGTTTTTATGTAGACGAATACAATATTCGATATCAACACAATCAATAAAAAAATCCTCATTAAAGCCACCTAACTTCTCTAGGATATCGAGATTAACAATATTTCCAGAGGTCATAACATCATGAGGGTCGTCGTATTTTGTTTTTGGTTTTTTATCGACTAACTTGGTTTTATGCCAAGGGGTAACAATAGCGATTTTAGAAATATCACGAGAAGAAATTTCTTTTAGCATAGAATCGATAACCTTAGGCGGGAATTTAGTATCTTGGTCATTAGTTAAGAGCCAAGAATAACCGTCAGCTTTAGCCTTTTTCGCGACAAGATTAAGAGCCTTAGCGATTCCGAGGTTTTTATTTTTGGTAATATACTCAATTTTTTCGGACTTCATCAGGCGATTCTTATTAGACTTTCCTTCGGTATTATCGATGATGTAAAGTTTATCAACGCTAGAGAGGTAAGTTTCGATATTTTTTAAATCAGAATCGGATGGATTATAGAGAACGACAACCGCAGCGAGTTTAATTAGAGGATTAATGGTTTTTGACATACTATTTAATTATATCATATGTAGTTTATAGCTAAACTTTTGGTATAATATATTAAAGATGTTGATGAAAAATTCAAAAATTCTTATCACTCAAAGTGCGTTAAGTTCGTTTGGTGGTTCGGAAATCGTAACTTTAGAGTTAGCTTCTTTTTTAAAACAAAGCGAAGCTGAGGTAACAGTTTTTACTTGGTTTTTTGCTGAGCCGATAAAAAATATCTTCGTTAAACGTGGGATTAAGGTTATAGATTCTGAGGTTGATTTAAAACCGAGCGATTTCGACTTGGTTTGGGTTAACCATCAAGTAATTCCGGCTTCTTTCGTAAAATATTTAGTAGTTCCAGTTCGTACGCGTTTCTTTTTTTACCACATGTCAGCACTTTCAAACTTAGCGATTGAGCAACCGTACCTAGGAAACTTAGAAGAATTTTTATCGGAGAAAAGTCTATTCGTCTCGAAAGAAGCTCTAGAAGCCCAGACGAGTCTTTTTCCAGAACTTAGAGAACGAGCAGAAATTTTTTATAATTCTATACCAGTTGAGTTTTCTAGAGATATAGATGTTAATATTGATATCAAGTTACAAAAAGAGCTTAAAAATGTGTTAATCGTATCGAACCACGTTCCTACGGAAGTAATTGAGGTGAAAAAGTTATTAGAAAATAAACTGATAAATGTGGAAATTATCGGAAAAGATGCAACTCCCAAACTTATAACACCAGAAATAATTAGTAGTTATGACTTAGTCTTAAGTATAGGAAAAACAGTACAGTATTGTTTAGGCATAGGAGTACCGATTTATGTTTATGATCATTTTGGCGGACCAGGTTTTTTGGATGAGAATAATTTTAAAAAGGCGGAGGAAAGAAATTTTTCTGGAAGAGGTTTTAAGAAAAAGACGCCAGAAAAAATAATAAAAGAAATTTTAGAAGATCTAGAGAAGGCAAGGACTTTCCAAAAAAAGAATCTCAAAAAGTTTAGAGGGAAATACGGAATCGAACAACAAATCAGCAGAGTTTTTAACGAGGAGAAAATTGTAAATAGCTCAATTCGAAAAGAAGATGTCGGAAAATATTCGGCTTTATTACAAATAGCTAAAGAAAAAGTCGTGGCAGAAAATTTTTTAAATCATCAAAAAACCTATAACGAAACACTCGTAGCCGAAAAAAATATCCTAGAGAATAAAGTTCGAGACCTAGAAGAATTAACTAGAGCTATGAACAATTCGAAAGTGGTAAAAATAGTAAAATTCTTTAAGAAAAAAGATAAGCTATTACCGAACGATTATCATTTACACTATAAAACCGTACCGGCAAAAATAAAAGGCTTAAAGATTGTTGGGTTAATCAGAGAAAAAAATGAGTCACTTATTCTTAATGATACCTTAGAGGAGTTAGAAAAAGTCGTAGATGGATTCATTGTGTTGGATGATAATTCTAATGATGATAGCGTTAAGATTGCGAGACGACATAAAAAATGTTTAGCAATAATTCAGCACACTAAGACGGTTGGTGGAGATAGAAGTATGGAGGAGAGCATACACAGAGAGCTATTGTTAAAGGTTGCGAGACTTTATAACCCTAAGTGGCTATTTTATCAGGATGCGGATGAGCGACTAGATGGGCCAGAAAATGTTCGTAAGTTTCTTCTGGAAAATTTAGAAAACGATAGGATTTTGGGTATAAGAGTTTCCCTGTTTGATGCGTATATGACAAAGGAAGATAGTTCCCCTTATATTTCTGGAAAACTTTATAATTTTAGAAAAAAATTTGGTCAAGAGCGTAGGGATATTTTAATGTTTTGGAAAAATATTCCAGAGGCGACGTTCATGGATTTTCAAGACCAGAGAGAGCCCAACCGAATACCGAGCGATAAAGTCGTAACGAAGTTTTTTATTCAGCATTACGGAAAGGCCTTAAGCGTAGAACAATGGGAGGAGACTTGTGAATATTATTGTAAATATTTTCCGCAATATGCGGAAAAATGGGCGGCGCGACGAGGAAAAGCGATTCATGAAAATAAATCGGATTTCAATACAACTTTGAAAACTTGGAACGAATTAAAACGAACTGGCGGTATAAAAATCAATTAGAGCGTTCCGCCTTCGAATTCTTGGGTTTCGGAGGAGTTAATTACGCGTACTCCTGATATGGGGAAACCTAGAGAACCGTCAATGGAGCCAAGGGAAAGATGTTTACTTCTAGGCTCGCCGTAGCTTTCCCAAGTACCAGTTTTTGGATTAGAGATAATTACACCTTTCTCGAAAGCCTGAACACAGGAATCTTTATGACCGATATTACAGTTGATGTTGGAAAGCGACTGACCAAGCTTATCCGCGATTCCTTCGCTATAATAACGCGAGACGATTGAGAAATTCGAAACCCAAAACTTTCCGTTAATGTCTTCGAAGATAGCACCGTTCTCGAATACCTGAGAACAGTGATTCAAGTTATTACAAAAGACCTCGGAGGTCGGAAAACCAAAATACCCATCGACGCTACCGTTATTAAGGAAACGCGAACGAATCTCGCCGTAGCTTTCCCAAGTACCAGTTTTTGGATTAGAGATAATTACACCTTTCTCGAAAGCCTGAACACAGGAATCTTTATGACCGATATTACAGTTGATGTTGGCGGTAGGGTAGCCTAAAGCACTAAGATCGGAACCTAATTCTTTATAACGAAGATAGATTTCGTTTGGAATAGCAAAGGCGCCAAGAGATTTATTATAAATAATAATACCTTTCTCAAAAGTCTGAACACAGGAATCTTTTCGCGTTAGTGAACAGTTTAGACCAGAAGTCGGAAAACCTAAAACACCATCAACACTTTTATTTTTGACAAAAGTATTGCGGATTTCTCCATAATTTTCCCATGTACCAAAATCACTAGAGATAATAACGCCTTTTTGGTAGGCTTGAACACAAGAGTTGGCGTGACCAATGTTGCAATTAGGATAGATGGTTGTTTTATTACCGAGCTTTTCAGAAGCGGAAGATAAGCTCGCATAATAGTCGTCGATTTTGGTTTGAGCTGTTTTTTGGGAATCGGAGACTGTATAAGTAGCCGTACTATCGCCGAACCAGTCGTTAAAATAAAGATAGAAGTTACGATTACCGTAGGCGCCGCAAGGGGCGGTTCCGTAGCCGGCAGCGAGGGCGGCGGCGTTAGGCTGATAAGGAGTATAGCGGTAGAGGGCAGAAGTCGCGAGATTTTCGATATAAACTTCGCTACCACCACAGGCGGAGCTCGGATTATATTGAATATAATTTTTTCCTAAAGGATAGTTCGTCCAGCCACCGTCGAGAACGGCGCGGAAGAGGCGGGCAGCGTTGTTGACTTGGTTCTTAAAACCGTAGTATTTGGAGTCGCAAGCGGCAGTATCAGGACAGCCGTAGCCGGTCGCAGAGCGGTATTGATAAGAGTTTGGAAAATTATCAGTAATTAGACCTTGTTCTTTTTGGAGGAGGACAATGATGACCTGGGGGTTAATTTTATATTCTTGGGCGGCTTGATAGATAATATGCGCGGCGGATTCGCCATCTTTAGCGTCTTCGCCGTATTTAGTTCCCTCACCAAAAGTTTCTTCTGGCAGACAAACAAAATGACTGTCTTTAAAATGAAACTTGACGGTCGCGGTCGTATATTTTTCGACAATAGAATAATCGGTATTATTACAAGTTACTTTCGACTCGAGGAATTTCTGAATCTCGGATTCGGACATTGAAGTATAGTTCGACATGACATAGTCGGAAATAATATTCCCGGCCTTAAAGTTCGCAAGGGAGGTCGCGGAAGTTTCTTTAGTATCACGAAGCATTAAGAAGCTAAACGTCGCGATAAATACAAAAATAAAAATTAAGAGCGGAAAAGAAGAGCGGAAAATTTTTCTTAGATTCATAAATCGACCTTTCCGGTTATTTCGCCGACGCGGTCGCCAGAAGATAAACTAATTTTAATTTCCCAAGTTCCAGAACCGAGCTCGGAAAGAGGAATATCGAAACCCTCGCAAGAAGAAGTCGCGGCGGTCGGGAGAATCGCGGCGGATTTTTTGACGATGGAGTTTTCATGCGTAAGTACCAAGGAACAAGTTCCGGAGGATAAATATTGGTCGATATTAACGCGGAGGACAAGAGAGTTTCCGGAGACGTTCGCGGAAGTTAAAGAGCCGGTCAGAGAAGCGGAAACATTCGGGTCTTCCCCGTCGTTTTGAGTCGGGGTTTTAGACGATTCTTCGGACGAGGAAGCTAAAGATTCAGACTCGGCAGAATCAGTCGAGGAGGTTTCTTTTGAATCTTTAGAAGATTTTTTCGCGTCTTTCGAAGACTCTTTCGACGATTCTTCAGAAGAATTCGAGGGAGTCATCGGGAGGTCAAAAGAACGATCGAAAATAAAACGATACATCATATAAGCGACAAAACCGGCGAGCAGAGCCAAAACAAGCCAAAAGGCAATTTTAAGCGGACTAGCACGGCGGCGACGAAGATAACGCGGGTTTTTCGGGGTATTTTTCTTTTTAGGCATAACCTTTTCTCCTAGATTAATTATAACACAAGAGGAATAAAAAAGTCTACTTTATGACGAGACAAAGCGAAGTAGAGTCGGGGGATTCGAGAATGGAATGATAGGCGGTATCGAGTTTAAGGTTGAATGATTCACAATCGAAAGTGCCGTTCGCGGCGACGAAATAATTATCGAATCTTAAACCGTAATAGAAAAGCAGGCGACGCGTTCCCCAAACATGTTCGGAAAGACCGGTTTGACCCTCGTCGATCAAGCGGGGAGTCAAGGGATAAAGCTCAGAAAGATGGCGCGTAACGGCAGAAGGTCCAATTCCGCCGCGGATTTGGACCTGCTTCTTAGCAAGAACAGCGCGATCGGGGTAAAGATGCGCGAGATCAGAGGCAAGTTCGCGATTTCTAAAGTCAGCATAAGATTTTTGATCGGCAAAAGCATTGCCAAAAGAAAAAGAATAAACCATAAACGCATAAATTAAGAGAAGCGCGGGGAGGGCAAGGAGAGAAAATCTTTTTGCTTTTAGGTTTGAGCCAAGAATAATCCCAAGACAGGCGAGAGTGACAGAAAAAGAACAGAGCGAGCGCCATACAAGGGGCGTCGAACTTATAGAGCCAAAGCGCGAGAGAATAGGGGGCGACGCCGAGGAAAGTTGAACCATAACGCTTAAAGTCGGAAGTCCAACCGTAGCCAATAACGGCGCGGCCAGTATCATCGACATAATAATCATTAGCGCGCAAGACAGCGAGGAGCGCGAAACAGTAAAAGAGAAAAATTAAAGTTAGGGGTTTCCAATAAGTTTTAAAGAAGAGTTTAATCTTTAGAGCGGGGTTTAGCTTCATAGGCTATTTGAGTTTTGAGTTTTCTTTATCGATAATATAGAGCGGGCGATTTTTCGCTTCGGTATAGATATTGGAGATATAAACCGCGGTAATTGCCTGAGAGATAAGAACAAGACCAATAAGAAAGGTAATAAGAATCGCCATATGGACGGCACCCGGCCAATAAAGACCGAGGGGGTCGCCGAGGAGATATTGATTAATTAAACAAAAGACACCGAGGAGAAAACTCAAGACAGTAAAAATGATTCCGACATAGCCAAAAATAACGAGCGGAGTCGAGGACATCGAGACGAAACTGTCAATGGCGAGATGAAAAAGTTTTTTTAGATTATAAGACGGGCGACCGGCGATTCGGGTTCCGTAAAGGTATTTAATATATTCTTGGCGATAACCGAGCCAATCAATAAGACCGCGAGTAATACGATTATGTTCGGAAAGAGCATTAAATTCGTCGAGCGCGGCACGATCAAGGAGACGAAAATCGGTTGAACCTGGGACGGTAGAGTTATTCCCCATTATTTTGAGAAGTTTATAAAAGAGTTTTGAGCCAAGGCGCGGGATTAAACCATGTTTAGTATAGCCATCACGGACGCCGGTAACGATTTTAGCACCAGATTCCCATTTTTCGAGAAACTTCGGAATGAGGGAGGGAGGTTGTTGGCCGTCGGAATCGAGAGAGATTGCGCAATCCCCTTTCGCGAGACGAAAACCAGCGGTCAAGGCAGCTTCTTTTCCGAAGTTGCGTGAAAAGGAGATAAGTTTAGTTGATTTCGGGGCGGCGGGGCTTTTGAGGAGAGAATTCAGTTTTTCGAGAGTACGATCAGGAGAGCCGTCATTGACGAAAATTAGTTCGAGAGAATAAGACTTTTCGAGGTTTTTTAGTTCGGGAAAAAGTTCTTTTTCGCAAAAGCGTTCGATTCCCTTTTCTTCGTTATAGACTGGAATAACAAAAGAGACTAATCGCATAAATCAAGCTCCAAAATCTTCGCGGCTTTTAGGAGGATTTCGATTTCATCCTCGGTCGCAGTTTTAATTTTTTCGTTAAAAAGTTTTTTCGTTTCGGGGAAGGAGAGGTCGATTACTTCGAGCGAGCGAGCGGCACCGGGGGTCTTTTTAAGGACGCCTTTCGAGACGAGATTTTCGACATGTTCAGCAACGGCAGAAACTGAAGAGAGACCGAGACCTTTCATAATTTCGCGATAAGAGGGAGAATAATCGTTCGCTTTCGTAAAGTCAGAGATAAAATCGAGAATTAGCGTTTGCTTTTTTGTAAGTTTTTTCGTCATTATGATATAATTTTACAATAGATGACAAAAAAAGAACAGACATCCATAGACGGGTTAAAGCCACACGGCAGTAAAAAGCCGGTTAAGGTTAAAAAGAGGAAGAAAACTGTTGTAAAAAATACAACAACTAAGGTTAGTTCCCCAAAGCCGCGATTAGTAGCAGATGAGTCAACGGGGTTTGATGTTAAAGTAACTAAACGACGCTCGAAGCCGGAAGAATTACCAGTTCAAGACGAAATCATCATTAAAGACGAGGAGTTAGACGAAAAAACAGTTTCAGAGGCACACCGAGAATTTTTAGAGCCTGTAGAGGCGTTTGATTTTGATATAACTGAAAATAAGATGGAAGATAAGAAAAAAATAACGCGCGAAGAGCGAAAAGAGGTAAAGGAAGCGAAAAAGGCGGCGAAGCGAGAAAGGAAGAAAGTTTCTAAACTGCGCAAGGTGATTACGACGATTTTACTAGTTATTGTTTTGTTGCTGATCGGAGGAGTAGTCTATCTTTTAGTTTGGGGGAATGAGATTATCGCGAAGCTGACGGGCGGGGAGTCGAACATTTTTAACGCGATTTCGACGGTCGTTTCGGAAAAATATGAACCATTAAAAACCGACGAGAACGGCAGAACGAACATTTTAGTCTTCGGGACGAGCGGATATACGATGGAGGGGGACGAGGGAGACGGAGTTCACGACGGAGCGCAGTTGACTGATTCAATTATGCTAGTTTCAATCGAGCAAGAGACGGGCGACGTAGCGATGACGAGTTTACCGCGAGATTTGAAAGGGCCAGCGACGTGTACGGCGACGGGAAAGATTAACGAAGTCTATTGGTGTAATAATATGAACGGGGACGACGAAGAGGGCGGAGCGAAAGCGTTGGAGGAAGCGGTTGAGGGGATTTTAGGGGTTGAATTTCAGTATTATATACATTTAAACTGGGGAGCGTTAGTTAATATCGTTGATTCGATTGGGGGAGTAAAAATAACGTTGGATGAAGATATTGCAGATTATTATTATACGGGAGCAGTGTTTGATGCGGGGGTGGAGTATGAAATAAATGGAGAGCAGG
>CAYWPO010000003.1:0-44201 GCA_964460285.1 uncultured Candidatus Saccharibacteria bacterium
TACCGGCACCGAGAAAAACCATCTTCTCCGGCCTCTTCTCTTTCAGCCACTTCACAGCGGTCAGACCACGCTCCATAATTGCGGCGAAGAGTTCGTTCTTGAAAACGAAGTAGAAATACGGATCGCAGGAAGAAATCGGACGATAGTCGCCGACAGCATCGACCCCATAACCGTAAACTACTTCGAGCGCGATTGAGCGCGGGACGAGATTCGCGACCCACGGAACGAAAAACTCTGAGCCGAGCCGCCAACGATACTTCGGATTGATGACGCGATGAGACGGATCCATCACCGCCCAAGCGGCTTCGTCAGTATCATAAACGAACGCGTAGAGGACGGGATTTTCCAACGCTTTTTTAACAAAACGTTCGGTCGTTCGGTCAGCAGCTTCGCGTGCGCGAGGATCATTGTCGTAGAAACGCTTAAAGTCGAGCGGGTAAGAGTTGCGGATGTCGCGATATAACTTCGCAGCATCAACAGAAAACGTCGGTTCTTCAACTTTTCTCAGATATTTACGGAAAAAGTTTTCTTCGTCCATCGACGGGAGCTTTTTCCGCCAAGATTGCCAATAATTATAATCAATCATAATCTTAACCTCCTTTTTAAAGTTCGCCTCCCCTCTCGGTTAGACCGATTATAACAGATAAAAATAAAATCTTCTAGTAGAGAAACTAAAATATGATATAATAAGAATAAGTAGTTAGGAGGTTTTATGACTTCAGCGATGCTGAGGCAAACGAGATGGACGATTCTACTTTCCCTGAACGCGGCGGCGATTTTAGTCGCGGGGATTTTGATTGCGAGCGCGATTTCTGGCGGGGGGTTCGATTTTACGGCGGTCGCGGAAAAGTCGGACGAGGTCGAAGATGAACTGTTAGCGACGGAGATTTTAAGTCCGGTTTCTGACTCTCAAGAAGCAGTCCAAGTTAACTCCGAGGGGGTTAAAGTTCGGGGATTTAGCTCGAGCGCGCCAGTCGCGAGCGGAGAGCTTTGGAACGAGACCGCGATGACAATTTACCAAACCGCCGACGTCGATATTTGCGTTGGGGGAGGATTATCGAATTTGGGGAAAATGTATTGGCAAAGCTCAGACCAAAACGTGATTGCTGGATTTTACGCGACGGCGAGAACGTGGTTAGGATATTCGACGGAGACTTGTCGCTACCCGATTATTAAAGGGACAGGAACGACGACGATAACCGCGGGGACATACGACGGGACGAGGCGAGATTCGATAACCGTAACAGTAATCGAAGTGCCAGTTGAACAATGGAAACGAGAAGTTTTAGAGTTAGTTAATCGAGAACGGGCGAAGAACGGAGTAGCGGAGTTGGAATGGGGAGTGAGCTGCGAAGCGGCGGCGGCGGTTCGAGCGCGAGAGTTGATGACGCTATATTCTCATACGCGACCAGACGGGAGTAGTTGGGGGACGGCGTGCCCGATTCCGGCGGAGACGGGCGGGAAAAACGGTGAGAATTTGATGGCGGGGAATGCGGCAGTTTCGCCGGAGACGGTCGTTGAAGCGTGGATGAATTCGCCGGATCATAGAAAGAATATCTTAAATCCGGAGTTTACGAAGCTGTCGGTCGGATTTATTTTTGACCCGGAGAGTCAATATAAAACATATTGGAGTCAGTATTTCTCGACCTACTAGAAAAGTTGAGGAAAAGTAGTAAAATCATTTTTAGTATGGAAAGTGAAAAATTTCAGTTTATTAAGGTCAAAACAAGGGTAGTTAGCCCACCAAAGGACAAAATCTTTGATATTATCGACGGATTAGAAGTTAAAGACGGAGATATTGTTTTTATTACGAGTAAGATTTTAGGGATTCATGAGGGGAGAACAAGGAAAGTCGGAGAAGTAGAAAAAGAGGAGCTAATCCGAGAAGAAGCGGAAAGATTTTTACCCTATGTTAATAATACGGGAGATTTTCACGTTAATTTAACCGTCAACCAAAACGTTTTAATTCCAGCGGCGGGAATCGACGAATCGAATGCGGACGGATATTATATATTATGGCCGAAAGATATGGATAAGCTATGTCGAGAAATTCGCGAGAGGATTATTAAACGGACGGGGGTTTCTCGACTCGGAGTTATCGCGACAGATTCACATACGACGCCGTTAAGATGGGGAGTAACAGGAATTACGGTCGGGTTAGCAGGAGTCGAGCCGCTACGCGATATTCGTGGAGAAGAAGATATTTTCGGGAGAAAGATGCACGTTACGCAAGTCGATTTAATTGACCCGCTAACGAGTATGGCGGTTTTGCTAATGGGCGAGAGCGACGAACGAACGCCGATTATAATTTTACGCGGGTTTAAGGGAATCCCGTTTTCTGAGACGGGGTCAATGAAAGACTTTAAGATTGAACCGGAGATGGATTTATATCGCGCGTTAATCGAAGTTATTCCCGAAGTTTAGCTTCAAGATTTTTCGCGAGAGAGTTGAGGGCGGAAATATTTGATTTAGAAGTCTCGACGGGGAGATTTTCGGTCATTACAACGATGAGATAATTTCGCTTTAAATCTTCGAGAGAAAGAATCGCGGCGTCGTTATAAATTTCCCAAACATTTTCGCTCGCATGCCAACCAACTTTATTGTAAACTTTAACTGATTCAGAAAAACCAGACGGAAGCCCCATGCGCCAGTCGCAAGTTCCGCTACACAATTCTTCAGAATCGGTTTTAGGTTGGTTCAGCATTGAGTCGAGAATTTTTGCGTAAGTTTCGGCGGAGAGATTTTGATGTTCATAATAAATTTTTAACATTTTCATAATTTCGGTTGGAGTCGAAGAATAGTCGGAAAAAGTCGTTTTTAGGTTATAAGTTTCATGAACAATTTCATCGAGCTTCGGTTCGCCGATTTTATCGACGAGAAGTTCGGCACAAGTCGAATCGGACGAACGGAGCGCGGCGTCGAGACATTCTTCAATAGTTTTTCCGCCGAGAAGTTTTTCGGTTTTATTCCATTCATTTTTCTCGACTTTTTCATAGCCGGCATAAACTACGAAAAGTTTATAGAGCGAAGCGGTTGAGAAAATTTCATTTGAGTTAAATTCGCCCGCGACTTTATCGTTATCTAAATCATAAACAATAACGCCAGCGCGGACATTATCGCTTAAAGTAGCCTGCCAGTCTTTTAAAGTTTCGGTTAAATCAATAAAACTCGATTTTTCTTTGGTTTTTTCAAATTCGGAGTTATTAACTAAATTTTTTTCGGTAACGGTTACAGTCGGCTCGGAAGAATCGTTCGGAGTATAGTTTTTTTCGGAAAAATAAAAAAGAATCATACAAACTAGCGTTGCGGTAATGATAATGACTAGGCTTAAAAGAAATTTATTAAAATTCTTAAAGTCGGATTTTAAGGACGAGAGGTCATAAGGCGGTCGAGAAACCACGTTAAATCCTCCTCGCTCATCAATTCGGGTTGATAATTATCGTCGTAAACGGTACCAAAAATTCGATTTTGGATTAGCTGATTATTATAGATATAGCTCGCGACGGCAAGACTACGAGTCGTCCCGGGCCACCAACTTTGATCAAAGAAGAGATTGCCGAGACCATAGAAAATAATACCGTTATTATAAAGTTCGAAAGTCTGGGGCTGATGAGCTGAAGTTCCAATGACTAAGTCCGCTCCCATATCAATTAGCTCTCTAAATAAGCCGATTTGGTCGCCAGCGGAAGAATCGGCGGCGTCACAAGTCGTATCTTCGACGTCGCTAACATATTCGCTACATTCGTAATATTGGACATCAACGATAACGAGATTCCCCTTTTCCTTTTCGGCGGCGATTTCGGCGCGGGCGGGTTCTTCATAAAATTGATTGGCGCCTGGATAGTCGCCAGTCGTAGCCCCGCCAGTCGATTCGTTAAACCCGAAAAGCGTAATTTTATTTCCCTTTTGGACGATTTCTAGAGGGGTTTTCGCATCTTCGGCATTTTCACCACCGCCAAAAGTCTTAATTCCGAGAGATTTATAAGTTTCTAAGGTTTCTAAAGCCGCATCAACACCGCAGTCGAGATTGTGATTCCCTGTTAATTCGACGATATCAATCCCACCAGATTTAAAAACGTCAATCATCGCGGGGTCGGAACAGATATTCGCAGAAGTCGCAAGCTCAGAAAAAGACGATTCGGAAGAAGTATGAGTTAAATCGAATTTGTTTAAGAATTCGGCGATATTTTCGGTAAAGAAACTCGCGGTTTTTCCCTCTGCTTCAACTTCGGCGAGCTTCGCGTTCATCCTTCGCGATAGAGCCGTAACGCCAGTCTGAAGCAGACTCAAAGTATTCGACTTTTCGGGAAAAGTTTTCAAACTCGGAGAAATTAAAGTCTTAAACGTCGATAAATCTTTTTCGGAATTAGTTTCGAGGTCGAGATATTTAAAAACTGCGCCAGAGGAAAAAGTGTCGAGAAAATAATTTTCGACGCCGTTTTCCTCGACGGCGAGAAGTTTAAGTTGATTAGTTAATTTTTCGACGGGAATGAGCGACGGGTCAGAAGAAGTATACTTTTCGGTTAAAGCAGAAGCATCGATTGAGCTTTTAGAATCGTAAAAATCAGTCGTCGGGACGAAGATGTCGAGAAGGTAAGTTTTTTCGGAAATTTCGCGAGCAGAAAGAGAAGTAGAGATTTTTAGATTTAAGTTTTCTTCAAGCTCGGTTTCTTTTAAGAGGTCTTTGTAGAAAGATTTTTCGGCTTCGGGGAAAGATTCGGAAAAAGCTAAGACGCCTGGAACTTTAAAAATCCAAGTTTTTAGGAAAAAACTCAAACCGAAAAAACTGAGAGCGGCGCAGGAGAGAAAAAGCGGGAAGAGAATTAAGAACTTCTTTTTCATAATTATATTTTATCACAAAATTTTTGGTATAATATACTTATGGTTAATCGAAATAAGGGATTTTTTCGGTTGTTCGATATTTTTCGACGACCGGCGCTTGACCTTGAGAAAAGGATTGTCTCTCCGGACGGAAGAGTAATTTTAAAGGTTTATTTAAAGCAGGGACATATCTCTTATTCGATTTACAAAGACAATAAAACCATGGTAAGAAATTCAAGACTCGGAATGAAAATTAAAAATTCTGAGCCGCTCGGAGACCATCTTTCTGTCGTTCGGATGACCGAAAAAACGGTCGATACGAAGTTTGAGACAGTTTGGGGGGAAGACAGGATTATTCGAAATAGCTATCGCGAACTTTCGATTTATCTTTCGGAAATTATGGGCGAGAAAAGGTTATTTACCTTAAGATTTCGGGTTTTTAACGAGGGGGTCGCGTTTAGATATGAAATCCCGCCGCAGCCAAAATTCTCGCGAATTATTATCGAGGAAGAATTGACTGAATTTAACGTTGATTTAAACGGGGAGGCTTGGCAAATTCCGGCATATCAGCCTGATCGATATGAATATAATTACGAAAAAATCCCGATTTATGAAATTAGAAATTCCGTTCATACGCCGTTAACGATAAAACTGCCGAACGAATATTATCTCTCGATTCACGAAGCCGCGCTTTATAATTACGGCGAGATGACGATTAAGCTCGACGATTGGAAAGCGTTGTCGTCGGACATTACGCCGCTTTGGGACGGGAATAAGGCGTATGTTGAGTTACCGTTCAATACGCCCTGGAGAATGGTAATGATTGCAGACGAGGCAATCGATTTAGTGACAAATCGGATGATGTTATGCTTGAACGACGAGCCGAGCGAAGATTTTTCTTGGGTAAAGCCGATCAAGTTCATGGGGATTTGGTGGGCAATGTTTGTCGGAGAGTGGACGTGGGCAGGAGGCGAGCGTCATGGCGCAACGACGGAACACGCGCGAGAATATATCGACGCTTGTCGGAGGCTCGGGGTGACGGGGCTGTTGATTGAGGGGTGGAATAATGGTTGGGACGGGGACTGGCTAAAAAATGGCGAATATACGGATTTTATGAAGCCAACGCCAGATTTAGACTTACCGGCGGTTGTAGAATATGGGCATGAAAACGGCGTCGAGATTGTTGGACATCATGAGACGGTTGGGTTCGTCGATAATTACGAACGCCAGTTAGAGGACGCATATAAATATTATAGCGAGCTAGGAATTAAATATATTAAACCTGGGTATGCGGGGAGTATGATGATGATAAACGGGAAGAAAGAATATCATCATTCTCAAGTCGGGGTTTTACATTATCAACACGCTTTGGAGCTGGCCGCGAAATATCATATCTGTTTAGATGTTCATGAGCCAATTAAGGGGACGGGGATTGAGCGGACGTTCCCGAATCTTTTATCGAGGGAGGGAGCGAGAGGACAGGAATACGAAGGCGGAGCGTTGTCGCCGAGCCACGGGACGATTCTGCCTTTTACGCGCTTATTGTCGGGGGCGATGGATTATACAAGCGGGATTTTCGACGTAACGAACGGAACGAAGAGATTAGCTTCGACGTTAGCGAGACAGTTAGCGTATTATGTAACGATTCCGAGCGGGATGCAAATGGTTTCTGACCGACCGAGATTTTACGAAAAAGAATTTCCGAACGCATATCGATTCATTTATGATGTTCCGGTGAACTGGGAGAAGACAGTGCCGTTGATGGGGGAAATTGGGGAATATTATGTTGTTGCGAGACAGGGGCGGGGGACGCTCGATTGGTTTGTTGGCGGAGTGACGAACGAGGAGTCGCATAAAGTTCGGGTGATGTTAGATTTTTTAGACGAGGGGGAATATACGGCGGAGATTTATCGCGATGAGGAAACGGCGCATTATCGAGACAATCAACTAGGGATTAGAATTGAGACGACAGTGGTGAGCCGAAATAATTTTATTGATATTTATATGGCGCCCGGAGGGGGATTTGCGATTAGATTACGCGCAAGATAGGCGGAAATCTAGGTCGCGGAGAATGTTCATGAAATACATAAACGCGTCGAACGGAGAGTCGTAGGCGGAGAAGTAAGCGTGGACGTCGCCGTCGTTCCAGTATTTTGTACACATATAGTAAGCGTGATCGGAAGTCGTTAGGCGGCGGAAGTCGCCGATTAGGTTAATGTCGCCAGAATTAGTAATTTTTTCGCGGAGAGAATAGAGGGCAGTCATCGCTTCGTCTTGCATCTTATTTCCCATCCAAGCGGAAAGGTCGCGCTCGGTATCTGCCCAGGTTACGGTTTCTGGCATAGAGATTTCGCCGGCAGGTTCCATCAAGTCGCAAGCCTCAGAGACAGTAACGAATTTATTATCGTAAACTTTAAGCCAAGAATAGATAAGATGACTAAGAAAGTCGAAAATTCCGGTCTCTTTCCATTGATGCTCGCCGAAAGTCTCAAAATCCATGAATAAGTTAATTAAATTCCCACGGAGACAATCGTCGTTGAGCCAAGATTGATACTTTTCGACAGTCAAGGGCCACTCTTTCCAAGTTTTATTCGAGAAACGGAAAGCGATATCGTCGGAGAGGCGATAGTTTTTCAAGAGTAGCCTAATCTTCTTCGTTCCGATAGGGTGATAAACAAAGTTCGGACTGCGCCAACCGAGAATTTTATCCCAACCCTCGGCGAGAATCCCCTTAAAGCCGAATTTGTCCGCCCAAAGCGCGAGCTCGTCGTTATAAGCTAGCTCGGTATTCCGGAAAACTTTTGGGGCTACGCCGAAGAGACGTTTGATGGTTGATTGATGAAGTTTAACCTGGGTCTCAAATTCTTTCTTATCATAGAAAAAGGACATGGAATGATAATAAGTTTCGCCGACAATTTCGACGCGACCGGTTTCGACGAGCTTTTTTATCTTTTTAATTAAATCAGGCGCCCACATTTCCGCCTGTTCTAGCCAAGTTCCAGTAATAGAGAGAGAAACTTTAAAGCCAGGATATTTTTTTAAGCTATCTTCGAGAAGATTAAAAGTCGGACGATAACTTTTTTCGAGAACTTTTTTGAAAATGCGCTCGTTGGACTGTTTGGAATTATAATTTTTATCAAAAAAATAGTTCGAGTTATTCGAGACATCAAAAATTGAATACGGTCGGTAGCGGAAAGGTTGATGAATATGAAGATAAAGACAGATTGCGCGCATTCTAATTTCGTTTATTCTTATTTAGTTTATTATAGACCGCGAGACATTTTTTCGCAACATCATCCCAAGAGTATTTATTATATTCGGTTTTAACGCTAGAGGTTAGAGTTTCCCTCAAGGCAGGAGAATTCGAAACGGCGATAATCGCGTCGGCAAGTTTTTCTTCGTCCCAAAAATCATAACGAAAAGCGGATTTAATAATTTCAGAAACGCCGGATTGTTTCGTTAAGATTAAAACGTCGCCGTGATGTGCAGCTTCGAGGGCAGTCAGACCGAACGGCTCGGAAACGCTCGACATGACAAAAATATCGGAGACGGAATAAATATCGCGCAACTTCTTCCCGCGAATGAACCCAGTAAAAATAACATTTTTAGAGATGCCAAGTTGCGCAGCAAGGTCAATTAACTCGTTCTTCTCTTCCCCGTCGCCGGCAAGGAGAAAAATCAACTTCGGATTTTTTTCGAGAGCGCGCGCAGCAGCATGGAGAAGATGATAGAGACCTTTTTGAATCGTAAAACGACCGACAGTCGAGACGATAGTATAGCCGTCTTCTTTTAATTTTCGAAGATAAGGATAGGAATCGCGATTAAAATTATATTTTTCGCTTAGGAAAGATTCATCAAGAGAATTATAAACGACGTCGATTTTATCGAGAGGAATAGAATATTTTTCATGGATAATATTTTTCGTCGATTCAGAGACGGCGAGGATTTTATCGGCAAGAGTTAAGCCTTCGCGTTCGATTTCATGAACCAAACTATTTCCGCCATTCATTCCTGAACGGTCAAATTCGGTAGCGTGGACATGAGCGACGAGAGGAATCCCAAAATTTTTCTTCGCAAGGACGCCAGCCTCAAAAGTCAGCCAATCGTGGGCATGAACAAAATCAGGCTTAAACTCGAGGAGATATTTTTCAACGAAATTAATATAGCTTTTTTGGACGTCACGAATCGACATCATGTCTGGGGAAGAATCGGGGATTGAAACGTTCGGAATTAAACGTTCGTAAAGACTCTCGGAATCATAAGCCCCACCACCGAAGCGGAAAAGCGGGTCGAGTTTCGAGGCGGAGAGGACGCGCATAAAAGTAATGTTACTATGGTCGGCAGAATAAGGAACGACAAAATCGATATCGGCACCGGCCTCCGCGAGGGATTTTCCAAGGTTATAGCAAGCTACACCGAGCCCCCCAGAATTATTCGGCGGCAATTCCCACCCTAGCATTAGTATTTTCATTAAGACTATTATACTACTTTTTAAATTTTTGTGGTAAAATAGTTTTTGAAGAGTTAGGGATGTAGCTCAGTTGGTAGAGCACCGGTCTCCAAAACCGGGTGTCGCGAGTTCAAGTCTTGCCATCCCTGCCAAATATATGCTAAAATTGAACCATGGACGTGAATAAGGTACAAGCTAGGGCGATTCTGGTTTTCGGGGCGCCAGGAAGCGGAAAAACGACCTTCGCGGAGAAATTCGCGACGAAATTTCACGCAGCTTATTACGATTTAGAAGAGGTTGCCGAGAAATATAAATTTAATCGGCGAACGATTTTGAAAGCGATTGAGTTAGTCGCAAAAACTAAAGCGACGATTGTTATTGAGGGCGGTTTAGATACGGAAAAAGACCGAAACGAAATTAAAAATGTATTAAGAAAAGCGGGTTATACGCCGTCGTTGGTTTGGATTCAGACTGACGTAGGGACGATTAAGATGCGTCTAAAGATGCGTCATCACGACGGAGGAAAAGCGCGCGACGAATACGAAACGCGAATTGAGAATATGGAAGCGCCGACCGAAGTCGAGACGCCGATTGTCCTGTCTGGAAAGCATACGTTCGAGACGCAGCTTCGACACGTTCTAACTCAAATTGCTTAGATTTTCTTTTGGAATTTTATGATTATTAACGACGAAGAATTCGGAGAAGTTTTAGTCCGAAAAAATCCGTTGGTGCGCGGAGTAAAATTTACAGTTGCGCCGAGCGGAAGATTATCGATGACAGTACCGAGATATGCCTCGGCTTTTTTAGTGAAAAGATTTTTGAACTCAAACCGAGAGACGATTCGCGAAAAATTACCAGTTAAAGACCCGGCGACCCAGCGGGCGCGAGATATGAAAAAGAAAATTCTAGCAAAAAAAGCGCGCGAATATTTACCTTATCGGCTCGAATTTTGGGCGAAAAAATATGGTTATAGCTACGAAAAAGTAAGATTATCTCACGCAGGGACGAGATGGGGGAGCTGTTCATCGAACAAAACGATTTCGCTAAATATTGGGTTAATGAACGTGCCGGAAATTTTACGGGATTACGTCATTTTACACGAACTAGCGCACCTAAATCATATGGATCATTCAGAAGAGTTCTGGCACGAAGTCAGAGAGCATGACCCGCGCTTTAAGGAGCATCGAAAAAAGTTAAAAAGTTTTTCGCCTGGAGTTTAGATGTTGCGATTTTTAGATTTTGTGGCTTCTAGATCGCATTAGCGAAGAGAACGAGACGGAAATTTGAATCGTCATTAGAGCCGTTCCCACAAGTCATCAAAGCTAAATCGTAGCTACTCCCGTTATATTTGCCAGTATAAAGCGCGGCACGGCGGGCGGCGTTATTATCGAGGTCGGAGGCTTTGTTAAAAACGACGCGCTGTTCGACGCGATAGGTTTTAGTAACGCCATCGAGAGTCGCGGTAAAAGTATTTCCGACATAAAGGCGTTTAAGGGGAGAAAAGGCGAGGGTAGAATGTCCATAGAGGAAGCGATTCGCACCTTTATAGTTAAAACGTTTAATTCCGTTCCCGGCGTCAACCGAGGGGTCGGCAACATCGACAACGTTGGCAATATGGAAAGCTGAAGAAGCTTTCGCAGTCGAGCTACCGAAGATATAGCGAGTAGAAGTTTTCGGGACGGTCGCGAGAGATTCGTCGGTTTTAAGGGGTTTAATCGGTTCTAAAGTCGCGATTTCGGAAGCGGTTTTTAAGACCGGAATCGTATCGCGGATTTTAGAGGTAGTTCTAGAGAAATTAAGATAGTTATTGAAAAAAGATAGATCAACGAAGCCTAGAAAAAGTAAAGTATAGAGAGAACCTCGATATTTCGAGACAAAACGAGTAAATTCGACAAAATTGACCTTCATTTAACATATTTCTCCCAATTAGAAATATATAATCCCATTATATCACACTTTTGTCAATAAGTCAAGGATAAGCGAGATTTTCCGGCTTTCGAGATAAAAAATAGCCCCTTTCGGGGCGATTTTAGTATAAATAAAACTTCTCTAGCGTTTCTTCTCTTTAACTTCGTTACGACCGAGGTTCTTCTTTGTTTCGGTAAAGATAACGTGTTTCCTGAGAATCGGATCGTATTTCTTTAGGGAAAGTTTATCTGGGGTATTCATTGTATTTTTCTTAGTATAATAGGCACGGATTCCAGATTCCTCAGAGACGAGACCGACAAGTTTTCGTTTAGTATTATTCTTTTTAGCCATAATTGTCCTTTATTTTAGCACAGTTTTTCAGAAAAGTAAATACAGAGAGTTCAGAAAAGTTTTCCCTTGTGGAGCCGCGAGTCGGACTTGAACCGACGACCTGCCGCTTACAAGGCGGCTGCTCTACCAACTGAGCTATCACGGCTCGCGATAACCATGTATGAAAATGGTGCTGGAAGTAGGACTCGAACCTACGAAGCCCGAAGGCGAGAGATTTACAGTCTCTTGTCATTGCCACTAGACGATTCCAGCAGTAAATCTATATTATCAAATATGGCGGATTTTTACAAGGTTTTTAGCTTTTTGCGACGGATGAACTTCTTTTCTTTTTCAGGCTTTTTCTCGGTTTTTTCTTTAACTTTTTCAGCACGAGTCTTTAATCGCGCGCTTTTTCGTAACCTGAGAGCTTTTCTTTGAGCGATTTTTTCAGTTCGCGCACGAGTCAAAGCGGTTACCTGCTCTTCGATTCGCGCTGTTGTTTCGGCAATTTTTTCAGCATCGCCCGAAGCCTCATAAAGGGCAAGAATCTGACGCAAGGTCGTCGTTGAATTATCTAGTTCGTATGCTGCCTCGAGAGCTTCGATTGAACTTTTACGATTCCCTAATTTTTCATAAGCCTTCGCAAGCGCAATAAACCGCGCAGGAATTCCGCCCTCGAGCTGAAGGGCCTGCTCAAACGCCATCGCCGCTTTTTCGTAAGCCCCAGTCTCAAGATAAATCAAACCGGCGTTATGAAGCGAAGAAGGATTATTATCGAGAGACTGGGCAATCTCGAAACATTCAATCGCTTCGTCGAATTTTTGTTCCTTGGCATAAAGAATCCCGAGGCGGTTATAGGCGGCGGCGTTCTTTTCGTCGAATTTCAGAATCGTCAACAACGCTTTTTCAGCGCGAAGCGGCTTTCGTTCTTTCATAGAATCTTGGGCGATTGACCAGAGTTTTTTCATCTGAGCATTATAACGCGGGGATTTTTTCGTTTCGACTTTTTTCTTTGCGAGGATAACCGGATAAACAAAAATAAGAAACCCTGCGAAAAGTAGAATTAAAATAATTCCTAACATAATACTTTTATATTATAGCATATCCGCGACGAAATGGAGTTTGATATGTCCGTTATTTTCGATATTAGTATAAAGTTCTAAGAGGTTCGGGAGTTTTTTTAGGAGCTTTTCGTTTTTTGTCTTAAAGAAAGATTTATAAAGAATTTCAATCGCGGTTCCAACAACAGAAAGCGCGAAGTTGCGAGAATTGTCTTTTTTATTAGAAATTTCAGTTACGATTTTTAACAGTTCATCTGGCTTTGCGACAATTAATTTTTTTGCGAGAGTTTTAACTTTCTCGTCGGCTTCAGGCGGTTTTTCTAAGGGATTCTCTAGTTTATGAATATAAATCGAAGCGCGCGAACGAATCGTCGGTAAGAGAGCGGAAAGATTTTTGACTAAAAGAAGAAAATAATTATTTTCATTTGGCTCTTCGAGACTTTTTAGAAAAGCGTTCGAAGCGGCATCATTCATCGCTTCGGCGTTTTCGACAACAAAAAAGCGTTTTTCGGTCTCGCGAGATGTCGCGAGAGCGGTAAAATCGCGAATTTGCTCAACGGAAATTTTACCAGTTTTTTCGTCTGGTCTCAAAAAAAGCGTAGCCCTCGGTAAAACTTTATAAAGTTTTTCTAAGTTTATAAAGTTTTCAAGAACAAAAATCGAAAAATTTGTTTTTTCGGCGAGCGAGCGGAAGCTTTCTAAATTATCGAAAAACATTTTCGAATTCTTCCGGAATCTTCGATTCAAAGACGCGACGGTCGCCGTCAGGAATAGTAATTTCAAGAGATTTAGCGTGAAGATAGAGGCGAATTTTAGAATCGGGTTTCGCTGAACCGTAAACTCGATCACCCAAAATCGGCGTTCCGAGATATTTTAAATGGACGCGAAGTTGATGCGTTCGCCCCGTAACGGGCTTTAATTCAAGAAGAGAATATTTTTCGTTGCGCCTTAAAACTTTATAAAGAGTTTTCGCTTCTTTCCCGTTCGGATCAACTTTAAAAGTTGTCGGACGGTTTAAATTTCGCGCAATCGGAAGATCAATCAGGGCCTCGTCGAGCTTCGGCGAACCCTCGACGACCGCGACATAAGTTTTATGGGTTTTTCGGTCTTGGAACTGTTTTCTTAGATATGTTTGAGTTTCGGGATTTTTCGCGAGAATAACGACGCCACTCGTATCGCGATCGAGACGGTGGACAAGAAGACCGAAATCTTCGAGCGTCGGCTCAGGGCAAAATTCACCTTTGGCCATACTTAATAAGCCGGCTGGCTTATCGAGAACAAGGACGTTTTCATCTTCAAAAATAACCGGCGGACGCTCAATTGTTCTTTTTTTAAATTCTTCGGGGATTTCTAAACTAAGTTCAACGGTTTTCTCGAATTTCAAATTCGCTTTTTTAATAATTTTTCCATCAGCTTTAACAAAACCTTTTTCGATGAAACTCTGGAGCGTCGAGCGGTTATAGTCGGGATACTTTTCGACGAGTAGAAGATCGAGACGGAACTTTTCGGGTTTTTCTTCCGCAGAGCCTAAAACGCGGTCGCCGTTAATTACGCGCGACATTTCGGGTTTTGAAAATTTTTTTCCGGTAATTATCATAAAAACTTTATAGAGTTTAGCGAAGCCCGACTTTCTTTTGAACCTCGAACAGTTTTTTATTAGCAACGGAGTTAGCGTAGAGTTCGCCGTCGATAAACATTTTTTCAATTTCGGAATCATTAAACTTAGCGAGATTTTCTTGAAAAGTTTTCAGAAGAGTTTTAACCGATTCTGCGACGACCTTCTTTAAATCGCCATAGCGTTCTTTTCCACTCCACTCGCGAACGACCTCCTCAATTGGACGGTCGTTAATTAAAGCCTCGATATTTAATAAATTAGAAATTCCAGGACGCTCTTTAAAGTCAAACTCAATTGAACCGAACGAATCTGTTGTTGCGGACATAATTTTTTTCGCGGCCGCTTCAGGCGAATCAGAAAGCATAATTTTAGAGTTTTCCGCGAGAGTAGATTTTGACATTTTTTTCTCTGGATTCGCTAAGTCGCGGATTCGGATTCCATTCGCGACGCCCATAAATTCAGCTTGCTTCTTAGTTTCTTCCGGAACGACGAAAGTTTCCCCGAAACGATGATTAAAGCGGAGCGCGAGGTTACGGGTTAGTTCGAGATGTTGGAACTGATCTTCGCCGACGGGGATATAATTCGCGTCATAAAGTAAAATGTCCGCCGCCATTAAAATTGGGTAGTCAAAAATCCCGACATTGACCGATTCTTTTCCCTCGCTTTTATCTTTAAACTGAGTCATCCGCGAAGTTTCCCCCATCGTCGCGACGCAATTCAAAATCCAATTTAGCTCGGAATGAGCAGGAACATAAGACTGACGATAGATATGTACATTTTCATTTAATTCAAGTCCAGCGGCGAGATAAGCGCGAATCGAACGATAAATATTTTCCTTTAAATTTCCATCAACTTCGGCGATGATAGAGTGAAGGTCAGGAACAAAAATGTTCACGTTATATTCTTTAGAATATTTATTCGCTAATCTCACCATTGGCAAAAGCGCGCCGAGATAATTTCCTAAAGTTAATTCACTATTAACACGAAGACCAGTAAGAATTGTTTTCATGAGTTTATTTTATCATAATTCTTTCTTTTTAGATAACTTTATGATAAAATACCAGTAGCGGGGTATTAGCTCAGTTGATTAGAGCGCTTCGATGGCATCGAAGAGGTCGTGGGTTTGAGTCCCACATACTCCACCATTTTTTGTATTGCGAAAATATATTGAAGTATTATTTGGAGCCTCGTTGATTGAGGCTCATATTGTTTTATAAATAGATATAAGTTGTTTCCCGACGACGGAGATTTCTTTTTCTTTAACTTTTTGATAGCCGGCGTTAGTTAAATCTGGAAGTTCGGAATTTAGAACTTTTGGAATTAGAGTTTTAAATTCGGTGAGATTTTTAGCTTTATAAACTTCTTTTTTATTTTTGAGAAAATCGAAAACGGGAATATCGCGGAGAATCATTGGAGTTTTACAGGCGAGAGCCTCGAGCGCAGGAATCCCCTCGGTTTCTTCGAAAGTTGGGAATAAATATAAGTCAACGCCGGACAGCGCGGCTTTAATTTCTTTCGGGGGGACATGACCAGCAAAAGTTAAATTCGGTAATTTTATTTTTAGAGCGTTTTTGATTTTACGTGGAATGAGGTTTTTATTAATATTACCAAACCAAATAAATTGATATTTGGGGAAATATTTCGCTAGTTCAATAAAATCCAGGATTCCCTTACGCTCGAAAAATAGCCCAATTCCCATAATAACCTTTTCGTTTTCTTTATAATGATATTTTTCGCGGAATTTTTTACCTGATTTTTCGTCGCGCGAAAAAAGGCCAAGGTCGATTCCGTTAGAAATAGCATGAATATTTTTTAGACCATAACTTTCGAGAAGTTTTTTAGAATAATCCGAGGGGGTAATAATAATATCACCGAGTTTATAACATTTTATAATCCAACGTTTAAAAAGCGGAGAAATTAAATTCGCAAACCAAAAAGAGTTTTTAAAATCTTCTTCGGTAGAATGGGCGTGATAAACGACTTTTTTACCGAGACGTTTGGCGCGACGAGCAGCAAGGTAGCTTTTGGGGCCATAAAAATTGATATGGATAATATCATAATCATCTTTCGGGTTCAGCGTAAAAGGAACATGATTATCTTTAAGGGCTTGTTTTTGATGATCGATAGCCTTACCGAGGCCGGAGACTTTTAGAGTTTTTTCGAATTCAGTATAAAGAAGTACTTTTTTAGTATCCATATATATTATTATACAAGAAAAATCCCCGAACGAGCCGGGGATTTAGTGGGGAGGAGTTTTAGTGGTTGCGGACATCGGCGGTAGCGAGGCGGATTAGGTCTTCGCCGAGACGAGAAACATCATAGGTATGATAATTCTCGTAGAAGCTCCAGAACCAGTTATCGACCATTTTGGCCGAACCGTAAGTATCGAAGAACTCGCGATCTCGGGCGGAAAGTCCATAGTAGAACTCCTTGAAACCGAGGTCGCCGCTATAACCATGGCGCTCGAAAATCAAGCCCTGGAGAATCGCCTCAACCTTATCGATGACCTTGGCGCGACCGCCGAAATAGGTACAGGGAGCGAGGGCGTCCTCGCAGAGTCGTAGGAGACGCTGACGTTTGGCCTCGGGCCAATTACGGGAAAATGCGAGAGTGGCTTCTCGTTCACGCTGGTTTTTCTGCTCCTTGGGTTCCCTTCCGTCGTCCGGAATGTCGCCGTCCTTGTTCTCGTCGAGTTCGTGGTAGGTGATGTAGAAATTAAAATCAGCCAGCCAATCATCGGGGTAGAGCTCGCTGAAGTAGACGTTAAATTCGCTTCCAAGGAGGCTACAGCCGAAACAATGTTCGGCATCGGTTTCGACGCGATCGTACGGAGCCTTGCGAAGCGCAGGGAGAGAATAGCAGCCATATTCACCGAAACCAGAGCGAATAGTTCGCCGCTGGGCGGTTTTATGCTCCTCATATTCTCGCCAAATCAACATCAGTCGCTCGTCGATCGACAAAAACTTATCGGGCACATAACTCAACTCCTTTCAAAAGTACTTTCCGCCCCAACGCGTATATTATAATATATTTAATCTAGACTGGCAAGGATTTGTTCGGCGGAGATATTGATTTTTCCGCCAGAGCCAAGTTCGCCCGAAAGAACAGCTTTCGCAACGATATTTTCGACGGTTTTTTGGATAATGCGACGCATCGGGCGCGCACCCATAACTGGATCATAGCCCTTTTCGGTTAGAACATCTAACCCCGCATCATCAACTTCGACTTCGATTTTTTGGCTCGATAAGGTTTTATTGACTGATTTAATAATTAACTTCGCAATTTCTTTTAATTCGTCTTTCCCGAGCGGATTAAAAATACAAATTTCGTCGAAACGGTTTAAGAATTCGGGCTTAAAGGTTCCGGATTTAATTAACTCGTTTGTTAATTCTTCTTTTTTAAGTTCTCCGCCAGATTGAATTGTTTCGCGAATTTTATCGGCGCCGGCGTTAGAAGTCATAATGACAATCGCGTCGCGAAAACTAACTTCTTTATTTTTAGAATCGCGGAGGATTCCCTCGTCGAGAAGTTGAAGAAGCGTCGTTAAAACTTCTTGACTGGCTTTTTCAACCTCGTCGAGAAGAACAACAGAAAACGGACGTTTGGAAATTTGGGCAGTTAAGCTATTTCCGTCTTCTTCGGCAGTCGCGATTAATCTTCCGACATCATCAGCTTTAACATATTCATTTAAATCAATACGAACAATTTCCGATTCTTTATCAAAGTAAACGCTAGCGAGAGCTTTCGCAAGTTCGGTTTTTCCAACGCCAGTCGGACCGAGAAAAAGGAAAGTTCCGATTGGGCGCGATTCGTTACGAACGCCCGCCGCGGCGCGACGCAGAGCATCAGAAACGGCTTTAACGGCGGGAACTTGGTCAATCATACGTTGGTGAATCAAATCTTCTAAGTTTAATAATTTCTCGCGGTCGGCTTTTTCTTCAGTTACACCAACTTTAACGCCGTTTGTTTCTTCGATTGCTTTATTAACTGAAGTAGCAGTAATGAACTTTTCTTCGGGATATTTTGCAGCAGCTTCGAGTAAGTTCAAAGCTCTCCCCGGCATCTCTAAATCATGAATATAACGCTCGCTTAATTTATAAGCTTCCTTCAAAGCGAGATACTCAAAAATAACATTATATTGATATTCAAAATAAGGAACTCTATCTTCCATAACTTTCATAGTTTCTTCTTCGTTCGCAGGTTTAACCATGATTTTATTGAGGGCGTTCGCAAGGCTCGGTTTTTTCGCGGAAATTTCGAGGTATTTCTGTTCGTTAATAGTTAGAATAATACGAAGCCCGCCTTTTTCTAAAATAGGAATAAGTAGGTTAGAAATATCAACGCTCCCCGTTCCCTCTTCAAAGAATAAGTGAGCGTTATCGAGATAGATAATGATGTTTTTCGCGGAATAAGCTTCAGAAAGGACTTCATTAACTAACCCCTCGATTTCGCCGCGACCGCCAGCAGCGGAAATTAAAGTTCCAGCATCAAGCGAAAAAACTTGACGATATTTTAAGTTAGAAGAAACTTTTTTATTATCGGCGTCGAGCAATTCTTCGGCAAAACTTTCGACGATAGTTGTTCGTCCGCTCCCCTCCGGGCCAATTAGCGCAATATTTTGGCGACCGCCAGAGTTAAAAGTTTCAATCATCTTATCAATGATTTCGCGATGTTGAGGCTGATGAATTTGAGTTTTATAAGCTCCTCGTTCCATTGAGATATTACGTCCGAATTTTGATAAGTTCGGAATATAACCGAAGCTAAGGTCGCGACCAATTCCACCGGTTCGACGATGAGTCTTTTTCGCGAGGCCGTAAAGATAGCTATACCAAGTTAATCCGTCGAGCAAGTCTTTTTCGGAAAGTTTTTGTTCACCTAAAAATTTTTCAAAGTCAGAATAGTTTAAAATTAAAGCAACTAATAAAATTCCGCCGGAAATTTGTTTCGCGTTTAGAGAAGTCCGAAGCTCACGAGCTTTTCGAAAAACTGGCGTCGGGTCTTTAGGAAGAGTTTTAACGATTGAAGTTAAATCATCATGAAAAAAGCGAAAGCGATTAACGAGAAAAATCCCGCTGCGAGTTTTATAAACTACCTTGAGGATTTCGAGCGGAGTCGGATCGCGATCGAGATTCGAGAGAACGTTATGAGACAGAATATCAGTCAAATTTTCGGTCGGGCCGTTTTTAACTTTTTTCAACTCAAGTCGAGCATAAAGAATAAAAATTAAAAGTAGAATCGAGAAGCCAATCCCGAGCCAGCCGAGCGGGTTCTTTAAATATAAAAGATAAAGACCGTCTAGGAGCCCCGCGAGAAAGAAAAGGTCGAAGAAAATTTTGATGAAAAAGTTATTCAAAAAATTCCCAAGACGGGCTTTTCGGGCGCGAAGCGAAAAATATTTAAAACTATCTTCCATCAAATTAAAACTCCGTTAAGGAAAAGAACAACACAGGCGATTGGCGCGAGCGGAAGCAAGGGCCAAAGTAAAATAAAAACTAAATCGAAAATTAGTTCGAGAATTAAGGCAATCAAGCCGAAAAAGATGATAAATAGGCGAATAAAGGCGCCGAAGAAGCGAGAAAATTGACGATCGAACCAAGCGCGCAAGCGAACGTCGAGCGCAAGGCTAGAAGTCCCCGCGGCGGAGATTTGACGAAAGGGGCTAAAGAGAGTTTTTAACAAATTCGAAATCGAGAAGAAGTCAGCAGTATCTTTTAACTTATCAAAAAGTTTTTCAATAAAAAACTTAAAACCGCCAGAATACCACCAAAGGATTAAATCCGCGAATACCATACATAACCATTATAGCATATTTCCAATAAAAAAAATACGCCATATTCAGGCGTAAAAATCAATGGTGGAGTAGAGGAGACTCGAACTCCTCACCTCAGCAATGCGAATGCTGCGCTCTACCAGATGAGCTACTACCCCAGTGAGTTTATTTTAGCATACTTCTTGAAAAAAATAAAGAAACCGCCCGAAGTGGAGTGGGCGGTTTTTGGGGAGGGGAAGTTAGACGATTAGGGCGGAGCGAGCTGGTCTGCGCGGAGAATGCGCGACAAAGCACAAAGTTCGAGCGGGAGCGAAGCCGGCAGACGCAGATTCGAGGCAATCTCAGAGCGTTCAAGGTAGTCGGCAGCGGATTGCTTGGCGGCGACGAAGTCTTTCCGACTCATGGCTTCGGCAAATTCAATCAATGCCCAAGCACTTGCGACGTGAGCGCGGAGAACCTCGTAAATTGCACGATCTGATTCGTAGGTCTCGCTACCAATGTTAGAATCAACATACATCGAGTCGGTAATTCGGGCGCAGACTTCTTCGAGCGGCGTTGACAGGTGGCAGATTGAACGAAGCAGTTCTTCGTCGTAATCCCGATTCGGGTCGAAGTCGCGCAGGGACTTAGAGATTTCACTTTCGCGAATTGTCTCCAAAATCCGAGCGAGACGCTCGACAGATTCCTCGGAGAAAAACGGATCAAAGAGCATTCTTCCTCCTCCTTTCTTAAGGTACTAGCCTCCATCATACCACAAAGATAAGAAAATGTTAAATTCCAGGGACGGGGAATTTTAGAGCGAGAGCTTTAACTTCTGCGCGGATTGCGCTTAATTCTTTTTCGGCGGCAGGAAGTTTTTCTTCATTACCAACGCCAACGCAAATATCAGCGACGCGCTTCATCCACTCGGCGATTTTTAGCATTTCTTTTTCGCCAAGACCGCGAGTCGTAATCGCCGGAGTTCCGAGACGAACGCCAGACGGGCGGAAAGCGCCACCGGCATCTTCAGGAACGGCGTTAGCGTTTAAATTTAGTCCAACTCTATCAAGCGCTTTTTCATAAAACTTTCCGTCAATTCCAAAACTCTTTTTAACGTTGACGAGAATGAGGTGATTTTCGGTTCCGTCGCCTTGAAGAACGAAGCCGAGAGATTTTAGTTCGTTCGCGAGAGTTTTGGCGTTTTTAACAATATTTTTCGCGTAAGTTTTAAACTCAGGCTTTAAAGCTTCGCCGAACGCGACAGCTTTCGCGGCGATGATATGTTCAAGCGGGCCGCCTTGAGTTCCAGGAAAAACAGCGCGGTCGATTAAAATCGGGATGTTTTCGAGAGTTTTTTCGGGTCTTTTTAACGGGGAGGCGATATTCCCTTTCGAGAGAATGAGACCGCCACGCGGACCGCGGAGAGTTTTATGGGTGGTCGTCGTCATAACGTTAAATCCGAAGTCAAGCGGATTAGGATGGACACCGCCGGCGATTAGACCAGCGACGTGCGCCATGTCAGCCATGAGCAAACAATTTTCTAATTTAGTGGCGATTTTTTTAACGCGTTTAAAATCGGGAATCTTCATAAAGGCAGAATAGCCGATTAAAATAATTTTCGGTTTTTCTTTCAGCGCGACTTTTTCAAGTTCGTCGTAGTCGATATCGCCGTCTTTATTAACGCCATAGTTAATGAATTGATAAATATGAGCGGAGCGAGTAACAGGAGAACCGTGAGTGAGATGACCGCCAGCGGAAAGATTCATCGCGAGGATTTTATCGCCTGGTTCGCACCACGCCCAATAAACCGCTTCGTTCGCGTTGGCGCCGGAATGGGGCTGGACATTAGCATGATCAGCATGAAAAAGACGGCAAGCGCGAGAAATCGCGAGACGCTCGATTCGGTCGATATTTTCTTGACCGCCGTAATAACGATAGTTCGGAAGAACTTCGGCCTCGATTTTTTCTTCGTTCCAAAATTCGCCGTCTTTCCCGACGCCAGTAAAGTTCGGGTAGCCCTCGGAATATTTATTAGTTAGAACCGAGCCGGCAGCTTCAAGAACGTTTTTAGAAACATAATTCTCGCTAGGAATTAATTCGAGGCCCTCTTTTTGACGAGTTTTTTCGTTTTCGATTAGGTTAAAAACAGGATCGTTCATTTTTTCCTTTCTTTCGTATTTAATGAAGTTAAAGTTAATTCCGTTTTCGGAAGAAGATTTTAGAAGACGACGATTAAAATCGGCACGGTTAAACTTCGGGAAAAAGACGTCGGCGGTCGAGTCGGTCGCTTCGACTTCGGTTAAAAAAAGTTCCGAAGCGAACGGGAGAAATTGGGTATAGACGCTCGCGCCGCCAATAATAAAAACTTTTTCGGAAGAATGTTCATATTTTTTAATAAAGGCGAGGAGGTCGGAGATACGGGAGATTTTTCCGGAAGTTTCGAGTTCGCCGAGCGGTTGACGACTGAGAACGAAATTTTCGCGATTCGGAAGTGGACGACCGATACTCTCGAAAGTTTTCCGACCCATTACGACCGGGAAGCCGGTTGTCGTCGTTTTAAAAAACTTCATATCTTCTTTAAAATGAAAAATTAAACCATTGTTTTTTCCTAACTCATTATTTTTTCCGATACAGGCAATTAAACTAAAAGACATAGATTACTCCGTAATCGGCATTTTAATTGCGCCGAGATTTTTATAGTTTATCAGTTTAATATCTTTTAGTTCTTTAGAATGGTCAAAATCATAAAAATCTTTGATTTCGGGGTTTAGCCAGAGTTTCGGAGCAGGCGGAAGAGTTCCGGACTTTTTCGCGGCTTCATATTTTTCGATTTGCTCTTTAATTCCGGAGACTTGGTTTTCGTAAATATGGGCGTCGTTTGTGACGAAAGTAAAAATTCCTGGCTTGGCGCCGATGGATTGAGCGATTAGATAGCATAAAGTTGCGTACTGGACGATATTGAACGGCAGTCCAAGCGGAACGTCGGACGAACGAGAGTTGACGAGAAGATTGAGCCGACCGTCAATCAAATTCCATTCCGAATTCCAAACGCAACTCGGCAACGCGGCAGATTCGAGCCATTCGTTTTGCCAAAGCGACATAATCATGCGACGATTCCCAGGGTTTTTCTTTAAAGTTTCGATTAAATTTTCGACGAGAGAATAACGATTGACAATCCAACCGTAGGCCGTTCCGATTGTCCCAACAGGATTTTCGTTAATTCCCTTTTCTTGATAAAGTTTTTTAAAGTCGCGCCCGAAATAAATTCCGTCTTCGGGAATTTCCCACTCGTTCCAAATTTTAATCCCGCGGTCTTTAAGCCAAGAAACTTTATTCGAAGCGACTTGGTAAATCCAGAGAATTTCTAAAACGGCGGTTTTAAAGGCGACTTTTTTCGAGGTTAAAATTGGGAATTCCTCAGAGAGATCGAAGCGTAAGATTTCGTGAGGCAGGCGGATGGTTTTAGTTTCTTGTTTTGCTTGGGCGAGATGATCGGGGATGGCAGTCGCGACGGATTTTGAGCGCGAATCAGTTTTTTTATAGTTCGTAATTTTTTCGCCGTGGTCGAGAATACGCCGACAAAGGTCGATATATTGGTCATCAAATTTCGTCATTTTTACCTCCGCTTAACTAATTTTAGTTTAACAGAAGTTTCTTAAAAACGCTATAAGATTTATTTGAATTCTGCCCAAAGACGATCGAGTTTTTTGATATCGGTGCCGACATTTTTCACATAACTACCGTTTTCTAGAATTTCTTTCAGTTCAGTTTCGTTTTTAAAAACGAGCTTTTTATTCGGAGAGACATAAGGATATTCTTCAACAATACGCGCAGAGATATCATCGCGCAAAAGAAAATCGATGAATTTATAAGCGTTATCGGAATTTTTCGCGCCTTTTAAAATACAATAATTATCCATCGAAAGCGCGAAGCCCTCAAGCGGAAAAACAGTTTTTAGATTTTCGTTTTCAAGGCTTGCGAGCGTCGCTTCAGCGTTCCAAATTAAGCCAATTTCAGTTTCTTTAGTAATTAGAAAAGTTTTTGGAGAATCGGAGTCGAAAGCTTTAATATTCGGTTTTAGTTTTTCGAAATATTTTAGCGCGTTAGTTAAATCTTCGTCGCGAGTTGAATTCATATCTGCGCCAGACGCGAGAAGCGCGGCGCCGATAATAATGCGTTGATCGTCGAGAATAATGAGATTATTTTTATAGTTTTCGTTTAATAAGTCGCGATAGGATTTTATTTCTTCGTCGATGTTTTCCGTATCATAAATTAAAACTGTATAAGCGAGGAGAAACGGAAGAGAAAATTTATTTCCGTTATCATAAATTTGGTTTAGAAATAAATCGGAAAGATTAGAAAAATTTTTTAACCTTGTTTTGTCGAGCGGAGAAAGAAAATCTTTTTGGATTAAAAGGTCGACCATATAATCGCTCGGAAAAACTAAATCATAAGTTCCCGTGGCGGAGCTAGAAAGTTTTGCGAGCAGTTCTTCGTTCGAGGAGTAAGTTCCGTAATTAACTTTAATATTATATTCTTGTTCAAAATCGGAAATTACGTCGTCGGGAATATAGCTAGTCCAGTTCAAGACGTTTAGCTCGCCGTTTTTATAATTATTATCTCTAACGTTCTTATTCGAGAAAAATGAAATGCTAGAAATTAAAATAACTATCAATAAACTTAATATTAGAAATTTCTTTTTCATAATCGTTATTTAAGCACCCCCCGTGACGTTATTTTTCGAGATTGATAAAAAGCAGAAACAGTTAAAATCGTCGCGGTAATAATTAGCATTAAAGTCGTTAAGGCGTTAACTTCGGGAGTGATTCCAGTTTTAATAACGGAATAAATATAAAGCGGGAGGGTATTCGTCCCTGGGCCGGCGGTAAAGAAAGAAATAACAACGTCGTCTAGGCTAAGCGTAAAAGCGAGAAGTGCGCCAGAAACGATTCCGGATTTTATCAAGGGTAACAAAACATAGAAAAGAGCTTTGAATTTTCCGGCGCCGAGATCTTCGGCAGCTTCTTCATATTCTTTCGGCAAAGCGTCAAGCGACGAGCGGACGCTAGTAATGACGAACGGAATCGAGAAAGCGATATGGGAGAGTAAAACGGAAAAAAGTCCGAGATTTAAGTTAACTAAAGTAAAACTAGAAAGGAGCGCAATTCCGAGAACGATTTCGGGCATGACGATTGGAATATAAATTAGTTTTTCGATTAAATTTTTTCCGAAAAAGTTATATTTTTTTAAACCAATTGCGGACGCAGTTCCGATTATGGTTGAAATAAGCGTAGAGATTATCGCGATAAGGAAAGTATTTTTAAAAGCGTCGAGGAGATTCTCGTTCTCGAAAAGTTTAGAATACCAATCAAATGTAAAGCCCTCAAAAAGAATATTCATCTTCGAAGTATTAAACGAATATAAAATTAAAACAAAAATGGGGAGAAAAAGAAAAATAAAAACGAGAATGATGAAAAGGTTACGGCGGAAACGTTCCGCAGTTTTACGGCGAGAAAGTCTTCGACGCGACATTAAGCTCCTCCTCCGAGTTCATCAAGACGACCGCCGATTTTCTTATAGATTTTCAGAAGTCCGAATGTTAGAAGTAGGAGAAAAACGGAAAGCGCGGCGCCGAAGGGCCAGTTGCGCGCGGTTAAAAATTGGTTTTTAATTAAGTTTCCAATAATCATCACTTTTCCGCCACCGAGAATATCAGCGATAAAGAAATAACCAATCGCGGGGAGAAAAACCATCAAACTCCCATTAAACGCGCCAGATAAAGTCAACGGAAGATAAACTTCTTTAAAAACTTTCCATTTCGAAGCGCCGAGATCTTTTGCGGCAAAAATTAAATTTTTATCAACTTTCGAGACGGCGGAATAAACCGGAAGAATCATAAACGGCAGTAACGTATAAGTCATTCCGATGATAATACCGAGGGTATTATACATTAAACTTAGAGGGGAGTTAATTAGCCCAGTCGAAATCAGCGCGGAGTTAATTAAACCATTTTTTCGGAGAAGAATAATCCAGCCATAAGTTCGGATTAGAGAATTCGTTAGAAAAGGAATCATGACGAGTTTAATCAAGAGATTTTGAGTCTTTTCGGACTTATCCATGAGAAAAATTGCGAAAGGATAAGAAATTAAAAGCGTAAGAAAAGTTACGACTAGGGCGATTCCGGAAGATTTTAGAAACATTACTATATAAGTTGAGTCAAAAATCTCGGCGTAATTTCCTAAAGTAAAATCATAAGTAAAACCGCCGTAAGAATCGGAAGTTAAGAAACTCAAGAAAAAAATATAAAGAATCGGGAGGAGAATTAAACCGAGACAATATAGAATCGCGGGGAAAGTCATTAAAAAGCGAAATAGACTCGGCTTAACTTTTTTTCGCATTGTTCGGTTCTTTCGCGGCGGTCTCGCGAGCGAGACGAGATTTTTTATAGTTAATTAATTCAATATCAGAAATGAAACTTTTAACAAAATCGTTTTTCGGGTTTTCATAGATTTCGTCGGGAGTTCCGAGTTGGACAATTTTTCCGGCGTTCATAATTGCGATTCGGTCAGACATAGTCAGAGCTTCGTCTTGATCATGAGTAACGTAAAGAAAAGTCATTTTTAACTTTTGTTGAAGTTTTTTCAGCTCAAACTGCATTTCCCTTTTTAGTTTTAAATCGAGCGAAGCAAGAGATTCGTCGAGGAGGAGGATTTTATGTTTCATAACAATTCCGCGAGCAATCGCGACGCGCTGTTGTTGGCCACCGGAAAGTTGAGACGGGAGACGATCCTCGAAACCTTTTAACTTAACGAGGTTGAGCGCAGAACGAATTCGGCGCACAGCTTCTTTTTTCTCGACCTTTTTCATCTTCAAACCAAAATTAACATTTTCCCAAACGGTCAAATGAGGAAAAAGCGCGAAATTTTGGAAGATGGTATTTACTTCGCGTTTCGAAGCGGGAATATCGGTTACGTCTTTATTATTCAAAAACACTTTCCCGTCGGTTACTTCTTCGAGACCAGAAACGAGACGCAAGACAGTCGTTTTCCCGCAACCAGAAGGACCAAGCAAAGTTAAAAATTCGCCGTCAAAAACGTCGAGATTTAGACCGCGAATTATGTATTTTTTACCGAAAGCCTTATCGACGTTCTCTAGCCGAACAAGGACTTTTTTCTCCGATTCCTCCGCCATATATAATATATATTAGCATAATCAAAATAAAAATAAAACCCTCGCAAAATAAACGCGAGGGCTAAGGACGGGGACAAAGGTAAAATCGGTCGGAGATTTCCGCGAGCGGAAGATCGTAATTTGAGTCGGAGTAAAAAACAGAGATACGCGCGGAGTCGCCATACTTTTTCCGAAAGGCCTTGAGCTTATTTTCACCCATACAGATAAAACCGAATTTTCCGGTTTCGAGCGAAAACTCGGAAGCAATCAGCTCAACTCCGTTAAAATTTTTTATAATCGGTTCGATTAACGGTCGTGGCGCGGCAGAAATAATAACGTCGCCGGGTTTGAGGAGCGAAATTAAACGTAAGTCGAGACGGTCTTTTCGCTTTTCCCAAAACTCGGTGATATATTTTTCTGCCTTAGGTCGATATCTACGAATCCCAAACGCAAATTTATTAGCTTTTTCTCTTAAATCGTTAATTTCAAGGCGACCGAGTTTATATTTTATAACGGTCGGAATGAGAATCGGAAGAAAGAAAAGAAGTAATAAATTTTTCTTTAACATGAAAAAGAAAAAATCAACTACGGATTCACCGCGATAAAGCGTTCCATCAAAATCAAACACTTTCAAAACTATCCCCCCTTTTTTAATTAAAGAACGAGTCCCCGCAACTCGTTTTTAATATAATATATTTTTTAGATTTCGACAAGTTCGTAGTCGGTTGAGCCGAGGCCGAGCAATTCGGCGTAAGCAGTAATTTTTTCGCCCTCGCGAGATTCAATCCGCTCAATCAATTTTTCTTTTCCGGAGTCGGAAGAATGATAGATGAAGTCGAGGAAAGCCTGGTCGTTTGCGACAGGGTCGAGAGAACCGACAATGCCGATATCTTCCATAACTGGGTCGTCTTGATTCGCGTCGCAGTCGCAGGAAGTCGAGATGGCGTTCATGATGGTAATATAAATAATTTTCTTACCGTTTTCTTTACAGTAATTATGGACAGCAGTCGCGGCTTCCGCCATGGATTCGATAAAGTCGATTTGTTGGTATTTTGCGCGCCAGCAAGCGTCAGGGTCTTCGGTTTGACCGCAAGAGTGAATATAGGCCTTGCCGTTTCGGGAAGCGATACCGATACTTTGATTTTTTAGATTTGCGCCGAAACCGCCCATCATATGACCCTTAGCATGAGCAAGGTTTAGAATTGAATCATAATTCGCAAAGTTTTTTCCGATTAAATCATATTTAAGATGTTTTGAATTTTTCGGAGTCGGAATTTTAAATTCGCCATCGGCATCCATAATATCAATCGGGGCAAAATTGAAACCGTGTTCGCGCGCGGTTTTTAGATGTTCATTGACGTCGTTACGCGAGCCGGGATAAGCAGTATTACATTCGATAATGGAACCGTTAAGTTTTTTAACGAGCGGAGCGATTAAGTCGGCTTTTAAATAGCCTTTCGCGCCGCGTTCGCCAGTCGAAACTTTAACGCCGACTTTTCCGCCAAGCTCGACGCCGAGACTTTCATAAATTTTTATTAAACTTTCGGGAGTAATTTCTTTAGTAAAATAAACTTTTGACTTCATATATATTATATTAACATCTTTTCAAAAAGAAATAAACATAAGTTATATCATAAATTGGCTATGCTTGCCAATTTATTTTGTTTTTAGTAAAATTCCGTTTTAAGAATATTTTAAGGTTAACCAAAGGAAAAATATGAGCTTAAAGAAGAGAATACTAAGTTTCTTTACAGCGTTCTTGATGATTTTCGGAAGCACTCCGTTTGCTTTCGAGAATGCGAGCGCGGAAGAGGGGACGGGGCTATCCGCTCCTCAAACAAACAAAACATTAATCCCCAATGACGATGGGACTTATACCCTCGCGCTAAGTGTAACTGGCGAGACCGCCAGCAGTTCTTCGACGAGCTGTTCGGGAGCAAATGTAGTTTTAGTTCTCGATACTTCAAATAGTATGAACAGTAGTTATACTACTTACAATGGCACGAGAATGAGGCGAATCGAGGCAGAGAAGAAAGTTCTTACTGATGATAACGGCATTATCGATAAAATGCTCGCGAAGAATACGACTGCTTGCCCAAATATGATTGAAGTTGCGATTGCTACTTTTGGGAAAAATGGCGAGCAAAAATTGAATTTCACGAATAGCGCGACTACGTTAAAATCTACCATTAACGGTTTAACCTCTTCTACTGGTACAAACTGGGAAGAAGGTTTACAACAAGCCAAATCTTACGCCGATTCGATTAAAGCAACTCAGCAAAATGAGGATGTTTATGTCATTTTCATGACTGACGGCGAACCGACGACTCATAATAATTCTTATAATGTAAATACGAATTATGCGACGGAGTGGGGATACGCAAATGACGACGCACGAAGTTTGGTTACCTCTGGTTATAAACTTTACGGAATTTTTACTTGGGGGTCTAGTTCTAGTAGTAAATACCTTTCTAGCCTTATTCAATATGCTTATACGGGTTCAGGAAACTCTAATAGCTCGCTAAGCTCTAGCTATGCTCAATATTTTACAGACGCTACCGATACTCAGTCGATTATCGATGCATTAAATACAATCATTAACCAAATCAATACAAGTGTAGAATATACGAACGTTGGGTTAACTGACGGATTGACTGGAATGACCGAGTCGAGTATTAGTACTTCGGTCGAAGACGGAACGGTTAGTGGCTTTAAATATTATCGTAGCGGCGGAAGCTACGGAACGGCGGATTTTAATAATCATAATTTCGGAACAGAATGGACTGATGCGCCAGAGGCAACCGTTAGTGAGAATGGCGACGTAAAGTGGAACCTCGGGGATAGAGCTCTCGAACACGGTGTTACGTATACGATTACTTTTACAATTTGGCCGAGCCAAGAAGCCTTGGACCTTGTTGCGGACTTGGAGAATGGTGAAATTATCTATAGCGAGCTGAGTGACGAGCAGAAAAGTTCGATTGTTGAGAAAGATGGAAGTTATAAACTTAAAACTAATAAAGATTTCCCATCAGTAACTTATTCGACAGTTACAACTACAACCGTAAACGGAGTAGCGACAACAGTAACGTCCGATCCGACTACAGTTGACATTAAAAATCCTGAGCCAGTTGAACTTTTGGAAACGAAATTGACGATTAGGAAAATTTGGGCAGACGGACTAGACCCATCTCAGAGGAAAGATTATGGCGGAAAAGTCGTCCTAGATCTTTACCGCGCGGGAGAAATCTATGAAGAAGGGATTACGCTTAGCGAGGATAACGATTGGAAATTGGAAGATTATATTGCGATCGCACCGGGACTTATGATTTCTTCTGCTCATGAAGCCTATACCTATGCTGAAGAGTATACGGCGGACGGAGTCTATGGCATTCTTGACCTCGGGCATGATTATTACTTTACTGAGCCTGATATTACAAAGCATTTTGACCTGACCGACGCGACTTATCACCCAATGCTGGTTGACGGGACTTTGAAAAATGTTACTTATCATAAAGACGAGGAGGGTAAGGTCGTAATTGATTCGATGGAGAATCTAGAAGAAATTACGGCAACGAATACAATCAAGGGCGGGATTGAGGTCAAAAAAGAAGTTTATAAGAATGATGAATTGGATTCAGAAAACAAAGAAGAGTTTGAATTGACGATTACCTTGAAAAACGCGAATGGCAAAGCTTATACGAACGCTGACGGTAGCGAAGCACAATATCGAATTTACGAAGCGGACGGAAGCCGAAGCGATAAAAAATCCGCGACGAACGGAGTTATTGCCGAAAAAATTGATCAGACGCAATATATCATTGTCCAAGATTTAGAGTCGGGAAGCTTCTATAAAGCCGAGGAAAATACCGAAAACTTACCGTTCGGCTATTCCGACGAGGAAATTGAATACGGAATCGCCAGAGACGGCGGAGATGCGGAAGAGTTTTCCGATAACGAAAAAACGAGTTTTGAGAATGAAACTTATTATATCGTCGAAGGGAATGCATCCTCGAAAGCTATCGTCAGAAATTATTATTATACTGGTGATTTAAAAATTTCTAAGACAGTTGAAGTCAAGAACGGAAACGAGGATTTAGCGAAAAGTAAAGAATTTAACTTTACAGCAACGATTAAGAACGGCGAAGAAGTTTTAAAGACGGAAACTTGCGAGCTTAAAGACGGAAAAAATTGTATAATTTCCGATATTCCAGCGGGCGCAACTTACGAAATCGTTGAGACCGAAGCAGATAAAGATGGTTTTACGACAACTAGCGAAAACAAAAGTGGGACGATTAAAGCGAAAGACGTTCAAGAAAGCAGCTTTACGAATACCTATAACGCGACTGGGACGGCGGAATTTACCGTTATTAAACAATTCGGTTTAACGGAAAATCCGTTTTGGATGATTCAGGACGACTTTAAGTTCGTGCTTAAAAATGAAAGTGGACGTCAAATTGGCGAGGCGAAAACGATTGATAAGTTGACCCATTCCGCGACGTTTGAAATTGAAATCAAAAAAGAGGGCGACTATAAATATGTTGTTGAAGAGTTAGAAGATAACTTTAAGACAGGAGTTACACGAAAGGAAAACGATACGAACGTTATCGTTACCTTTACGGCGACTGATAATGGTAAAGGTGAATTCGTAGTTTCTAATTTAACTTATGAAAGTTCGAAAGATACGATTTATAACTCTTACACAGTTGAAGAAGAATTAGAAGACGCGTTAAAGTTCAAGAAAGTTTTCTCGGAAGAAGGAGCTGATTACGAGGGCGACGCAGAGTTTAACTTTACGGTTTCGATGAGCGAAGGCGCGCCGAAACCGAGTAACTTAAACGAAGACGGAACATTCACGCTAAAAAATAACGAAGAAATTGACCTTGGGTCGATTAACTTTAGCGAAACCGATATTCCGGCAGAGGGTAAGACTTATACCTATACAATTACCGAATCGAACGAAAATCTGCCTAACGGAGTTTCTATCGTAAGCGGAGAGGTTGAAATTACGGTCAACGTTAAGTTTGACAAGGAAACTGGAAAGCTCGACGTAACGACAAATCAATATGAAACTGAATTCGTAAATATTTACGTTCCAGAGGCAACTAAAATCGACTTTGAGATTCATAAGGAAGTTGATAACTTAACGAGCGACGCGGAGACCGAAACCTTTACGTTTGAGTTGAAGAATGAAAAGGGCGAGGTAATTGCGACGGTTGAAATCGAGGGAGAGGGAGAGGGAGAGTTCTCGGATATTGAAATTAGCGAAGCTGGAACTCATATCTTTACAATTTCCGAAGTCAATACGGGCGCAGAATATTACGTTTATGATGACACGGTTTATGAAGTCATGGTTTCGATTGTTGATGAAGATGGGAAACTAAAACTAGACGAGACGAGAATTCTTAAACTTACGCTTGATGAAGCTGGCGAAGAAGCCGAAGAAGAAGTCAAAGAAGTTATCTTCACGAATGCTTACGAGAATCCTGGACGCGGAGAAGTCGAGGAGAAAGTTGAGACCGAAGAGAATCCTTATACTTATGATAATGTTTCCCTCTTTATCTCGCTTTACGTTCTTTCCTTAATCGGTTTTATCGGGGCTGTTATTTACGCGAAAAAAGAAGCCTAAAAAATGAAACTAAAAAACCGAGCTTTAAGTTTAGTAATTCTAGGAAGTTTAATCTTCGGGAATATATTAAACGCGAGCTCGGTTTTTGCGACGTTAAAAAATAGTAAAACTTTAGCTAAAAACGACGACGAAACTTATACGATTAAACTTTCAGTAACGGGCGAAGAAATTACAAAAACGACCGCAGACAAAACAAATGTGATTATTATTTTTGATCGGTCTGGGAGCATGAATACGTGTTTAGAAAATTATCCTGCGCCGTATGAAAATTATTGCTTAAAAGACCGCCGCTCAGAAGCGATAAAAGCAACCAATTCGCTACTTGAAAATTTATTTAGCTATAACGAAGTTGAGTCGGAGACGGTTGAAGTTGCGATGATTATGTTCGCGAAAGACGTTGAAGTTTATCGAGAATTTTCGAGCGAAGAATTTTATTTAGAAAGTTATATTTTTTCGGACGGCGGGACGAACTGGGAGGGGGCGTTAAAGAAAGCCTATGAACTCGCCGAAGAGAAAAATGACGGCGATAAAACGCATATTATTTTTATTACGGACGGAAACCCGACACATTATTTAGATCTAGACGCAGAGACTGGCGAAGAAATTGTTGGAGGGTCGGGGTTTGAGACGACGCGAAATATTGAAACGAGTTTCGAGAAAGCAAAAGTTTATGCGAAAAAAATTACAGACGCGGGATATAAATTACATAACTTAGGAACTTATGGCAACGTAACGCGGATGGAGGATTTAACGAATTACGCGAATTTGAATGAGAAAAATTTGGCGGAATATTTTGAAGTTGAGAACGCGGAAGAGTTAGAACTAATTTTTAATAAGTTAGTTGAAGAAATTACGGAATCGATAACCGCGGTCGAACTTAAAATTTTAGACGAGTTAACAGATTTTACGGAATTAGTAGAAGCGGACGGCGATTTAGAAATAAGCGAAGATAGGAAAATTTTAACATGGAACTTAGAGAACGAGACGATTAAAAACGGCGAAACGCGGGAAACTGAGTTTATCGTTAAGCCGAGCGAAGAAGTTTTAGATTTAGTTTTTAATTTGGTCAATGAAAAAGTTGAGTGGGATGAAAAATATATCGAAAAAGGTTTAATTCGAGTTTTAGAAAATGGCGAATATAAATATTTTTTAAAAACAAATAAAGATTTTCCAGAATTAAGTTATCGAACTTTAACGACGAAGATTAGGAATGAAAAAATCTCAGAAGAGAAGTCGGAAAAAATTAAAGTAGAGATGGAAAATCCGGAGCCGGTTGAGTTGACGGCGGAGAAAATTCAGGAAGAGGTAGAGGAGCCAAGCGAGAAGGAACCTGGTTCGGGCGAAGAAGTCGGACGCGGAGAAATCGAAACTGTTTCGGAAGAAGAGCCGGAGGAAACAGAAACAGTTACGGAAAATCCGAATACGGGAGACGAACTGTTTTATTATTATATATTATTCTTAATTTCCATAGTTGGGTTCGCTATATTTATAGTATAATTAGTTAGCTATGACTAGAAAAGTTAATTACGGGAAGTTAACGGCGTTTGAGCCGGAAAGATGTTGGGTCGGAGAAAATCACAAAATTATTTATAAAACGCGCGAAGAAGCAGAGATGGCGGCGAGGGTCGCGGAACACGACCACGGAATTTCTGGACTATCGGTTTATAAATGTGAGTTCGGGGAACATTTTCACTTATCGTCGAAGAATTAAGAAACAAAGACTAGGCTATAATAAACGAAGAAAGATAAAAGCAACATCGCACCCTCGAGGCGAGAGATTTTGTGTTTTGTTAAGGAAAAGATAAAAAGGAGGACGGCGGAGCCGATTAGAGCGACAAGATCGAGAACGGCGAAACTTCCTGGCGTTACAGTTCCGAAAATAGCGACAGGAATTCCGAGAACGATACAGATATTAAAGATATTTGAACCTAAAATATTTCCGAGAACAAGGCCAGTTTCGCCTTTTCTAGCCGCGACGACGGTAGTTACGAGCTCCGGGAGGCTCGTTCCGAGGGCGATAACAGTCAAAGCGATAACGCGTTCAGAAACGCCGACTAAAGCCGCAAGTTCAGAAGCAGAATCAACGACGAAATTTGAGCCAAAAATGATTCCGGCTAAACCGATTCCAGTAAAGAGGAAAGATTTTCCAAGCTTCCACTTTGGATGTTCCTTAGATTTCTTTTCTTTTTTACGGCCTTTAATTGCCATGGAAATTAGATAATAAAGAAAAACGGCGAAAAAGAGGAGGACAGTTATTCCGTCGGAACGAGTTATCAGATTCGCCGAACCAGACTTTAACTCAACGTCAAGAAAAAGCGTAACGAGGAGGGTAGAAATTAAGATACAGATCGGGATTTCTTTTTTAATCGTATCGGTTTTAATCGAGAGAGGGTGGATAACGGCGGCGAGACCGAGAATAAGGAGAATATTAAGGACGTTTGAGCCGATAACGTTTCCGAGAACCATATCAGTACTACCGGAAGCGAGAGCTTTAATCGAGACAGCAAGCTCGGGCGCGGAAGTTCCGAAAGCGATAATTGTTAGACCGATTAAAGTTTTCGGGACGCGGAAATTAGTCGCGGTCGAAGAGGCGCCGTCAACGAATAAATCTGCGCCCTTAATTAATAAAATAAAACCAATAACTAAAAGAATAATTTGAAGAATAATCGCCATGAATTTATTATAACATAAGCAGAAAAGCGCGACAATAAAAAATAACGCCATAATCCAGGCGTTTTGTCAATGGTGCGCGAGAGGAGACTTGAACTCCTACGCCGAAAGGCATATGCTCCTAAGGCATACGTGTATACCAATTTCACCACTCGCGCGTATATATATTATATCATACGGACGGGGTTTCGTCGAGATTCGAGGAGGATTTCAATTTCTTTTTATCAAGTCCAAGTTCGAGGTAGGTTAAACCGCCGAGCGCGATAAAGAGATAGTAACTAAAGAAACGCCAAACGAGCATCGCCCAGAAAGTATAGCCCGAGGAAAGGCTAGAGAAAACGAGATAAAACGAACCCTCGGCGGCACCGGCGTTACCTGGGGTCGGGACGAAGGAGATAGCGGCGTTAATGGAGATGGTAGTCATAGTTGCGGCAAGGTAAGAGATTCCGCCGCCAAACGCGGAAATGACGAAGAAAGGAATACTGAGCATGCCTAATTGATAAACGAGCGAAAGCCCCATCGTTTTTCCGAGCATTTTTCTATCTTTAACGACGCGAGTAATACATTTTGCGTATTTTTCGATTTCGCCAAAAACTTTTTCTTCGGTTTTGTTGATATTTTTAACAATATGAAGTTTATGAAGAAATTTAAAGAGGCTAGAGAGGATTTTTTTCGCGGTTTTTGGAGTTAAGGCGAAAAATAAAATCGTCGTTGGGAGAGAAGCGTAAAGAATTAAGCCAAAGAAAGCCGCGGCGTAGGTTACGGGCGAGAGGACAATATTCGCACCAAAGAGGAGAGTAATAATTCCGAGAAGAACAAAGGCGAGCTGAGTCGTTACGAAGCCGAGAACCGGAACCATCGCGGCATACTCGCTCGGAACGCCGTTCTTGAGCATATGGGCGATTTGGAAAGGCTGACCGCCAATCGCGGCGGGGGTTACGTTATCATAATATCTTCCGAGAAGAACGGTCTGACGCGCGAGTTTTTTATTTCCCTTTTTCGTAAACTCTTTAAGAAGCATATTGTATTTATGGATTTCGGCAGTTAGGGCGATAAGGAAAGATAAAATCGCAGGAATTAAAAGCCACCAATGAAGTTTAACGTCAGACAGGCGGGCGCGACTATCGCTAGAAAATTCCTGACTAGCGGTCCAGAAAATAATCGCGATATTCCCGAGAACGAATAAAATAACGACGAGTTGTTTTAAACGTTTCTTTTTTAGATTTTCAGTAGCTTTTCCGTTCGTTTTTTCGCTCATGAAAATAATTATAAAGCAAGTTTTTATTTTTTAAAAGATTAGGAGACGAGATATTTTTAAGCGAGGTCTTTAAGATAGGCTTTTGAGCCGAGGAAAGTAATAACTGAGCCGAGGAGGAGAGCAAGCGAGAGGACTTCGCGCGGGCCGGTTTGAGGTAAATTAGCGGCGGTCGAAGCAATTTCAGAGGCGGTTCCGGAAGCTGTTTCTGTTTCGGAAGATTCAGCGGAGGAGGTAGTTGTTCCGGCGACGCTAGATGAGCCGTCTTCAGCGTTAGAGACGGGGCTTAAGTTCGCGTCTTCGGCATTTTCGACTTCGCCATGAGACGGTTCGGAATTATTATTTTCTTCGAGTTCGGCGGGGTCATTCGTTACTTCGCCGAGGTCGGCGACTTTCGCGTTCTTTTTCATAATTCCGTCGATGAGAACTGCCGCGAGGACAAGAATAATAATTCCCATGATAATAGAGACGATAATAAGTTTTTTACGTTGAGTTTGAGACTGGTCGACTTGACCGTACATAATTTTTTCTCCCTAATTTATGAGAGAATTATAACATAGATTTAGATTTTTTTAAAGAGAGAAATTCGCGCAGCGGCATAAGTTTTACTCTTTAAGAGTTCGAGAGCCCTAAAAAGAGGTTCGGGAGAAGATTTAGGGAAAGATAAGGCGAGAATTCCAGCGGGTTTTAAGAACTTTACAAGATACTCAATTTCTTTTATTTTAAAGTTATCATAGGGCGGGTCAGCGAGAATAATATCAAATTGTTCTTCAGAAAAGTCAACTTTATTAACATCTTTAATTAAAAGTTCATAATTTTCGGGGGGGATTGCGAGAGATTTAAGGTTTTTTTCGATAATTTTCGCTACTTTAGGGCTTTTTTCGACAAAAATGACCCTAGAAGCACCACGAGATAAAGACTCGATACCTAAGGCTCCCGAACCAGAAAACGCGTCTAGGACGATTTTAGAGGGCAAATAGGGCAAAAGCATATTAAAGAGGGCGAGTTTTTCCCTATCGCCCATGGGATGCGTCTTTTTATCATCAGGGGTCAAAAGTTCGCGATTTTTATAAATTCCGGAAATTATACGCATGAAAACCATCCTAGAGTAATTAATTTGACAATTTCAGGGAGGAGAATTTCTTTTGTTTCTTTATCTAACTTTCCTGTCCAGCCCAGTTCAAGATAGCGGTCATACATTTTTAATTCAGAGATTTTAGCTAAAGAATTATAAAATTCGGCTTCGAGGTCAATTTTCTTTGACTTGATTTTTTCTAGTTCGGTTTTAGTTAGCTTCGGATAAAGATTTTTTGACTTCATCGGGGTAATAATTTTCGCGACCTTAAATTCAAAGAAAAAATGTTTAGTCATCGCGCCGCCTTTTCCGTAATATTCCCAGTTATTTTTAACGGTTTCTAACGGAGAGTCGCCGTGGAGAACGTAGCGGAGCGGACGACCAAAAATTTCAAAATATTCATTCTCGGACATCAATTCGTCGCGAACGTCGTGAAGCGGGAAATGATGCGCCGGAGTTAGGCCGTCAACGAGCCAATGCGCTAGCCAAGCCGCCTCAAAAGCGGCACGTTCGGGATTATTTTCTTTGAGCGCGGTTTTAAGGTTTTTTTGAGCATTAAGAATCTGAGACAGGAGAATTTTATCGTCGTTTTTAGGAATGATAAAATGCGACGGTTGGGGAGAATCTGGGCATTTTCGCTTTAAACCGTCTGGGCCGCGCATCCCCTCGAAATAAACGATTTCTTTCGCGGTCGGGAAGTTAGTTTCGGGAGGGAGAAATTTATTCAAAAAACGGCGAGAAACACGATCGAGTTTTTGGTGCGTTCCAACGAGGCAAACAAAACGATTTTTGAGCGGGAGGGATTGCATAAGACTAATTCAAAGTAGTTAACTGTTGATACTTTTTAATACATAAGGATAACTCAGGATATTTTACCATAAGTTCGGGGTTTTTCGCAAACTCTTCAGCGAAAGCTTTAGCGTTTTCGGAGGCGACGGAGACAAGTTTCGTATCGGTCAAGGAGGCGAATTGGAGATCGAGAACGCCGTGTTGGAGCGAACCGTAGATTTCGCCCGGCCCGCGGAGCTTCAAGTCGGCTTCGGCGAGATAAAAACCATCAGAGGATTTTTCGAGAATTTTTAGACGGCGAGAGGGGTTCGTTTCGGGAGGAGTAACGAGATAGCAAAAAGCGGCGTCTTTTCCACGCCCAACGCGACCGCGGAGCTGATGAATTTGGGCGAGACCATAGCCATCGGCATCCATAATAACCATTAAATTCGCATTCGGAACGTTCACACCAACCTCAACAACGGTCGTCGAGACGAGAATATCGATTTTCCCGGCGGCGAAATCAGACATAATTTTATCTTTTTCGTCGGGTTTCATGCGACCATGAAGAAAAGTTATAACTTCGGTCGGGAAAACTTTTTTTAACTTTTCCGCCTGTTTTTTGACGGAGATAGTTTCGGAAGCGGCGTTATCTTCAATCGTTTTACAAATCCAATAGATTTGTTGTTTTTTAGCGAGATATTCGCGAACTTTCGGATATAAAATATCCGTAAAATCAGTTTCGGAGATAATTTTAGTAGTAATAGGTTGGCGACCGGCGGGAAGCTCGTTCAAAATCGAGACGTCGAGATCGCCAAAAATCGTGAGTTGGAGCGAGCGTGGAATCGGGGTCGCGGTCATCATCAAGAGATGAGGAGAGAGCGAAGTTTTTTTGACGGTTTTTTCGAGCAGTTTTTGGCGCTGGTTAACGCCGAAACGATGTTGCTCGTCGATAATACAGAGAGCAAGATTTTTGAACTCGGTATCGTCGGTTAGGAGAGCATGGGTTCCGACAATTAAATCGACGTTACCGGATTTAATCTGGGTTTTAAGGAGATTTTTCTTCTTGGTTGCGCCGGTTAGAAGTCCAACAGAAATCCCAAACGGAGCGAGGAGAGAGTTGAGCGACTCGGCGTGTTGAGTAGCGAGAATCGCGGTCGGGGCGAGGAGGGCGACTTGAGAACCGTTAGTAATCGCCTCAAAAGCGGCAAGTGCCGCAACGACGGTTTTTCCGGAGCCAACGTCGCCCTGAAGTAGGCGGTTCATTGGAGTTTCTTTTTCCATATCTTTAAGGATTTGGAAACTAGCCTTTCTTTGAGCATTAGTCAGGGGAAAAGGGAGCTTTTGAACGAAAGTCTGGATTTTTTCGGCGTCAAACTTTAGCGGGATTCCCTTTAGTTTTTGGTTTTCCTGTTTATTCAAATTCGCGGCGAGAATCAACTCGAAAAGTTCTTCATAGGCAAGATACTCACGGCCTTTTTCGACGTCTTTCGGGTCTTCGGCGTAATGAACATTAAAAAGAGCGTCGGAACGAGCACCGGATTTTAGGAAAGCGGGCGAAGTTTTTGTAATCGGGAGCATGTCGGGGATGAAAGCGAATTGGTCGCGGAGGTTATCGAAGATTTTTTTAAAATTCGCGGATTTAAACGAACCGCGCATGGAATAAATCGGCGTAAAACCGCCAGTATTTTTCGAGTCAACTTCTTCGGCGAGGCGAGCTTGGGGGGAAGTGAGTTGATAGCGACCGCGATTAAAATCATAGCTACCGATAAAATAGTATTCTTTATTTTTATCGAATTGTTTAACGCGGTAAGGCTGATTAAACCAAACGACACGAATGGCGTCGGAATCGTCGCGAATAACGCCTTCGGCTATCGTTAAATTTCGGCGAGAAGTTCGGAGAATACGAAGATCGCCGATTTTCCCCTTAACGACGACGCGCCCCGGACGGATTTCGGAAAGTTTTGTCGTTCGGGTGTAATTTTCGTAAGTTCGGGGAAGAAAATATAGAAGGTCGCGGACGGTTCTGATTCCTGCTTTTTCGAGAAGCTCGCGAGACTTTGGACCAATTCCCTTGATTTTGTCGACTGGATCAAATAAATCCATCTAGTTAGCTCTTTTTGAGTTTTCCGCGCGCCACTTCGCGATTTCGCCGTGATTCCCGGAGAGAAGAATATCTGGAACTTTCATGCCGCGGAAGTCGGCGGGTTTAGTATATTGAGGATATTCGAGGTTATCGCCGTCGGAAAAACTTTCGATTTCGGCAGAAGTTTCGCCGCCGAGAACGCCAGGGAGAAGACGGGTGATTGAATCGATAATAATTAAAGCAGGAAGCTCGCCGCCGGTTAGAATATATTTTCCGAGGGAGATTTTATAATCGACGAGGCTCAAGATTCGCTCGTCGTAGCCCTCGTAATGAGGACAAAGAATAATATAATGAGTATTTTTTAATTTAGAAAAATCTCGCGCGAGTTTTTGATTCCAGATTTCACCGACGGGGGTCGGGAGGAGGACTTTGGCGTCGGGGTCGGATTTCTTAACGGATTCGATGGCGTTAAAAACTGGTTCGCACCTCAAAAGCATCCCGTCGCCGCCGCCATAAGGAGTATCATCGACGGATTTATGAGCGCCGAGACCAAAGTCGCGGAGATTAACAAAATCAAATTCAACAATTCCCTTTTCTTTCGCTTTCCACATCATCGAGGAATTAAGATATGGTTCAATCGCTTCGCGAAAGAGGGTAATAATCGTAAATTTTAAGATAGGCATAAAAATATTATAACATAAAGAAAATTATTTATCAAAGGAGAGAGATGAAAAAGTTTAAGTTAAACTATAATTTTTATGACCTTTTAAAACTTTATAAAGTTTACGCGGCGGCGAGAGGTTTTTCGCCAAAAACAATACGTTCGACGGAAGTAAATTTAAAAATGATTGGGAAAATTTTACCGTTAGGGACTCGAATTAGAAAGTTTAACGGAAAGAAGTATGAGGATTTTTTAGTAAAATTAAGGGCGTCGGACTATTCGGCGGAAACGATTTATGACCTAAACGCGACGCTGAGAAAGTTAGTCAACTTAGGAATTAAACGCGAACTAATTAAGGGGAATCCCCTGAAAAATTCGGGGAACATTACGCTAAAATCAAACGAGAAGTATCGTCTAATTTCTAAGGCGGAGTTTTCTGAGATAAAAGGCTATTTTAAGGAGCGGGGAGAGATTCAATATGAATTTTTATTTAGTTTATTATATTATTCGGGGATGAGAATTGGGGAGGCGTTAGCGTTAGAGTTTAGCGATTTTAGGGAGTTTAGCGGGAGGATTTTTATAAATAAAACTTATCTTTATGAATTTAAGCTAATTAAAGAACCGAAGAACAAGAAAAATCGAGTTATTCCACTACCGGAAGAAGTTTGGACGGAGTTCAAGCGGTTTTATAGACAAACAGAGTTTAGAGAGGGGCGAGTTTTTCGGTTTTCGCCGACGGCGGCGAACGAAGCGTTAAGGCGCGTCGCTAAAGCGAAGAAGATTCCGGAATTTCATTGTCATTCGTTTCGACATACCTATATTTCGATTTTAATTCGCGAGGGAGTTCCGTTACCGGTCGTTTCGAACGTTTCGGGAGATACACAGAAAACGATTTTGAAAAGGTATAGTCATATGTTCGAGGAAGATAGAGAGATTATCTCGAAAGCGCTGAAGAAAATAAGGTAAACTGCCGAATATGCAGTCGAGCCAAAGGAATACTTCTCGCCGAAACGATTACTCTTCTCTCTCGACGATGGTAACGAGCTACGTTGGAAATAATAACGGGAACATGCCGACGAAAATTGTTAAGACTTGGCTAAATGCTAATGGGACTGACCCAGATGGCGAGGATTATACTGAGACCACGGTAATTAACTGTACCAGTAGCTCAGATTGTAAAGTTTCTTCTGCTCCAGCTAGAAATAGCAACCAGGTATATGTCCTGACAGCAGCAACATGCAATAATGGTGCGATAGCTTTTAAAAAGGGTAAACGAAACTTTGTAGTCTATGGCTATATCGAAAACGGTGCCAATACCGATGGAACTTACTGCCTAGCGTCTAACGCCTAAAAACGGAATCAACATAAAAAATACCCCTAGATAGGGGTATTTTTTATGTTAAGCTTTGGTTTAACCGTGACTCGCTAAACAATAATAAGCAGCTTCGCCACCTGTAGTTCCTTCAAGATAACCATAAATTACGAAATTTCTAGCTCCCTTTTTGTATTTCGGTTTAGAACCAGTGCAATCAGCATTTGTATAAATATAGAATTGTTTTGAGTTTCTGCCCGGATTAGTAGAACCGTTACAATAAGTTGGGCTATCTCCCTCTCCTGTAGCCGTAGTAGCACACGCTGCGACATTTCCTACCGTATAGGCTTCGCCATCCGGATCTTTTCCCTCTGAGTTAAGCCAAGTAGCTTTTATATCTGTTTTTTGGGGCATATTTCCGTTATTGTTTGAGACGAATGTCGTTATCATTGTTGATAATGCCGAGTAATCATTCCTACGACGAGTATTTCTTTGGCTCATCTGCATATTCGGCAGCGCAATAAAGACCATCAAGAAAATAAGACCAGCAATCGCGAGAACGAGGACAACCTCGATAATCGTAAAGCCTTTTTTACTTTTTATATTTAAAGATTTCATAGCAATTTTACTATTCCTTTCTATTTTACTACTTGTTCTAATAATAATTAATTTAATTTAAAAAATCAAGACGTTTATGGCTAGATTTTAGCGGATGAGAGAAACGAAGTCGTCGTAGTATTTTTGGAGTTTTTTCGGGTTAGTCTTAAACGAATTACCGTTAAAATAGTCGCAAAATTCTTCGCGAGCGCGACAGACTTCTTGGAGTTTGCCGAATTCGCGTTTCTCTTGAAGCGCGTCGATAGTGAAGTCGAAAAGTTCTAATGCCCGCTCAAAGCACCCTTGAAACTGTTTTTATTTTCAATGATTTCCTTCGCGATTCTTTGCGTTTCGAGAGGGATTTCTTCTTCCGTAATTCTCATATTTTTATTATAGCACGCGATGGCTAATCAATTCGTTTTGTGATTGCCTTTTTGATGTTGATTTGTCGTTCGAATACGACGGGGTGCTTGAGGTTTTTAGACGAAACAACGAGATGAATTCTGCTAGGTTTAGTCTCATCTTTTAGAATTAAATAGAGCTCACCATTCGCCAGTAATACTGGGTCGTTTGGGTTGAGGGTCGCAATTTTTGTTCCGGCATACCTGTCCAAGTTACCAATTCCTCCACATCTATCCGAAGTTTCTAGTTCTTTGGGGAGTCGCACATAGTTTGTCAGGAAACCATTATCGGCGGTGATTTTTAGGACAATATTTTCGTCGGCCACTGACGCAGAAAGAAAAATAGCGAGCCGGACAATTTTACCGGTATATTTCTTTTTATACCGCTTAAGGCGTTTGAATCGCTTGTCGGCTTCATCCGCCGCGAAGTAGGCTAGACTAAGTTCGTCGTCGAGCACGTCTGAGTTTTGCGCTTTTCGTTCAAGTTCGAAATACTTTTTATTGGCTTCTTCGCGTTCTGAGCAGGCATTTTTTAGCTCTGGTTCAAAATTCAGCTCGATTGGGCGTGTTTCAAGCTCAATTTTGTATTTAGCTTCTTCTTTTCGGTCTTTTTTCCAAACTCGATATTGAGCAGACAAGACGATTA
>CAYWPO010000004.1:0-25080 GCA_964460285.1 uncultured Candidatus Saccharibacteria bacterium
GCATCCACTATTAGTGCCCTTATTTACCTTTTTATGCATTGACTTAATCTAGCAACCGAAGTTCGATTGCTTTTGATTCCGTCAATTGTAAATCTATTGTCTAACCAAATTGTTAAAACAGGAAACAAAATCAACGATTTTTCTCGCAGTCTTTTTCCATTACTTTTTCTTTCAGAGGTCGGTCGCGCCGACTTGATTAACTGTCGATAAGTATATCGCACTTTTTTGAACTTTGCAAGGGTTTTTTCAAAGATTTTTTAGAAAAAGCAAATTTATCGTGCTTATTCTTGACTTTTTCTATTAACTATGATATAATTAGAGATTAACCCGTTTACTAATCTCTCTGAGGACGGATTTTTGATCCATAGAAATTAGCTTGAGGCGAGAATCGATTTCGTCCTCGGCGATTTTTAGAGTACGCTTCAAGACAGGATTTTTAGAATACTGTTCGAAGAAGTTAAAGAATTTCTCTTTTTCTTCGGGGGTTTTAATTGTCGAGGCGAGGAGACGAGGGTAATCTTCGAGGGATTTTTCGCCAGAGATTTTTTCAACATAACCCCAGTTATTCAGAAGCCAATCGAACGCCTGCGTTCTGATGTATTTATTGCGGCGAAGATAGATAAAGAGGTAAAGATGGTCTTGAGGCTTAACGATTTTGGGTTCTTTTAAGAGGGAGAGCATGGTTGCGATATGTTCCGGATTTTTAACTTCGGAGAGAGCGACGAGAAGCTCGAATTTAAGGTCGGGATTAGAGGTAGTTTGATAGGTTTCGAGATATTTCTCAAAAACTTCTGATTCAGAGGTTAAAAGTTTAGCAAAAAGGATATCGGAGCGAGTTTCTGGGTCGAGCGAGGAATAATCTTCGGAGTATTTTTCGGCTAGGCTAGAGAGAAGTTCGGGATTTCGAGAGAAAAGACCGAGACCGATTAGAGTATTTCTGAGTTCGAGGTCGTTTAGAGATTCGTTGTTTCGAGAGGCGAGACCAAGAGAATCGAGGCGAGATTGAATCAAATCATAGACAAAAGCATGAAACTTCTCTTCTTCGGGGGTATCAGGGGAAATGAAGAGTTTTAGGCTACCGATAATAGTCGCAACAACTTCCCAAACAGAGGCTGAGGATTCGGTTTTAAATTTCTCGACTAGCTCGACGAGGGAGCCGGAAGAGACGAGCGGAGTTTTTGCGAGCAAATCGCGGTCAATCAGGAGACGGAGTTTCTGTTCAAGGGAAAGATTGGCGAAATTATCGAGCGACTCGCGGAATTCGGGACCGGAGAGATTGATTAGGTAATGACCCGACATATCATCTTTGATTTCGGGGAGAGGATAGGTTTCGCCCGAGGACTCGCCGGAAAGGAGGAAGCGCTGCTGATTTTCGTCGGTCAGAACAGGGTAGCCGGGTTGAGAAATCCAAGCGTTCATGAAAGTTTTAACATCAAAGTCAGCGTAAGGAGTCAAACAATCCCAAAGATTGTCGCCGACGGTATTTTGATACTTAAACTTCTCAAAGTAATCTTTAATTCCGAGGAAAAACTTTTTAGGGGTCATTAGGCGAATCAGCATCAACATCAAACGCGCGCCCTTAGCATAAACAATCGCGCCGTCAAAGAGAGTAGCAATTTCTGAGGGGTCGGAAACGTCTTGCTTAACGGATTGGACACCAGAAAGACAGTCGCGACGGAGAGCGGCGAGGCAATCGCCGGTAAAAAAATCTTCCCAAATCTTAAAGTCGGGGCAGATTTTATCGGTCGCAAAATATTCCATCACTGAAGCGAAAGATTCATTCAGCCAGAGGTCGTCCCACCAGCTCATCGTTACGAGGTTGCCGAACCATTGGTGAGAAAGTTCATGAGAGACAGTCAGAGCGACGGTTTTCTTGGTCGAAACAGGGGCGGTTTTAGGGACGAGGAACATTGATTCGCGGTAAGTAACAAGGCCCCAGTTTTCCATCGCACCAGCCTCGAAGTCAGGAATAGCGACTTGGTCAAGTTTTTTCAAGGGGTAAGGAGTTTTAAAGAGGTCGTCGTAATAGTCGAGAGAGTCAGCGGCGATTTTATTCGCAAAGTCAAGCGAGGAGGGGTCTTGATTTAGAGGAGCATAAGAGGTAATTTTAACGCCGTGGGAGTTTGTGATGGTTTTAGAGTTAAATTTGCCGATAACGAAGGCGAGGAGGTAGGTGGACATCTTCGGCGTAGTTTTAAAAGTCCAAGAATTATTATCTTTAGATAATAATTCCATGTTCGATAAAACTATATCGTCTTCATCCGGAATCGTGATTGAGAGGTCGAAAGCTGCTTTCGCGGCGGGTTCGTCGATACAGGGGAACGCCTCACGAGCATAGTGAGACTCAAATTGAGTCGAGACAATTTTTTCGGTTTTTCCCTGATATTCGTAAGTCGAAAGATAAGCGCCTTGCATATTTTCGTTCAAAGCGCGGTCATACCCCACTTCGAGGGTTAAATCGCCCAGAGGGGCATTATTTACGCTTAAAACACCATTTTCGGTTCTAAAATTGACTCTTTCGCCGTTAATTTTAACGGTTTTGATCTTATTGTCGATAGAATGAAGCTTTATTTCCGGCTTTAGGGCTTTTCCGGTAATTTTCACAACGCCTTTAAGGAGTTTGTTCTCTTTATCGATAAAGAGGTCGAGTTGGTAATTTTCGGGTATAAAATAGTCTAATAATCTTTCCATCAACTCTATTATACGCCAATCGCCGGTTCTTTCGGGCAAGTTTCTAAGACTTTTTCCATGGTAGTTTTTTCCGCTTCAGAAACCCAGAGAGAATATTTATATTTAACGGAAATTTGGCGGGCGATATATTGACAGCGAAAAGATTTATTCGGCGGGAGCCAAGTCGAGGCGTCGCCGTCGGATTTTCCCATGTTAGTTTTAGCGTCAACAGCAAGGAGGTTTAAGGGGTCGGTCGCGAGAAAATAACGGTCTTCTTTCGATAAATTTTGCGCACCCTTTTGCCAGGCGTCAGAGAGGGCGACGACGTGGTCGATTTGGATACCAGAGGAAAGATCGGATTTTTGATAGAAGATAAGATGGGAGCCAGTATAAGGCTCGTTAAATTCGCCAGAGATAACAGTACAATTATCTTCCGAGGAAAGAACCGCAGAATCGCCAAGTTCACGTTTAATAATTCTCTGGCGGAGAGAACAGCCATCGATAGTCGGCCATGAATTATAAAATTCGGTTCGCGCGTAGCCAGTTTTCGGGGCGCGACCCTTTACTTTTAGCTCGTTTAGGACGTCGATGGCGAGTTTTTCGGAAGTCTCGCCGGATTCAAGAGAGGAGGAAACGCCTTTTGGGTTTAGTTTTCCAGATTCGGAATCAGAGAGAGAAGTTTCGACAGACGATTCGGGGGCTTCGGTTTTAATTAGAGTAGATTCGTAAGAATTTTGGTTTGTAGCGAGAAAACCGGCAACGGCGACGACGCCAGCAGCAACAGCGACAACGCGGCGCGTGCGATAATTTACGGACTTTTTCGAAGCGGATTTAGCAGTCTTTTTAGAGGTAGATTTCTTCTTGGTCATTAAATTTATTATAGTTGATAGAATTAAGCGTGAGAATATTGATTTTTTCTGCGTTTTATGATATAATAGAGGGTTAAGGTGTTTTTGAACCTTAAAAATCTATTCCAGTTAGGGGGGCGATTGGTTTTGAAGCGGTTAATCTATCAACTTTGCCCGGCGAGTTTTCCGGGCGGGTTTCCAGAGATGACGGGATTTCTACCGAGACCGAAAGAGCTGGGGGTCGATTTTGTTTGGGTGGGCCCGTTCTATCCGAGTCCATGGAAAGACGGCGGCTATGACATCTCCAACTACAAGGCGGTTAATCCGCGATTTGGAACGATGGACGACTTCGACGAGTTCGTTAAAGAGGCGAAGAGACTCGGAATTAAGGTTTTAATCGACTTGGTTTTGAATCATACCTCGATTGAACATCCGTGGTTTAAGGCTTCAGAGGCGGGAGATCCGGTCTATAAGGATTACTACCGCTGGACGAAGAGAGATTTAGGATGGAAGAACTTTTTTAACGGCGAGTCGGCGTTCAAATTCTCAGAGAAGAGAGGGGAATTTTATTTTCATCTTTTTCATGAGTCTCAGCCGGATTTAAACTTCGACAATCCGAACGTCGTTCGAGAGTTCGAGAAGGTTATTGCGTTCTGGACGCTAAAGCACGGAGTCGCCGGGTTTCGGCTCGACGTTCCGCAGCTGATTCAGGAAACGATGATTCCCTCGCCGCCGATTTCGCGGTTAACACCAATTTCGGGGTTTTCGCGGTATTACATGAACCCGAAAACGCTGACGTTGTTGAACGGATTGTTCGCGGGGAGGAATCTTTATACAATCGGGGAGGGCGCGAGTCCGTTCAAATCGACGCTTCTGAGACTAGTTCAGCCGAACGGGCCTTTGAGCGCAATGTATAACGTCCTAGTTAGAGAATCGGTCAATCATCACGCGATTATCGTTCCGGCGAAACCGAGCCTTTCGAGACTCCAACGGACGATAAATCATTGGGGACGAGACGAGAGAATCGGAATCATTTTAGAGTCGCATGACCATCCGCGATTTACGTCCTATTCAGGATACTCCGGAAAAGCGATTTTAAGGACGCTGTTTCAGTCTCGCGCGAAGACAATCATACTCTATCAGGGGCAAGAACTCGGTCTTTTGAACCCGAAACTGCCGGACAACTTCTTTGAGTACGAAGACCAGATGTTTAGGATGAAGGTTGAGAAGATGGTTAGGCGCGGATACCCGATTGAGGAGGCGATGGAAAAGTTAAAACCGACGGCGCGGGAAAACGCGCGGGTCAAACTCGACCTAGCCGAATACGCTCGTCAGGAGCGCGAGCAAGATTCTTGTCTTAACTACGCGAAAGAGTTGATTCGCAACTGGAAAGGGGGAAGATTTTAATTTTTGCCGGCCTTAGGGTCGGCTTTTTTCATGTTAATATTGTCGCTAGGTCTAAGGCGTTTTTAACCGCAATATCCATATCCCAATAACGAAAAGCACCGAGACGACCGCCAAGAATCATATTCGGGTATTTTTCTTTTGCGAGAGCGACGTATTTTTGATAGAGCTGTTCAGATTTTTCATTGTTGACTGGATAATAAGCTTCGCCATCTTTCTCAAAATCGGTAGGATATTCGCGAGAGATGATAGAAATTTTGTTATTTAGAACTTCCGGTTGATGAATCTGATAGTATTTTGGGTCATGAGAGCGAGTATAGGGGACTTCTTTATCGGCTTCGTTGATAACTGCTTCGCCGAGAGAGTTTTCGGTTCGCTCTTCTTCGAAACGAAGAGAGCGATAGGGAAGAACGCCGAGTCGATAATCGAAGAGTTCATCGACTTGACCACAGTAAATAATTTTTATATTTTCGGGTAAATCTTTCTCGATATCTTTAAAGGCGGTATTAAGGCGGACTTCGATATTTTCCGAGGAAAGCATAGCTTCGACAAGTTTAGTATAGCCTTTAGTCGGGATGCCTTGGTACTTAGCGGTCATAAAGTAACGGTTATCATGAGAAAAACGAACTGGGATACGTTTTAAAATGTCAGCAGAAAGATTTTTGGCGGAAGTATGCCATTGTTTTTCGGTATAGTTTTTAAGGAAAGCTTCGTAAAGTTTCTTTCCGACGAGACTAATTCCCTGTTCTTCGAAATTTTTAGGGTTAGTAATTTCAAGTTCCTTACAGTCTTTCTCGGCTTCGGACTTAATAAATTTCTCGGCCTCTTCGGCAGACAGGTTAGTACCGTAAAGGAGATTGATTGTATCGAGATTAATCGGCATAGGGTAAAGTTTTCCTCGGTAGCGAGTATTGACGGTATGAATATAGTTATTAAAGTCGGCGAATTGGGTAATATAGTTCCAAACTTCATCGGATTCGGTATGGAAAATGTGGGAACCGTACTTGTGAAGCTCGATGCCGGTTTCTTCATCAGTTTCTGAATAAATATTGCCGGCGAGATGAGGACGGCGATCAATAACTAAAACTTTTTTATTCCGCGCGGCGAGCCGTTCGGCGACAGTTGCGCCGAAGATGCCTGAGCCGACGATGAGGTAGGAGAAGTTGTTCATGATAAATTTTCAATAATACTTTCTAAATCGTATTTTGGCTTCCAGCCGATTGACTTAATTTTTTCGTTGCTGAGAATCATTTTATTTTCAGGCGCAAAACAATTATTAGTATTTATTTTTGTTTCAACTTTAACTTTATATTTTTTCGCAATTAAATTCGCAAGGTCAAAAATAGTCTTTCCAGAATCATCGGAAACTACGTTATAAGTTTCGCCGTTTTGCGCATTAAACATGGATTCGATAATAGCAGTTGCCGCGTCGATATAATAAATAAAATTCAAAGAACTTTTACCAGAAGTTTTTAAAACAATATTTTCGCCACGACTGGCGGTTTTCAAGAATGAAACCCAAGCTCTTTTATCATCTTTTTTATGGGTTTTCCCAATACACATCGCAAGACGTAAGTTAACGGTAGGAATCTTATGTTCCTGAAAATACGAGAAACAGTAGAACTCAGCAAGACGTTTTCCTAGAGGATACGAGCTTCTGGATGAAGAGAGAGAAATATAACCTTGGTCTTCTTCGTTAGTAATCTTATCGGTAACGCCGTAAGCCTCCATTGACGAAAGATAAATGAATTTTTTAAAATCTTTATCGCCCTTAACGTTCTCGAGGAGAATTTTAGTTGGTTCAATAATCGAATCTAGGGTTTCTACGGGAAAATTAAACATAAAGTCAGAAGCGGTCGGGGAAATTGTATGGATAATATAATCGACTCGACGTTTAGATTTTACAAAATCTTCTAGCGAATAAAGCTCAATCTCGTCGCCTAAGAGGGATTTCGCTTTTTCTTTATCGCGGACTAGACCGATTAGATTGATTTTATTTTTTGATGTCTCGTTATAATGAAGAAAAATTAAACTTAAAAAGGAGCCGATTAAGCCAGTAGCGCCAGAAACGAGAACGGTTTTACCTTCTAATTTCTGAAGATTGTTTGACTCTAGTTTAATTACTTCTTCAATATCTCGATTTAGATTTTCATCCATTATTTTTCTTCCCTCTGATTAGCCCCTCGGCAACATAAAAATCTTCAGGCGTGGTAATTTTTAGATTTTCTGGACAGGTTTCGACAGCGCAAAGTTTTTTCCCGTATTTTGTCATCATAGTACAGCTATCGATAATTTCATGTTCATTATCGGCGAGAGCTTGTTGGTGCGCAGCAAGAATTTCATCAAGAAAGAAACTTTGAGGAGCGCGAGCGATCCAGACTTCGGAGCGGTCAATAACCTCTTCAATACGGTTGTCTTGATTGAGTCGAATAATGGTTTCCTTGCTGGGGACAGAAGAAATCGCAGAGCCGTTTTCTAAAACGGATTTGATATTTTTTTCAATTAAATCATCTTCAATAATCGGGCGGACGCCGTCATGAATTAGGACGATAGATTTTCTGCCGGAAATTTCTTTCGCCGCGAGTAATCCATGATAGATAGATTCCTGACCAGTAGAACCACCTTCGACTATTTTTTTGACTTTAGATATTTGATATTGGACTAGGAGTTCTTTAGTATTTTCGATATAGTCTTTTAACATGACGACAACGATTGCGTCAATAAACTGATTTTCTTCAAAATTTTTTATTGTATGAATCAAAACGGGGATTCCCTCGATTTCTAAAAACTGTTTAGGGATACCACCGAAATTTTTCATTCGTTTACCAACCCCACCAGCAAAGATTACGGCTATATTCATCTATTTTTCCGTCACATTAGGTTTTATTGTTGTTCGTTTTATTATAAAACAGTATCCAGCAAAAAGAAATGCTAGGAACATCATAAAACCAATCGAAAAAACCGTATTGTAAAATACCGAATCTACGGAATGTAGAACGAGCGTGTAGAAAAGATAACTATAAATAATTATCGGGATTTTATTCTTTATTCTTTTATGTTTTAGAAGATTATAAATAACCGAGAAAAAAGCTGCTTCGATTGCGTTTAAAATGAACATACCAATATAACCAAAATCATTGATCCAGCGGCGATACGACGTATAGACATTACCTAAGTTACGTCCGTTGACATATCTCCATCCTAGGTGAACCGTAGGGGTTTTGTCGGTTTTTATTAAGCCAATTTGATAAAGACGTCGAGAGAGAGACGAAAAAGTTTCTATTCCGACAATCTCTGAATGGGGATTATCGTCTCTCTTTAAGTATGAATCTAGATTAGCTATGGATCCGCCTGCGTACATGGTTATATAATCTACAGCGCCAACAGTAATATTTCTTTTTAGCATGAATCCACTCAAGTAAAAAATGGGGGCGATTATTATGACGATAATGACGGTACGAAAAATATACTTTTTAGGAATTGTTTTTTTCCAATCTTGAGCTTCATACCAAGCAATGATTAACATAATTACCGAAGCGACTAGCCATTGTAAGATCGAGCCGCGATTGGAAACCAGTAAATATCGCAACATAAATAGCAAGATTGGGGCTAAGAGAACTAAATTTTGTTTAATTTTTTTACGAATATTATCTTCAGAATTAAAGAAATTATGAATTATTACATATATAAATATATAAGCTAAAACTTCAATTGGCTTAATTAGAATACTGACGTAGGTTGGAAGAAATGTATCGGCAGAGTATGAAGTATGGTCTTTGAAAATTTTTATAGCTTCGCCGTAAGAATTATACGTTCCGAATTCGTCGGCTATTTTTAAAACTGTAAAGACTAAAAGCGTTAAAGCGAGAAGTTCGTATGTAATAATTAAGACGATTTTCCAAGTTTTAATTTCAATTATTTGCTTCTTTGCTTGATGTTTTTCGCGATCCTTTTTCTTTTTATTGAAAAATCTGCTAATTATAAAGTCGATAAATATAAACTCAACAGCTCCGACAATGAGAACCCAAAAAGTCTTCCAACCAAGTTCGATACTCCAATTTTCGATATTATAAATAGCGCAAGCGATACTGATAACATAACAAGCGCAAAATACAACTGACGGAGAGATGAAATCTTTTTTCTGTACATAAAAAGCTACAACGAGAAATAATATAAAAATAAGTTCGAGTAACCAAATCATTTAGATCCCCTTTCTTTGTTTTTTATTTTTGGCATAGCTTCGTTAGTTATTTTTTTCACAGTATCGTTTTTAGTTACCAATAGAAAAACGAAGTAAAATATACTACACAATATCAACGATATTATTACGGTATAAACAATTCCGAGATTGAAGCTTTTAATTATGCCACAGATGAGGCTGATAATAAAACATCCGCCTAAGCATTGAGCTATGGTTTTGATGAGGTTATTTAATCTGAAATATTTTTTACCATAAAACGCGCAAATTATCATTACTGAGGCTTCGGATATGAGGGTAGTAATGGCGGCGCCGTTTTGACCGTATAATGGTATAGCTAATAAATTTAGGAGAATATTTCCGACTGCGGCAATGAGCGTTGCACACAGAACCACTTTCTCCTTTTTGTTAACAACTAAAACAGCATTGGCAAAATAATTTGACAAAACAGCAAAAATGAGCGCAACCCCCAAGATCGCAAGCGATGAGCTAGCGGCGGCAAAACTAGAGCCAGCTATTATTTTAATAATTTCATTTTTTAACATAATAATCCCGGTCATCGACGGAAGTAAAATGAGCAGACACACATTAAAGAGTCTAGCTGAAAGATTGTAATATTTTGTTTTATTGGATTTTAGATATATAACAAGTCGCGGGATAGTTACGGCAATCATTGCGTTAATTAAAGCTTTGGTTACGGAGTAAATTTTAACTGAGATACTATACAGCCCTACTTCGGCATCCGTCTTTATTAAACCTAACATGAAAATATCTGAATTTATGTAAATATTAACAGCGACAGCGTTAGCAAATAAAACCAGTAAAGGCGCTTTGTGTTGTTTAAGATTAAGTTTTCTAACTAACCTAAGTCGGCAATATCGTCTAGCGTGAAGAAAATTGAACAAATTCATTCCCGCATTAGCAATGACGGTAATTAGCGCATATATAAGGTAGTCCTCTTCTTGTTTAACGAACAATAGTAGAAGCACTAAGGAGATTATCTGAACCATTACTCCTTTTATCGTGATATATAAATAATCTTCTTGAGCAGCATAAATCCAATCGACGCCAAGCGTAGTAAATATAATTACTAGACTTTGGAGGAAAATTAAACTTCTGTATTCAACTAGTTTAGTTGGAAAAAGTAGAATCAGAAAAAGTAGTAAATAGGAAATTAAAGTAGAAATAATATTGATTGTAAAAAGTTCACTCGCGAATTGGCTAAATTCTTTTTTGTCGTTACGTTTAGCCGCACCATCACGAGCACCATAGGTCGAAATTCCCAGAGCGGCGATTAGCGAGAAATACGCAATAAACGAGCTTCCGAATTGAACTTTACCGATATTGTCTGCTCCTAATACACGCGTGGCGTATGGAAAAGTAATTAACGGAAATAGAACCGAAGAGAGAACACGAATGACATTCAAAACCGCATTTTTCTTTACTGACTTTTTTCTATTCATATTTTTTCCTAATCTCTTCTAGCAAATACGTAGGCGAAAATTCGTCGGTATAATGATAATTGATTTTTTCTTTTTTCTTAATCCATTCGAAGTCTATATCTTCAACATTTTTAAACACTTTAATATAGTCTTCATTATAAAATTTTAATTTTTTGACGTTTTGGTTATTAGTTAGCAGTTTTTTATTAAACATTACCGCCTCGAAATATCTAAGCGTCGGAGCGCCTTGGTTCTGCTGTAAAATTTCTATTATTACGTTGGAATTTTGTAATTCCTTTAAAACGTCATTATATTTTTTAAATTTATTGATAAATTTTACTCCTGATAATTCTTGACGAAGTTGGGTTTTTTGGTAATTGGACGGAACCACCAATGTAAAGTCGGAAGATATTTTTTCTTGTCTAAATTTATTTTGAATTCTTTTTAAAAGTTCGACTCTTCCTGGCTTTAAACTTCCAATCATATAGACGTCGTTTTTAGGATTCAAATTGGGTTTAATTAGTCCGCGTTTATCGGAATAATAATGTTCGTTCAAATAGTTAAATTTATATTTTTCTGAGTCGTTTTTATCTACTGTATAAATAAGATCCCATTGAACTTTTTCAACGTCGCGCCTAATCATTTTACCGAAAAACGTTTTTACGTTGAGCGAGTCTAGTAAAATTAAAACGGTACGAATGTTGGGATGTTGCCTCTTTAATTTATTCCAAATTTTATAATCATATACAGATAAAGCTCCATTCAGGATTATAAATATATATTCGGTTTCTTTATCGAAATACATTTTACGAATTGTCGAAAAAAAGTAATGGAAAGGGAGGTGAAAATAATAATTTATCTTACCGCTAAAATAAACATGTTGAAGTTTTTTGCCGATTTTAGTTTTCGGAGATGAATGCCTCGCTATATGTAATTCTAAATCCGGATTCTCTTCTATATGGAGATCCGATAAGATTCCATAATCGTCGCTTCTGGCATCGGTCACAAAAATATATTTTTTACGCATGTTTTTCTCCAAAATCCAATTCGAGGAAAGCATGGGTTTCTCTTTTTTGACTTGGCGGTATTTTCATATAATTTTTACCATACATGCTCTCTAGATAAGTTTTATACTTAATTGGGACTGGCAAAAGATGTTTCTCGAATTCGCAGAGGGTAGTTTTACAATATTTTTCGCGTTCGCGCATTTCTCCAAAGAAATGTTTGCGCCCAGTCGGAACGGTAACGTATTTGCTATTATTATTTTTACACATTTTATTAATATTGTTCCAAGTTAAAGACCAAGCTTTTTCTGTCCGCCAAGATACTAAAAAACCAAAAAAAATTTTAATTCTAAAAGTTCTTTTAGCTTTTTTATTATTTTTAACCATATCTAAATACATTTTTCTATGAGAATAAAAATTTCTACACGAAGTTATCAGTCCTAAAGCTAAAGATAAAAAGCCATGAATAGAACGCATCGGGGCAAAATTATAGGTATTTTCTATTACGCTCAAATCTATATAAATACCAGCTTGTTTATTCCCCTCATCATCTTTAGTTCTATAAATTGTTCCTTTTTTTCTAATCCTTGCGTAAGCTAAGGCGCAGTTTTTTGTATCTTCCGGAGATGTAAACCAATATTTCTCTCCGTCTTGTTTCGGGAATATTTTTCGGAATCTCTCGAAATCTTTACGCGGCATAGATAAATCAATATCGTCATCCCACGGGATAAAACCATTATGACGGACTGCGCCAAGGCAACTACCTCCACCTAGTAGATAGACTAGCTCATTTTTTTGACAAAAATCATCAAAATCCAAAAGCATAGAAAGCAGAATTTTTTGGAGTTTTTTAAGTTGTGTATCAGACATTTTTTGAAGGTTGGGGTTATCGTTTTGGACTTGTTTAAAAATATCAGTCGTAGCTAAACTCATTCTAAAAACTCTCCGTATATTTTTTCCCAAAGAATTTTGCGACTAAAAAGGAAGTACCTTTTTTAAGCCAATTTGTCGGTTTAGCGGAGAGGAGCGGGATTTCTTCATAGCTTAAATTATTTGTATTTATATAAACGTCTAGAAGTAGCTCGGAAACTCGACCATAAAAACGCGAATGGAAAACGTCGTATTTTAAGTTTTCTTTTTTAATACGTTTTTCTAATTCAAAGAGAATTTCAAAAAGCCATTCGCAGTAATCGTTTAAAAATTCGCGACTGGAAATAAACATATTGAACATATGAGCAGATTTTCGAGTTTTTAATCTTTTAAATTCCTTAGAATAGTTTGGGAATTTTTCTTCGATAATTTTTTCAGTAATTTCTAGCGGTTCTTTGAACATGGTATGAATATAATGATCGTATAAGTTTTCAATAAAATAATTACGCTTTTTCGGTAAGATTAAATTATTCCTTTTTAATAAAGATTCTAGTTCAGATTTTTTCAAAACAGAATCTAGACGGGTTTCGAGTTTTTTAGAGGAAGACGGCTTCAAAGAAAAGAAACGGCGATAATGGCATAGTCCAATAAAATTGGCATCGAGATTTTTCCAAGCCCAGTAAAGCGCGGTTAGTTCGCAGAACTCTGGATTTTTTTTACTGATATTTTTTCCAGTATTATCTTTTTTGTAATTTTTAGGAAGTTCTTCTTCGGGTTTTAGTTCTGCGCCGACAAAAAGAGGAAGATAAAGCGAATCGGACGGAAGAATAGTTTTTTTATGCGTAGCAATAACAACAGTAGCCTCGGGCGATTTCTTCTTCATGATTTTATTTTACCATATTTACGCTAGTTTTATTTAGCTCCGGTTTTCTTGAAGACACAAAAAATTGTTTTTAAGAAAATTTTTATATCGAGCGATAAGGAACAGTTTTCGATATAAAAATACTCGAGCGTTAGGCGGTCTTTATAGTTTTTTAAACTACGACCGTTAACTGCCCACCAACCAGTAATCCCTGGTTTAACCGACCAGTAGAGTTTTTTATTACCATGATGCGCTTCGAGCTCGCCTGGGACAAGAGGACGGGGACCGACGAAAGAAAGCTGGCCAATTAGAACATTAAGGAATTGAGGAAACTCATCAAGAGAACCATGGCGCAGGAATTTTCCGACTTTAGTTATCCGAGGGTCGTTTTCGATTTTATGAAATTCGTCCCATTCTTTTTTATATTTTTCTTTTTTTAGCATCTCTTCTAGTTTTTTCTCAGCATCAATACACATAGTCCGAAATTTATACATTTTAAAAATTTTTCCGTTTTTACCGACGCGGTCTTGAGTATAAAAAATGCGATGAAAATCGCCAGTAAGAATATAAGCGAGACGGATAATTAAGTAGAGTGGAATTAAAAAAATAATTCCAATGATACTAAAGAGAAAATCTAAAATACGTTTAACTATTAAATACATATAAATATATTATACCCCCCCCCCCGACGTTTTTCATAGAGTCTATGTATAGCATAAACTGAAACGAAGATAAAGTTTTTCGAATTCGCACAGGGCTAAACGTTAAAGCGGAATTCAACGACGTCGCCGTCTCGCATGACGTAAGTTTTTCCCTCGGTTCGGAGGAGACCGGCTTCTTTAACGGCTTTTTCGGAGCCGAGGCGCTTCAGGTCGTCGAAGTTGCAAATTTGGGCAGAGATAAAGCCGCGCTCAAAGTCGGAATGAATCGTTCCGGCGGCTTCGGGGGCGGTTGCGCCAGATTTAATCGTCCATGCGCGACATTCTTTTTTTCCGGCGGTCAAGAAACTTTGGAGGCCGAGAGTTTTATAGGCGGCTTTAATCAGTTCGCCGAGAGCGTCGTTTTTAACGCCGTAACTTTCGAGAAATTCGAGACGTTCGAGATGGTTCATACCGGACATTTCTTCTTCGAGCTTAGCGTTGACGAAGACGGCTTCGGCGGGTTTTACTAAACCCTTTAATTGTTCTTGGAAATTTTTGTCGGTTACACCAGATTCATCGACATTAAACATATAAATCACTGGTTTCTCAGTCAGGAATGGAATATTCTCGTCTTCGGGGGATTTTTTTCGCTTCGCGGCGATTTTAGCCTTGGTTTCTTCGTCGGCGAGTTGGAGTTCAAGATTAATAATATCAATATCTTCTTTAGCCTGTTTCAAGATATCTTCTTCGGGTTTATTATCGGCGCGGACGATATCATCGTTTTTAAAAGCACGGACGACATGACAGATAGCCTGGCACTCGCGAATATTCGCGAGGAACTTATTTCCGAGACCTTCGCCCTTACTCGCGCCTTTCACTAAACCGGCAACATCGACAAATTCGACAGTCGCAGGGACGACCTTATCGGTTTCATACATCTTCGCGAGGACTTCGAGGCGTTCGTCGGGGACAGGAACAATCCCGACATTCGGTTCAATCGTCGCGAACGGATAATTCGCGGCGAGGGCGCCAGCATTCGTTAACGCGTTAAACAGAGTCGATTTTCCGACATTCGGAAGTCCGACGATAGCAATCTTTAGATTCATTATTTTATATTATAACATAAAAAAGAAAAAGCTCCGGAAAACCGGAGCGAAAATGGAGTAAATAGGGGAAGTACGAAAAATGAAAGAATAGGGTCAGACGGAAACCGAGGCGGGAGTCGGACAGACGAGGACGCGAGTCTTGAGGTCTTCCGCCCAAATAAGGTGGGCGATGAGCCTCTTACCGCGGCCAATAGATTCGCCCTCGACGACAACGAGGTCAGACAGAGAACGCTTCCCACGGAGACGGTTCAGGGTTTCCCTGGTGACGATATAATAGACGCGGAACGGACTATCAATCGAAAGATACTGCGGCTTCAGCGGCAGCTCCCTCTTCTGAGGGTAGTAAGTCCGGACGATTCCGCTCGACTCTTCGTAGACTGAAACAGGGTCACCAGTCAAGTTGATGAAATAGTCGGTCAGCAGGAACTTAGAGTAGTCACGCATTTTATTCACTCCTTAACGTACAGTCCTAATTGAGCTCAGGGCAACTTATCTATTATACTCCATTTTACGAAAAAAGTCAAGGTTATTTTTGGATTTAGCCCTTATTCGGACATTTTCCCAGCGTAGGCGGCGTTTGCGGCTAGCATTTGATCTTGAATCTTAGCAGCGCGGACGAGGTCGTCAACACAAGAATTAACGGAATGTTTTACGCGGACTTTCTCTTCGGCTTTCTTTCCGTCGTTCCAACGGTCGAGAGTTCCGACGAGGTAGCCGGTAATCCGGCGGAGGCGTTCAAATTTTTCGCCGAAGTATTGTTGGTTGGCTTCATAATATTCTCTTGCGGCGGATTCGGAGCCGAATTGTTCGATGAGTTGGACGCCAGTTTTGACGAGGAGGGAGACGTGCATCGTCTCGTAATTATCTAATTTTTCGAGAGCGGATTTAATTTCGGCTTCGGGGATATTGGCGTATTTATTCAAAGATTTTTCATAACGCGCGAAGTCAAATTTTTCAATATCGTTAGGGCTAAAGTAAACAATTTTTTTCATTTTTAATTTTTCCGATTAAAGTTTTTATAAAGCGAATCGATTACGCTTATGATTATATACGCTATATATAGTGGTTGTCAATAGTTTTTAACACTAAATATAGCGTTTTTTAGGAAATGGAAAACCAGCCGTTAAAAGTAAAATCTTTACCGGAGACAGAGGCGGCGGCGAGAAGTGGAGAATATTTCGCTTTCAAGTCAGGGCGGGATTTTAGAAAAGATTCGGCGGCGAAAGTCATTTGGGCGAGTTTTTTCGGGGTAATCATAGCGAGCGAAGTTCCGCGAGATTCGGATTTTCGGTATTTTACTTCGGTAAAATAGATTTTATCGGCTTTAGTCGAAATAATATCGATTTCGTAAAAGCGGGTTTTATGGTTCCGTTCGAGGATTTTATGACCGGTTTTTCGGAGGTAGTTCGCGACGAGCGATTCGGCGCGATCGCCTAACTTCTTAGTCGTTATTTGATTATTTTTTATTATTTTAGTTTTATTTATGTAATTATCTTTATTTTCTTTTTTAATTTTATTAGCAAGAGATTTTAATTCGACGAAGTCGGGGAAGAAAAGTTCGGGTTTTTTGAGGATAGTAACGTATTTTTCGAGAGGGGTTCCGAGAAAATAGTTTTCAGTTCCGTTTAAGATAATTTCGGAAAATTTAATTCCCTTTTTCTGAAACTTTTTAACAAGAGAAAAGACGGCGGTTTTAGCGTCGTCTTTTATTTCGATTTCTTTAAGAGATGAGTTTTCTATTAGCCCAACTGCGACGGAGAGATTAAACTTCGCGTCGTTTTTATGAATAAAGATCTCGAGACGAGACATTTATTCTTCAGGTTCGGCGGAACCTTTAGGATTTTTCGCTTCTTCGACAGTTTCTTCGGTTTTTTCTTCAGCTTCGAGAACTTCTTCGGCTTCTTTTAAGGTATTAACTTCGGCGCGGTCAAAGTCTTTCGCAGCGAGACGAGCGGATTTACCAGAGCGTTCACGAAGATAAGAGAGGTTATTGCGGCGAACTTTCGAGCGTTTAACGATTTCGATTTTTTCAACGAGAGGAGAATGGATTAGGAAAGATTTTTCAACGCCGACGCCAGAAGCGATTTTGCGAACGGTGATTCGGGCGGTATGAGAATCTTTACGATCGGCGCGAATTACGACACCCTCGAAAACCTGAGAGCGGAATTTTTCGCCTTCTTTAATTTTTTGGGTAACTTTAACAGTATCGCCGGAGCGGACATCAACGACGGCTTTCTTTTTTTGAGCATCGCCAATTTTTTTTAAGATAGAAAAACTCATTTTATAAACCTTTATTATTAGAAATTACTAATAATCATATCATAGTTTCAGGAAAAAGAAAAGAGGGATTTTAGCGGCGGAGGGCGAGACGGATTCGCTCTTCGGTCGGAAGCGAAGAATCGACGTTTTCGAGAGCGGCGGTTGCTTCTTTAAGGGGAAAGCCGAGAGCGATAAGCGCGTCGAGAGCTTCGTCTTTTTCGAGCTTTTTCGCGACTTTAGGAGTAGTTACGCCGTAACGAGACGGGATTCCGACTTTATCGCGAAGGTCGACAATAACGCGCTCGGCGGATTTTTTCCCAACACCGGAAGCCTTAGAAACGAAATTTGCGTCGGCGTTCGCGATAGCGTTCCGAACTTCCTCAGCCGAAGCGAGAGACAGAATCGCAATCGCGGCTTTCGGTCCAACACCATTAACGGAAATTAAAAGTTCAAAAAGTTTTTTCGCGGCAAGAGAAGTAAAGCCATAAAGTTCCTCAGCATTTTCGCGGAGATTATGATAAGTATAGAATTTTATTTCGTCATTAAGATTAACGGAATCGTAATCGGGCGAGGTAAGAATAATCTCATAACCAACGCCGTTAACGTCAACAATAACGGAATGATCAAACTTTTCCGCGAGCTTTCCGGAAATATGAGCAATCATGGAAAGATTATAAAACTATTTTTTCTTCCCAGCAAGGTTTAAACCGATAATCGCGACAAGACCAAGAACGGTCGCAACGATAACAGGAACAATCGAAGCAGGTTCACCCTCTTCTTCCTCGGCTTCTTCTTCAGTAAAACCGGCGAGAAAATCCTCGTCTTCAATCTCGGCGTCATCGTCGGCCGGCTCATCTTCAACGGTTTCGTCAGAATCGACATAGGAATCTAAATCGATATAACATTTACTAGAGGGGTCTTCTTCGAGATCTTCGGTACAGGTATTAGAATAATCTTCGGCCTCGGCGGCGAGACAGTCAGTATATTCTTCGGCGGATAAATCTTCAGAACAAGAAGTCGTTAAATCTTCGGCAGAAGTTAGTTCATCAACAGAAGCTTCTTCTTCGGCAGTAAGCGAAACGGCGGAAGCTTTAAACGGAACAAGTCCGAAAGCTAAGGTTAATAGAGAGATTGATAAAAATAGTTTTTTCATTAAAAAGCTCCTTATATATAATATATTAACATAAGGGTTTTTATAAATCAACTTTAGAAATTAAAGAATGGGTAATGGCGGCGGCGAGAGCGTCGGCAGCGTCGTCGGGTTTAATAATCTCTTTAAGGTTAAGATGAAGTCGAACCATCTCTTGTATTTGTTTTTTATTAGCGTGACCATAGCCGGTCATCGCCTTTTTAATTTCGTTCGGGGAATATTCGAAAATCGGAAGTTTTTCCTGTTTCGCGACTAATAAAACGATACCGCGAGCTTCGGCGACGGAAATGCCAGTCGAGATATTCTGCATGAAAAAAAGTTTTTCAATCGAGATACAGTCGGGCGAATTTAGTTTAATAATTTCATGAAGAGAATTATAAATATCGAGGAGGCGGTCAGGAAGAGGAGTATGGGGCGGAGTCGAGATGACGCCGCAGTCGATTAACTTCGGGCGAGGTTTTATTTCGATAACGCCAAAACCACAAATTCCGGTTCCGGGGTCAACGCCAAGAATTTTCATTTAACATATTTAATTAAAGTTTCGCGGAGGTCGGAAACGGGAATGACAAATTTATCTTTAATTGTTGCGGGGGCGATTGCGCGTTTAAAGCCAAGCTTTTTTGCTTCGGAAATACGTTGGTCGGGGCGAAAAGCGGAGCGAATTTCGCCACCTAGACCGACTTCACCAAAAACGACATATTCTTCGGAAAGGCGACGTTCGGCGACGGCGGAAGCAATCGCGAGACAAATCGCGAGGTCGGCGGCGGAATCGTTTAGTTTAATCCCGCCAACGACGTTGATAAAAATATCTTTATCGGAAAGGTTGAGTTTCGTTCGACGTTCAAGAACGGCAATAAGAAGTTTTAGGCGATTCAAATCAAAACCAGAAACGGTTCGGTTCGGATAACCAAAATTGGTTTTCGAGGCGAGAGCCTGAATCTCGACGAGGAGTGGACGAGAGCCCTCAAGAGTCGCAAGAATAATTGAGCCGTCGGTATTTTGACGTTCGGCAAGGAGGGCGGCGGAGGGATTTTTAACTTCTTTTAGACCAGTTTCATTCATCTCAAAAATCGAAACTTCGCTAGTTGAGCCGAAACGATTTTTGATTGCGCGAACGGTTTTAAAACCGCCGTAACGGTCGCCCTCGAAGTTAATGACGACGTCAACGAGATGTTCGAGAACTTTCGGGCCGGCAAGGGTTCCCTCTTTTGTGACGTGGCCGACAATGACGACGGCGGTATCGGTCGCTTTCGCGGCGCGGATGATTAAGTTGCCACAGTTGGTAACTTGAGAGACGCCGCCTGGGGCGGAAGAGATTTCGGCGATGGAGAGGGTTTGGATTGAATCGACGACCACAAAATCGAATTTTCCAGATTCGATAGTTTTTGCGATATCGTTTCCGGACGTCGAGGAAGCGAAATTTAAGTTATCGGATTCGGCGCCGAGACGAGTGGCACGAAGTTTAACTTGGCCAGCGGATTCCTCGCCGGAGATATAAAGGACGGGCTTTTTCTCAGAGATTTTAGCGCAAATCTGCATGAGGAGGGTTGATTTTCCGATTCCAGGTTGACCAGTTAAAAGAACGACTGAGCCCATCAAAAAGCCGCCGCCAAGAACGGAATCGAGGTCGGGGAAGCCAGTTTCGAGACGCTCTTTAGAGTCGGAGGGAATAATTGACTTTATATTAACGAAGTCGAGAACTTTTCCGGAAATTTTACCGCGAGAAACGGCGTTTTTTCCGATTGACTCGGCTTCTTCGACTGATAGGGTTTCGACATAAGTATTCCACTCGCCACAATTAGGGCATTTTCCAGTCCATTTTGAGGCGGTTGCGCCACATTCAGAGCAGGTAAAAATCGCGTGCGCCTTAGCCATTTAACTTCCTTTGAACAAATTTTTTATTCATTTTTCCACAGGTTTAACAGGGGTAAAAATTATTTTCCTAGAACGACGTTATTGGCGTGAACCCAGCCCTCAAGGGAACCGCCATCGAGATATTCGCCAGAGTTCGTCGCAACGCGAACGCTACCGCCGTTTTTGATAAAGTTATCGATTGGGTCGGTAATCATATATTCTTGGTCGAGAGGACCAAAATCGTTTTTATTAACATATTCAACAATTTCTTTGAGCAATTCGGGAGAGAGAATGTATTTAGAGACGTTAATTAGGTTCGAGGGGGCATCTTTCGGGTTCGGTTTTTCAATCACTTCTTTCAATTTTCCATCTTCAACGGAGAAAACGCCGTATTTCTCGACCTCTTCTTTTTTAACTTGAGCACCAAAAATCGCAGAATCGGAGGGATTTTTTAAGACTTTCAGGAGCGACTCAGCGGCAGATTCGCCGTTTGGATTCCAAATAAAATCGTCACCCATGAAACAAAAAACTGGTTCGTTTAAGTTAAACTCTTCAACAACCATCGCGACCGGAACAGCGGTTCCGTATTTCGCGGAGGGATCTTGAGAAGTATAATGAATTTTAACGTTTTTAGGAAGAGTCTTCGCAAGTTCGAGACGATCTTCTTTACCGCGAGATTTAAGATATTCGTTCAAGGCGAGATTATCTTTATAAAATTCGCGAACTTGGCAAGGCTCAACGTTAGAGATGACCATATAAATATCGGTTACGCCGGCTTTAATTAGCTCCTGGACAGAATAATCGACGAGCGGGCGATTCCCGACGGGAAGCATCGACTTTTCGATAATCTTCGTAATCGGCAAACGACGAGTTCCCCAACCGGCAACTGGGATAATAGCTTTAGTAATAGGCATTTTAACCTCCTAATTAACTTTTTTATAATAGCAGATTTAGTCAGAGGTTTCAATAAGGGGTTCGCGCCAAATATCTTTCGGGTAGTTCTCGAGACCGAGGAGAAGGGCGAGAGTCGCGGCGACATTCGAAAGCCCAGCGTCGGCGAGATTCTTCGAGTAATATTTTGCGCGATTCTCGGTATTATCGTAGAAAATACAGGGGACTTTATTAAGAGAATGGGAGGTTTTTGGGTTTCCATTTTCGTCGGCGATTTCTTCGGCGTTACCATGATCCGCGGTAATCAACATCATTCCGCCGAGAGCGTCAACTTTTTCGGCGATACGTTTTAGGCTTAAATCAATCGCCTCCATCGCGATTATCGTCGGTTCGAGTTCAGCGAAATGACCAACCATATCGCCACCTGGGAAGTTAATTCGGATGAACTTATATTTTTCTAAGTTTTCTAGAACGAGGTCGGTAATTTCGGCGGACTTCATCCACGGACGAGTATCGAACGGGAGAGTATCAGATTCAACCTTGAGATGAGTTTCGTTCTCGGCTTTTTCATAGGAGTTACCGTTAAAGTAGTATGTAATATGGCCAAATTTAACGGTTTCGGAAATAGCAAGCTCAGAGACGCCGTTTTTTCCGAGAAAAGTATTAAGCGCGTTTTTGATTTTTACGGGCGGGACGAGAGTAAGCGCGGGGACGTGAGTATCGGAATTATATTCGGTCATACCGGCAAAACAAACGTCGTCGGGGCAATAATTCCCGCGGTCAAAATATGGGAAATCATAATAAGTAAAGGCCTGGGCGATTTCGATTGCGCGGTCGGCGCGGAAATCGTAATAAATAAAGCTGTCACCTTTTTCGACTTTACCGACGGGTTCGTTGTTTTTATCGACGATAACAAAAGGCGGGAGATATTGATCCTGAATCTTAGAATCTTTTTTACGGAAAGTTTCGACAGCTTCGAGAGCGGAAGTGAATTTATATTCGGCGGTTCCGCCCACCATCATATCCCAACCGAGTTTAACCATATTCCAATCATTTTCATAACGGTCGCAGACCGCAACCATACGGCCGGTACCAGAAGCGATTTTATAATCGTTCCCTTTTTCGTTAAAAGGTTTCAGAAAAGATTCGAGACGGTTGATATATTTAGGCTCGGATTGGGGCGGAACATCACGACCGTCGAGCATGAGATGGACGCGGATTTTTTTCACGCCTTCTTCGGACGCCTGTTTAATCATGCGTTCGAGATGGACAATAGAACTATGCACGTTGCCGTCGGAGAAAATACCGGCGAAGTGGAGAGTTTTGGGCGCGGATGTTGTATTTTTAATAACATTGTCAATGATTTTTCGCCAAGTTTCGCCTTTGTAGATTTTTCCGGAAGTAAAATAATCTTCGACTTGAGCGATTCCCTGCTTGACGATTTGACCGGAGCCGAGAGCGTTATGACCAACTTCGGAGTTTCCCATATCGCCTTTTAAGATTCCGACAGCTTCGCCGGAGGCTTCAAGGGGAATATTAAGATAATTCTCGAGAGCGAAGTCGAGAAATTCGGTATGAGCTTTTTTTACGGCGTTTCCGGCACCATCCGGGGCAAGTCCGACGCCGTCCATTACGACAAGGACGATTGGACCTTTATAAGACAATTTCTTTTTCATATATATATTATATATCAAAAAAGCGCCTTATGGCGCTTTTTTGATTAAGCTTTCGGGACTTGTTGAGTGATACAATGGATATCGCCACCGCCGAGGAGAATCTCGCGAGCATAAATCGGTTCGATTTTTCGGTCGGGGAAACAATCCTGGAGAATGTTAATCGCGGCTTGATCGTGTTCATCATTAAAGACCGGAAGAATAATCGCGCCGTTACAGTTATAGTAATTTATATAACTGGCTGGAAGACGGTCGCCCTCGTTACGCGGAAAAGTCCCCTCGACAACATCGACGCCCTCGGATTCTTCTTTGGTTATCGTAATTGGGTTCGGAACATGGATTTTAATAATCTCAAGTTTACGACCCTTAGCGTCGGTTACGGATTCGAGATATTCAAGGTCCTTTTTGGAGCGTTCATGTTGAGGATCCTGCTCGTTATCTTCCCAAGCAAGAACAACTTTTCCAGGAGCAACGAATTGGCAAATATTATCGACATGACCGTTAGTATCTTCGTCTTTATAGATTCCGTAAGGGAGCCAAAGAACTTTTTCCGCGCCGCAATAATCGAGAAGGTATTTTTCGATTTCTTCTTTCGATAAGTCAGGATTACGACCTTTATCAAGGCAAGTCTCTTCGGTTACGAGGAGAGTTCCCTCGCCGTCGGAATGAACTGAACCACCTTCAAGGACGAAATCGTCGGTTCGATAGCGGTCGACTCCCTCGATTGCGCAAACTTTCGCGGCAATCATATCGTCGAAGTCCCACGGGAAATAAATTCCGTTATAAAGTCCGCCGTAGCCATTAAACGCCCAGTCGACCGCACGAAGATCACCCTTTCCATTAACGAGGAAAGTCGGGCCAGTATCACGAATCCAAGAATCGTTATTAGAAATCTCGACAACTTCAACGTTTTGCATATTCATTCCGAGAACATGAGAGTATTGAGACTGATTCACGCCAAGGATGACTGGTTCATATTTTGCGATAGTTTCGACGACTTGTTTAAAGGCGGCTTGAGCCGGTTTGGCCCCGCTCCGCCAGTTATCGGGGCGTTCGGGCCAAAGAAGGTAAGTCGCGGAATGCTCGCTAAGTTCGGACGGCATATAGAAGCCATCTTGTTTAGGAGTAGAGTTATTTATTCGCACGACGTAAAACCTTTCTCTGATTATCTTTTCGTTGCATATTAAAGACGAGAACTTCGCCGATAACGACACAGACGATTGAGCTAATAATTAATGTTCCATTTTCCGCAATAGCGCCAACGCTAAACTCCGGGATGAGCGTGAAGACGAGAGAGATGACAAGCATTATCATCGGGATAATACCCATTAGGCTTCGCATAATCGGGTTAATATTGAGCCAATAACCGTTTTTATCTTGAACGCCTTTTTTATGAAGCTTCATAAAGGCGGCGAACATTGGAATATAGCCAACTAAGAGACAGACAAGAGAAAGATCGAAGAATGCCCAGAATGCGTTAGAGAACGCTGAATCTGGCAGATATTCGCCGAGGAGCGCACCGGCAATTGCTAGGACAGCAGCAACAATGCTTGTCCAAATCGAGACGACGTAAGCGCAACCGTCTTTATTAAGTTTTTTCCAAGATTTCGGGAAGATTCCGTCTTTCGCAGCATAAGCAACGACGGAATAGACTCCGAACTGCCAAGAGGCGATATTTGCAATTAATGTATAAATAAACATTCCACCAACAACGGCGATAATTGACTTAATCGCGGCAGCAGAAAGTCCAATCGCGGAAAGGAGAACGCCGTAGCTTTCGAGGAGCCCACTATTCGTTTCGATTTCCTCCAAAGGAATTGCGACGCCCATGGCGAAGCTTGGTAATAAGTAGAACACAGCGATAAGGATACCGCCTAAGATGATTGCTTGAGGGATTTGTTTCTTTGGCTTATCCATATCGTCGATAAAGGTTCCAACGACTTCAAAGCCGAGCATATTAAAGATAATTAACGAAACAAAGGAAAGACCAGTCCAATCAATTCCGCCGTCAGCAGAAGCGAGAGGAACGAGATCGTGCCAACTTTCGACTGGGTTCGCGGAACCTTCTTTGAGGAAGACATAAATTCCGATGAAACCAATTCCGGCGAGAACAATAAACTTAACAATCGCGCCAAGATTAGAAACCCAAGCAGATTGAGAAATTCGCATCATACCAAAAATCGTAACGAGAGCGATATAGGCGACTTG
>CAYWPO010000005.1:0-21314 GCA_964460285.1 uncultured Candidatus Saccharibacteria bacterium
GGTCGAAGGGGTTGATGCGGACGTCGGAGTTGAGCGAGAGGCGGATGTAGGAGCCACCGACGGCGTCACAGAGTTTTTGATATTCGTTTTCTGGATCGATGATGATAATCTCGGAGCCAATCATCATACTACGCAAGGCTTCGAGTTTGACAGCGAAAGATTTACCAGCACCAGACTTGGCGAAGACGACCATGTTGGCGTTTTCTAGGCTGAAGCGGTCGAAGATGACGAGGCCGTTGTTGTGCATATTGATGCCGTAGAGGATGCCTTTTTCTTGGGTTAAGTCGGCGGAAGTGAATGGGAAGGAAGTAGAGATGGCGCCGGTGTTCATGTTGCGGCGGATTTGGAGCTGGTCGGTGCACTGGGGCATGGTGGACTGCATACCTTGCTCTTGCTGGGAGCTGGCGACTTTGCTGAAGACCATTTGTTGGCCAAAGAGAGTTTCGATTTTTTGTTGGACGAAGCGAAGTTCGTCGAGAGAGTCGGCCCAGAGAGTGACGTAGAGACCGAAGCGGAAGAAGCGTTCGGCGCCGACTTGGAGTTGATCGCGGAGTTCTTCGGCGTCGTTGATGGCGGCTTCGAGTTCGGGGTCGCGGACTCTTCCCTTTTCTGCATTGACGTTCATGGAGGCTTCGAGCTGAGTGACTTTTTTGCGGAGGTTTTTCATGACGATGGTGGTGTCGACGGGGTAGATGTACATGGAGATGTCGAGAACTTCGTCGATATTGATGAGGGGAGAGAGCCAGCCGGTGTAAAGGGAGCGGGGGTAACCATATATATATATGGTGCGGCCGTATTTGGTGCCGAGGCGGAAGTAGTCGGAGTTGATTTCGATAGAGCTGGGGGAGATGAGGTCGCGAAGGGTGGTGATGCCCTGTTCGAAGGCCTGTTGGATTTGTTGATCTTCGGAGATTTGGCTGGTGGCGGCGATTTGAGCGGCGGTGGGTTTGTTTTTCTTAGGCATTGGGTGTTCCTTTCTTGACGTAAGTGGTGGCGAGTTTAGTAAAGTCGACGAGTGGTTCGCGAACGGCGGTGTCTGGGTTGTTGAAATCGTAGTAGAGTTCGGCAAGTTGTTTGGTGTTGAGGCGGACGGAGCGGATGCCGATTTGGAAGAGACCGGAGGTGATGGTTTCGATGCGGTTGTTGATTTCGGTGGCGGCTTTGTCGTAAGTGGCGCGGTCGATACGGGTGATGGGTTGGACTTTGTTTTTTTGGAAGACGGAGATGAGGTTTTTGGTTTCGTAGAGTTGTTTTTCGTATTCGGCGGAGGGGTAGTAAGGGACGATAATGAAGAAGGATTTGTCCATGATGTTTGCTTCTTGAGAGAGGATGTCGATGAAGTTGATGTAATCGTCCATAAGGATGCCGAGGAGCATGTTGTCGTTGTTGCGGCGGATGTCCATGAGGCGGGTGATGTAGGGGCCGATGTCGACGCGTTGGGAGCGGATGAGGATTTGGGTGGTAAAGTTGAGGGAGTTGAGGAGGTTTTGGTAAGAGTATTCGACGGCTTCACGTTCTTGTTCGGACATGAGGTCGAAGTTGATGGACTGGCAGGCGACAACAGCGCGGAAAGAGCCATCTTTCATGATGACCATTCCGTCGCGAAGCTCGGAGATAAGGAGGGTGGATTGAGTCGCGAGGGGAGAATCTGGGGTAGCTTGGCCGTTGTTCACGGGAAATTGGGGGCCAGAAGCAATAGGGGCGCCGTTTGGGGTCGTTAAAGGCTGGTTCGGGGCGACAGGTTGGGCGCCGGGGTAGGCTTGGAATTGTTGGTTATTCGGGTTCATAAGTCTTCTCTCCTTAGTGTAAACTTATATAAACTTCTTCATTATCGGCTTTACGCGACATACGTTTAGCTTCTTTAGCGATAGTGGCGACGGTAAAATCTCCGTCATGAGCAAGGTTAAAGATTTTTTCGTCGGGCTCGACGATAACGGTTTCTTCGGGTTCTTTAGGGGGTTCAGGTTCAGCGACCTGAGCAGGTTTAGGAGAGACGGGTGTAACGGGAGTAGTTTTAGGGGCGATATATTCGGAGCCAGGGGTTTTATATTGTTCGGTAGCGTCGGCGGGAGTAGTTGTTTCGGAGAAAACGGAGAAATCGAGGGGGGCTTCTTTTTCGGGAGTGGCAAAAGGGTTTTTATAAGCGGGAGAAACGGGGACTTCGGCAGAGGCGGTTAAACTATTCGCTTTTTCGATAGCGGCGCGCATTTGGGCGATAGCGGCATCGTGTTGACGGGAGGCGGAATCGGAGACGAAAGAATCGATTCGAGTTGTTTCGTAAACGTCGAACATATCGGGAGTTGAGTTCGCTTCGGCAACAAATTCGTCGCGGACGGGAGTAGTTCCCTCCTTAATGGAATAACCCTCAGAATCGACGACAGAGGCGAGAAAAGAGAGGCGGCGGCCGGCATCATCGGAGGAGATATTCTTTGTTCGGATTTTTTCGATGATTTTTGGAGCGGTAATAAGGATAGTCGATTCGCGCTGACCAGGGTTAAAGAAACGCTTGGTGGGTTTTGTATAAAAAGAGATTAGAGCGGCGATATAGGTTTCCATAGGCTGTTCCTTACGGAGAGGAAGAGCGAGGATTAAAAGGAAAAGCGCAGGGGCGATAGGGATTAGAGCAAGGAGAGGAAAAATTTGGAACATGACATAAGCAACCCCACCGAGAGCGGCAACAATTAGAAGATAGATGAATTGGCGAAAACCAAAAGGCCCGATTAATTTATCATCGGCCTCGACATCTTGAGGGACTTTATATTGCGCCATATATAATATATATTATAGCATAATAATAATTATATATTATATATAATTATCGGGGTTTTCGAGTAGCTCAAAGAGGTAGGAGAGAAGCTCGTAGTTATCGGCGGATTCGTTGTTTTTATGGAACTCTTGATATTTACTGGCGATAAAATCGAGACTGAATTTACGGAGGAGCTTATAGGATTCGGCGTAGAACTGTTCGCTGTCGGGATTTTGGTTATAAAGTTCATCGAGCATACCGCTGAAGTAGCTAGAGTTATCATAAGACGGAGATGGATGGACGGAATCGCCATCGACGTCATGACCCTCGGCTCGAAGTTTAGCTTCGATTTTCTCGCGGAGCTTACGGCGTTCTTCGGATTTTTTCTCACGGTATTTAGAAATTTTATAATCATCATCAAGGTCGAGAAGGTCGCGAACTTTATCTTTTGAGCCAAGACCGGCACCAGAGCGACGAGAGGTATAGATTTGTTCGAGTTTCCCTTTACTATCGAGGAGGTTAAAGAGGCGGTCTTTAGCGTATTGGAAGCGAAGATCGGCTTTCTCTTTATCGGAGAGCGAGGTATATTCTTCGGAAGTTTCGTAATTTTCGGGGAGTTCACCAGAAGCTTTAAGCTCGTCGATACGTTCGTCGGCAAGAGTTTCGATAATCGGGTTTAAGAGATCGGTACGGATACCGAGGATTTGGGACGGGGTTTGGGCACCGAGGAAGATATCGGTTTGGGTCTGGAAGAATTCTTTCGGGTCAACGCCATAGAAGGTATCGCCTTCATCTTTCCAACGAGGGACGAGTTTACCGTCGCGATTGACTTTGTAACCGGTCATATAAGAAGCGAGGGATTGGATTTGTTCGGAGCCGGAGGGGTATTTTAGGCCAGCAGAGATAATTGCGGGGAGAATAGAGTTTTGGACATCTTTACGACGCTTAGACCAAGCTGCTTCGTCGAGGGTTCCGTCTTCGCGAATATAAGCATCACGCATAGACTTATCCATATTTTCGTAGGCGGTACGCTCGACGCCGTCGAAAGAAGTACCTTCCATGAGTTTAACGAGGTCGCGCTTTGGTTTGACTTTGGAGTAGATAATGTTGCCGTCGGCATCACGTTTCGCTTTACCGGTTTCGGGGTCAATTTCGGGATATTCGCCACGAATATATTCGTTAAAGGAGAGGTTATGATTAGTGCGTTTCCCACCTTCGTTATAAACAGCGGCGGTTTCGAGGTTAATATATTTTCCGTAACGGCGGAGGAACGGGTCGTTATCTTTAACGTCGAACATGAGGAAGTTCGCGAGAGTTTGGGAAGCGTGAGTGCCGAGTTTGATTTGGTCGTCGACGAGGATTTGGTCGATAGTCGCTTTTACGAGGTCGGTATCGCCGCGCATATTAAGGGTTTTCATGCCCATAACGATACTGTCGATGTAATCGTTGGATTTATGATAGTTGGTTAAGTCGGTTAGACGGTTGACGACTTCTTGGGTCGGGGCGATAGAATCGAAGTAGTTAGCGAACTTAGAATCGATGATTTTATCTTGGACGGCGTGAGCGTTGGCGGCGTAAGCACCGGCGTAATGAATAAACTCGCCTTTCCCTTCCATGATACCAGAGATAGTATTATAGCGGTCGATATCGACTTGGTCGGGGGTATAGCGATAACCTGGTTTGTCGAGGGTAAGTTGAGAATGAGCGGAGAGAGCGGCTTCGAAGCGGTTATGACGACTAGTTGCGTTTTCGAGGTTAATCATTTCGCCACGGGCAAGCTCGATATTTAAGTTATCGGCAGCGTTCATGGTTTTAATATCAGTTCTCTCGAGACGCTTAAAGCGGTGAGTTCCCTTAGCATATTCGCTGATACCTTTATTAAAGTCATTTTTACCACGTTCGATAATTTCTTGGTTAGAGAGATTTTGATTAACTAAGCTAAAGAGGGCTTCGCCACGACCGGTAACTTTTCCGCGACGGTTTTTATAAGTCGCAGAGGCGGCGAGACCGCGATTAGTAATAGCGGCTTCGTAGGTTTTTGTATCATTGAGGTCGCGATTTTTATTTTTATTAAGCCATTGGGCGGTTCTTCGGGGGAGGTTATATTTTTTAGCATCGACGCCGAGATAACGGGCGTTCGCGAGGTCGCGCTTTCGGGTCGCGTAGGCGGTGGCGGATTTTTGGGCGGGAGCGGTAAGATTACGGAGACCGGCGTTAACTTTTCCGAGGACAGTATTCGACATTTTCATAAGAGACCAAGAGAAAATTAAGGGGAAAACTTGGACGGCGATACCGAGGATGACGGTAAACGCATCTTTCGCGGAGGCGATTAAGACCCAGCCGGCGAGTTCGGAAGCACCGAAGAGGGCGCTGAACATGGGGTAGAAGATGAGCATTTGGGTTAATAATTCTTTCCATTTTTTGAACCAGTTTTCAGTATTCGGGAGGAGGAAACAGACGAAAGCAAGAGGAGAAATCATGATTAAGAGGGCGACGAGGGCTTGGCGCATGGCGATAGTTAAGAGACCAGAGGCGACGGCGATAAGGGCGCCGAGGAGAACAGGAATGAGCATATAAAAAATCCCGACGTTCGCGGAGATTAGAATAGTTCCGATAGTAAGGGCGCCGGCACCGGTTAGGACGCCGATGAGACTACCGAAAGAGACGTTAGCGGCATCGCTGATGGTGCTGGCAGAGATGGTTTGTTCTTCGATAGAGGTAAAGAGGTCGCGGAGGGAGGCGCCGATAATATTAGAGACGTCAACAGCGAGGGCGCAGATAATCCAAGAGAGGTTAACGAGGATGGCGGTGACGACGATTTTAGGGAGGGTCTTTTTAATTCCGTAGTTAGAGATACCGAGACCGGTGAGCTGGGAGATGATGATGACTAAGATGAAAATAATGAAGACGACATTGGTGACGTTACGGAAGTAGCTCCAGACGAGGTAAATCGGGGAGGAAGAGTCGGAGGAGAGGGGGGCGACGACGAGGGCGGATTCGGTAACGGCGTAGATACCGTCGATAGCTTTGGCGATGAAGCCGGTAGTTGGGCAGACGAGCCAGCCGATAGCGCCGGTTTGGGAGGAACAGATGTCTTCGGAGTCGTCGGAGGTAGTTTCGGTATTAGTATTGGTATTAGTATCAGTATTGTCGGGGGTACGAGTGAGGGTTTGAGTTTGTTGGGTCTGGGTTTGAGTTTGGGTTTGAGTTGATTGGGGAGATTCGACTGGGTCGGGGGTTCTTTCTGGAGCGGCGGCGACAGGGAGAGTTAAGAAAGAGGAGAGTATGAAAAAGAACGCCAAAAAAGCGGTTCTAAAGAAGTTTTTGAAGGAAAATTTAGGTTTTAACACACTCATAATATACCGACAAGGGTTATCCTTTTCATTATATCACACATAAGCGGTTTTGTCAAGAGATGACAGGAATAAAAGAAGTATGATATTATAATGGTATGAAACAAAGGATTTTAGCTTTTTTGGGGGCGGTTGTATTAGCGGCGGGGGTGGTGAACTTGGGGATGGGGGTAAGGTTTGGTGAGGTGGGGGCGGCGGGGTGTGATAGTCCATTGTTTAGATTGAAACCGTGGTATGATGGGATTGCGAGTGGGGATCCGTGCGAGATTAATAGTAGCGCATTTAGTGAGAACGAGTTGCCTGGGACGGTAGTGACGATTATTATGAATGTTTTATACGATCTGTTTTATGTGGCTGGGATTGGGGCGGTTGTGATGATTGTTTATTCGGGGTTTTTGATGATTACGGCGGGGGGAGAGGTTGGGAAATATGAAAAAGCAAAGAAGAGTTTGAGGATGGCGATTACGGGGTTGATAATTTGTGTGTTGGCGACGGTGATTGTTGGGGTAGTTAAGGTAATATTTTGGTAATTTAAGGAGGAAAGATGAAAGAAATTTTGAGTAGATTGGCGGCGTCGTTGATAGATTCGGAGACTAAGAAGTTAATTCCGCAAGGAGGGGGGAATTCGATTGCGGGGATTGTGAGTTGGTTGATGTATGCGGTCGGGGCGGGGGCGGTTATTATGATTGTCTATGGAGGAATTCAATATATTACGTCGGGAGGAGATGCGGGAAAGGTCGCGAAAGCAAAGAATACGATAATTTGGTCGGTAGCAGGGCTGGTTTTGGCGATTTTAGCGGCGGTAATTGTTAACTTTGTGGTTGATGCTGGAGCGGAGGTTTAGAAAATGAAAAAAAAGATTTTAGGGGTAATTTTAGCGGTTTTGATGGGGGTGAGCGGAGTAATGGGGGTGGCTTACGCGGAAGATCCAATTTGTCATAGTAATGCGACTCAAGAATTGAAAGATGCGGCTGGGTGTGGAGTAACGGGAGCCCAAACATCGAACTTGGTAGGGGTCGTAGTAAATGTTTTGATGTATATTGCGGGGGCGTTAGCGGTGATAATGATTGTTTACGCGGGGTTTTTGTATACTACGTCGGCAGGAGATTCAGCAAAAGTTCAGAAAGCAAAGAATGCGTTGATTTATGCGGTGGTGGGGATTGCGGTGGCAATTTTAGCGGGGGTGATTGTGAATTTTGTTGTTAATGAGATTTAGGATTTCTGATTTTTCAGGGTAAAGACGGTATGAAAAATGCTTGCGTTTAATTTTGGAGAATGATATTATTAAAATAACGTAAAAGGAAAGGAATATTAAATGAAAATAAGTGAAAAAGCTAAGATGCTGATGATGGCAGGGGTTTTGGCGATTGCGGGGATTGGGATGGCGTTGGTGCCGGCGGGGAGTGTTTGGGCGGCAAATAAGGTAGGTGGGATGAACAATGGTATAAACGCTGCGACGACGAATGATATGCAGAATGGAAATGTGACCAGTATTGTCAAGACGATTTCTGATGTTTTCATGTATGCGGTGGGTGCGGTTTCGGTAATTATGATTATTTATGGCGGTTTCCAATATGTTACTTCTTCGGGAGATCAAACGAAAGTTACGAAAGCGAAGAATACGATTCTTTATGGCTTGGTTGGGTTAGCGATTGCAATCTTGGCGAGAGCGATTGTCGGATTCGTACTTGATAACATTGGAAATTAATCGTTGGCATTGGCATGACGACAAGCTGTCCCCCTATTAGGAAAATAGTAGGGGGATTTTTTATTGGTGTTATTTTGTTGGCGATTATTTTGAGGGTAGTTTGGTTTAACGTTGAGAGTGCTGACTATACGTTGTTTCTTGAGCCGTGGTATGAGAAGTTGAAGTCAGATGGAGGTTTGGGAGGATTAGCGACGTATGAGGGGGATTATCCTGCGCCGTACGTATTTTTAATAGCGTTGATGACTTATATACCAGTAAGACCATTATATTTGATTAAGATATTGTCGGCTATGTTTGATTTTGTTTTGGCTGTGGGTGCGATTTTGTTGGTGAGAGAGTTAGCGAAGAAGACGGACAAAGATGAAAAAATGACTTTGGAGTTTGGGGTGGGGCTAGCCGTTTTATTGTCACCTTTGGTGATGTTGAACAGTTCGGTTTTGGGGCAATGCGATTCGATTTATGGGGCGTTTTCGGTTTTTTCTCTGGTATATCTTTTGAGAAACAACTATAAGAAGAGTTTTATACTATTAGGATTGGCTCTTGCGTTTAAACTTCAGGCGATATTTTTGTTACCGTTGTTTGGAATAATTTATTTAAAAAATAGAAAAACTAAAGAGCGATTCCCTTTTTATTATTTTTTAATTATTCCGATGATGATAGTTTTGGCTTCGCTTCCGGCGATTTTGTTTGGGTGGTCGATAAGTCGGATTTTTACGACGTATGGATATTGGACGGTTGAGTATGCTAATAGACCTACTTCGTTTTATCCAAATATATATAATTTGGTTCCGAGTGGATTTATGGAAAAATTGGGGACGGGGTTGATTGTGGGGGGGGGGGGTAGTTTTTACGCTGGTCTTATTGTTTTGTTTGCTAGGGTTTGTTTTGGAGAAGAGGGTAAAATTAGGTAAAAAAGAGATATTTGAGCTTGCGCTGTTGGTTTTGGCGATATGTGTAATGTTTTTGCCGTGTATGCACGAGAGGTATATGTATGTTGGCGAGATTTTGGCGATAGTATATATGATTACATATAAAGAAAAGAGAGTTTTTTGTTTGGGGATATTATTAGCAGGGGTGATTGGCTATTTTATTGTAATGATGGGGGGATGGGGCGTTGAATTGTATCCGTATATTTCTGCGATTTATTTCGGGACATTTATTTATGGGGCGAGGGGGATTTTGAGAGATATTCGCGATTGATGTGATAAGATAGGGGGGTAAGATGAGACGAAAGCCGATAATTTTTTTAGTTGTTCCCTGCTTTAACGAGGAGGAAGTTTTGGAGGAGACTTATAGGCGGTTAGAGGGAAAAGTTTTAGAGCTAGTTAAGGCAAAAAAAATTAGCGCGAGGAGCAGAGTGATTTTTGTTGATGATGGATCGGGGGATGGGACTTGGGAGATGATTGAGGGGTTTAAGGGGAAAGTTGTTGGAATTAAGTTAGCGAAGAATGTTGGGCATCAAAATGCGTTACTGGCTGGATTGCTTTATACGAAAGAGTTTGCTGACGCGGCGATTTCGTTAGACGCGGATTTACAAGATGACGTTGAGGCGATTGATGAATTTATTGAGAAGTTTCGGGGAGGGGCGGAGATTGTTTTTGGGGTTAGAAAAGACAGAAAAAAAGACTCGGAATTTAAAAGAGAGAGTGCGAAGATTTTTTATAAGTTGATGAAGATTTTAGGGGCGGGGACGATAGAGGATTCGGCGGATTATCGGCTTTTGAGTAAGCGAGCGATGGAGGAATTAGAAAAATATGAGGAAGTTAATTTATTTTTAAGGGGGATTATACCGAAAATTGGACTGAAAACCGATACGGTTTATTATTCGCGGGGGGAGAGGTTCGCGGGGGAAAGTAAATATCCGTTAGGAAAGATGATAAATTTTGCGCTAGACGGGATTACGGGGTTTTCGATTAGACCGCTAAGGGTTATATTTTTAATTGGGTTAGGAATTTTTTTGATTTCGATTTTGATGATGATTTATATTCTCTTTGCAAAAATAGGTGGGAGGGCGGTTTCGGGATGGGCGTTTACGGTTACGTCGATTTGGTTTTTGGGCGGAATACAGACGTTGGCGTTGGGGATTATCGGAGAATATATTGGGAAGACGTATTCAGAAACTAAAAGAAGACCGAGGTATGTGATTGAGAAAATTAAGAAGCGTTAAGGGGGATTAGGTGGAAGCTGGGAGTTTATGATAGATGACAAAATTTTCTTTTGGGTCGTCTTTGTCTAGTTCGGGGTCGGAATAAAGTTTTTCATAGGCGGGGTCTTTTTCTAAGACTTTTGCGAGGGCAGAGGTTTTATAGAGAAGAAAATATTCGAGATTATAGTATTCAATTAACTTTTCGTATGATAATTCTTCGGGAGAATTAGAGGAGTCTTTCGGGGGGAGGACAGGAGCGGAAGAAGCGTCGATGATTTCCATATAATCATCAAAAAGGTCGCGAGAGAGGTTTTTGGAGAAAGGTTTTGTATAGATATTTGCGCGAGAGTCAATAAAAACTGGAACATCTTCGAAAAGAAGGTAAGCACCGATATTATATTCATTAAAGAGGCGGAAGTTATTTTCGGCGATTTTTTCGGCAAACTTTTCTTTGATAAAAGTAGTGGCAGAAATTGGGCAGTAAGTTGGACTAAGGAAAGGCGTTTTTAGAATTGATAAAAAATTAATTAATAGGAGGGTGAAGATAGTGAATACAATAAAACGAGTTGGGAAAAAGAGACGGATTGGTTCGAAGAATTGGTCGTTAGCGAGAAGGAAGAGATTTTTGAGAAGAAAAAACAAAGGAATGATCCCGACGGTGATAAGGAGAGAGGTATGACGAATGGAGAGGAAGGAGAGAACGAAGAGCCCAGAAATTAGGAAGAATGAGTCAAGGCGGAGTTTAGTTTTAGTAAAGATTAAGATGAGGATGAAGATGAGAAGAAAGATGAGAAGGTTGGGATTGTTGATGAGGATAGTGGGCTGATGTTCGGCGATATAACTTTGGGAATTGCCGAGAGCGATTTTGACAAATCCGCTATAACAGGTTTGCGCAGGGGTTAGAAGGCCGATTAAAAGACTGCCAATGAAACTTTGGAAAAGAGGTTTAAGGCTTTTGGTTTCGGCTTCAGATAGGAGACAGAGCTTTGAGCTTAGAGATTTTAGACGAGATTTATTTTTGTAGAGGTCGGTTCGTTTGAGAATTTTAGAAATTATAATTTCGGCGAAAAACGGAAGGTAGAAAATGAAGAATAGTGGCCAAGTTAAAGCGTGGAGCGATGCAACTAGCCAAGAACTTAAGACGAGGAGGAAGATATATTTTTTGTAGCCGGTTTTTATTAGAGAAATTAGGAAATAAATTTCCCAGATAAAAATAGAGTATGTGATGACTTGAGAACGAGCAGCAATTGAAGATGGGAGCAGAATAACTGAGAAAAAAGTGAGGAGGCTTGGGAGAAGATTAAGGGCTTGGACGGTTAGCTTAGGGGTTTTAGGAGGAAGTGGGCTAGTGGTAGCGAGTTTTTTTAGAATATAAAAGAGGCTAAGAGCGAAGACGATATAGAAAAAGATAGTGCTGATGTAGACTCCGGTAAAGCCCGCGATTCGATAAACGAGGGCGAGGAAGATGTTATAGAGGAAATGAGGGTAAGTATAAGATAAGTCGGCGACGTAGGTGAAATGATCTTTAAAGTCGAGACCGCGAGCTAAGATATCTTCGCCGATTTTAATTAGGTAGAAAGTATCGTTTTGGAGGGTTTTCGGGGTAAGGCAGATGCAGGCGATGACGAGAAAAATGACAGTAAAAAGGGTTATTTTTTTCTGTTTGGTCATATAAAAATTTTATCATAAAAAGCAAAAGAAAGATGAAAATGGTCAGGGTGATCGGACTTGAACCGACGACCTCAGCGTCCCGAACGCTGCGCGCTACCAACTGCGCCACACCCTGACATAGTATATATAATATCATATTTTAGGGATTTATGATAGAATAGATTTAGATAAGTTTAAGGAGGAGAGGTAGATGAGGAAGTTGATTTCGTTGGGGCTAGCGGGGATAGTCGTTTTTCTGTCGATTCCGTATATTTCCGGAGGGGTTTCGGTTTTTATTGGGAAATGGGCGTATGATTGGGGGATTCCGGTTTCGATTTTGAAAATCGTTTTAGTCACGTTAGCGGCGGTCTTAGTCGTTATCTTAGCGAACACTTTGAAGAAAATCGGGATAATTTTAGCGGTTATTTTTACGGTTTGTTTGGTTTTCTTCCCTGTCGTTTTAGATAAGTTAAACATTACGAGCGACCCGAAAGCGTTGATTACGGAGATTAAGGAAGTCGCGGAGAAAAATCGGGAGACAATCGTTACGGCGACGACGGATTTATTTTATCAGTCGGTTAATTATGCGACGGAGGTGAATCCGGTTCAAGTTTTTTCGGATTATGCGAAAGGAGAGGAAAGTTTTTGGTATTTGAGTTCCGAGGGGGAGGAAGTTGATTTTTCTGGAGAGGTATTTTCGGGATATAAGGTAACGGAAGAAAAGGAAGTTGGGAATTTTAAGGCGTATAGGTTAGAGAAAGAAAATAAAAAAGCTGAAGAAGATAGTAAAAAATAAGGGAATATGATATAATTTTAGAAGTTTCTGGGTGTGGCGCAGTTGGTAGCGCACGCGCTTTGGGAGCGTGAGGTCGCAAGTTCGAGTCTTGTCACCCAGACCAGAGAAATTAGAGAATAAAAAAACGAGGCGGAGCGAAAATCCGGACTCGTTTTTTTCTAGCTTTATAAGACTTTAATCTTTTTCGGGGCTTCGACTTTCTCTTTTTCGAAAGTAATCGTTAAAACGCCGTCGCGGAGCTCGGCTTTAACGGAGTTTTCGTCTTCGCGAACTTGGACAGGGAGGGCGATTGTTCGGGAAAATTCACCCCAGTAACATTCTTGGATGTGCCAGCGGGTCGTATGTTCATCTTCGCCGCCGGAAAGGACGCCGGAGATAGTTAAGATGCTATCATGAATCGAAACGTTAAGGTCGGACTTTTTAATTCCGGCAGTTCGAGCTTTAATTACTAGGCTATCGGCGGTTTCGTAGACATCTACGGCGAGCTGTCCCGGAAATTCGTCGGCGCTATCCCACCCATCATCTTCCCCCTCGTCTGATGGTTCGACTTCAGTCTCTTCTTCGGGCGCAGGCGCGGGCGCTTCTTCCGCCATCGGCTCAGGCTCGATCATAGAGGTAGCATCGTCTTCAAGAAAGGCGGCAGCTAATTCATCTTCCATCAGTAGGTCGTCGTTATTTTTACGAGCCATACTAGGTATTCCTCCACTTTTATTGATATAATATATATTATAATTATAAGCGGGAAAAAAGCAATAGAGATTATGGTTTTATGGTAAAAAATACAACGTTTTTACGGAATTTTTCGGTTTTGGATGTTCTCTGTCCGGAGAATTGTCGGGGATGTGGAGTAAGGGGAGGGATGCTGTGCGAACGTTGTAAAAAATACATTTTTGCGCATTATCGGAATCATTGCCCGGTTTGTAAACAAGAGATGAGCGGGGGGATTTGCCGGAAATGTAAAGAGGGGCGAACCTGTATAGGGGGAGAAGATAAAGACAAGAGGGCTTATGAGATTTTTAAGGGGATTTATTCGGTTGGATTTAGGGACGAGATTATTGGGGAGCTAGTTGAGGAATATAAATATTATTCGGTTCGGGGGTTAGCGGGGGGTTTAGCGGAGATTTTAGAGGAGACGGTTTTTCAGGAGGCTGAGGAGAAGATTCTTAACAGGGGCAGCGGAAGTTTTAAAGGGCAAAATGTTCAAAAGTCGACGGGAAAACTTCCGTTGATTTTAGTTCCCTTGCCGACGGCGAGGAAGCATATTCGGGAGAGGGGGTTCGACCATACGAAGTTGATTATGAAAAAGGTTTCAAGGGATTTTAAGAGAGGGGAGGCGGAGGTTCTTGAATTATTATTAAGGGCGAAAGATACAACGCAGGTCGGGGCGAGCGAGAAAAAGAGGCTGAAACAGGCGAAAGAGGCGTATAAATTAAATCCGAAGTATTTTCGGGAGAGTTCGGAGGGGGGGTTCAGGATTCGGAAAGGATATCGGGAGGTTTTAAAGAGACCGATAGTTTTGTTTGATGATGTTTGGACAACGGGAGCGAGCTTAACAGAGGCGGCGAAAATGTTACAACGGGCGGGGGTTAAGGAGATTTATGGGGTAGTCTTAGCGGTTAATAGAAAGGGGAGAAAACCGGTTTTAAGGCGAGGGGTATTCGAGGAAGAAAAATAACCTCTTTCGAGGCTATTTTCAAGGTTAATTGGCTTGGCGTTTGTTAATTAAGCGCCGAGGACGCCGAGGACGAATTTGATGATTGAGTAAGAGAGGATTGTAATTGCGAGACCGATAATAGCGTAGAGAATCGTATTCTTCGCGTCGGTAACTTTTTTCGAGTCGCCAGCGGAGATAGCGTATTTAATACCGCCGAATATGAGCATGATAACGGAAATCGCGCCGACGATATAAAGGATAGTACTGGTAATATCGCCGAGGACGCCACCGCCGTTAGAGTTAATAAGCTCGGAAGGCATTTCAGGGGTTTTCGCGGCTTCGACGCCCTCGCGAAGAGAGAGGGCTACCGCTTTTCCGGCAATTAAAGTAGTCGCCGTAGCGGCGCACGTGAAAACTTGGGATATAGTTTTAGTTAAATTTTTCATTAAAAATCTCGCAGTTAATGATAACTTTTATCTATTATAGCACACTTAAGGTTAAAAAGCAAGAGTTTTTAGGAATTTAGGGGAGATTTTTGATTTTTGGGATTTTTTGGGAATTTGGATGAGGATGTGATAGAATAGAGAGAGCTGGAGGGTTACCCAAGTGGCTGAAGGGGACGGTTTGCTAAATCGTTAGTCTGGGGAGACCTGGAGCGGGAGTTCGAATCTCCCACCCTCCGCCAGAATTTCGTCTGAACTAGACGAATTTTTTTTGGTATATTATAATGATTAGTATGAGCAGTAAGGAAATTGTAAACTGGGAAGCGAGGGAGTACGTCCAGAGGAGTAAAAATGGGGGGTGGTATGTGGGGTTGGTTGCGGTAAGTTTAGGGTTGATTGCGCTGTCGGTGTGGTTGGGATGGTGGACGTTTACGGCGTTGATTGTTTTGAGTGCGATTTCTTTGGTGATTTATTCGGTACGTCCGCCGAGGACGTTACATTATTCCCTGTCGAGCAAGGGGCTTTCGGAGGGAAGTAGGCTATATGATTATTCGGAATATCGGGCGTTTGGAGTTTTACAGGAGGAGGGGAATTTTGCGATTGTTTTAACGCCGAGAAAAAGATTTTCGCCGAGAGTAACGGTTTATTTTCCAGAGGAGAGAGGGGAGGAGATTGTAGATGCGTTTGGGGCGAGGTTACCGATGGAAGAAGTCAAGGAGGATTTTTTGGATAAGCTCGTAAAGTTCTTGCGGATTTAACGTAAGCGTGATAAAATGGGGGTAAAATAGGTCATATTAACATAAAATTAAAGAAAAGGTGGGCTTAATATGAGTAATGACGAGTTGCAGAAAGCAATCGACGATATTACGAAAGGCGATGCCGGAGGGGCGACTGAGGGGACGAGCGAAAATGAAGCGTTAGTGGACGAGATGGTTCAGGCGGGGATGCCGACGACTGGGGAGGGGCTATCTTTGACGCCGATGGGGGGAGCGGAAGCTGGAGCGGGGACGAATGTAGCTGAAGCGGCAGAGGCGATTGCGCCAGAGATGGCGGCGGCGCCGGAGATTAAGATTCCGGAAGTGGGGGCGATGCCACCGGCGGAAGAGAAGCCGGTAACGAGCGCGCCGGTGAGTGAGCCGAGCGTAGCAGCGGGAGCGACGGCGATTGAGACGGCGCCAGTAGCGCCAGAAGTTTCGGCGACGATCCCAGAGGCACCAGTTACGGAGCCGGCAGCGGCGGAAGTAAGTACGCCAGAGATTAGCGCGCCAAAAGGTTCAGCGGAGCTAGAGGAAATTGAAAAAGAGGCGTTAAAAGAGCTTTATCCGTTGCTTGATAAGGTGATGTTGCCGGCGGAAGAGAAGTTTGAGATTTGTATGAAAGTTTATGAGACGGATAAAAATGCGCTTTCTGGGGCATTAGAGGCGGCGAAAGAGATTAAGGACGAAAAATTAAAGGCGGAATCGCTACTCAAGATTATCGAACGAGTAAAGTAAAAGAAAGAAGAGTAAAAATAACCCCCTTACGGGGGTTATTTTGTTAGCGGGGTTTAGTACATTCCGCCACCCATACCGGCAGGGGATTCGGGTTCTTTTTCGGGGACTTCGCAGATAAGGGCACCCATGGTAATCGCGGTAGCGGCGATAGAGATGGCGTTTTGGACGGCTTCGCGGGTAACGCGAGCGGGGTCGATGACGCCGGATTTTTTCATATCGACGAGACCTTTTTCGGGAGTCATAACGTTAATCCCATAACCCTCTTTCGCTTTTTCGACTTCGGCGAGGAGAGCCTGGGAGTTTAGACCGGCGTTCTCTAAGATATGGACAAGCGGACGCTTTAGGGCGTTTTTAACGATAAGAGTTCCGTTATCGGTTCCCTTTAACTTATTCGCTAGGTTAACGAGAGTAACGCCGCCACCGGGGACGATTCCCTCGGAGAGAGCGGCCTTAGTTGCGGCAACAGCATCGTCAACGCGGAACTTCTTTTCGTCGATTTCGGTTTCGGTAGCACCACCGACTTTAATAACGGCGACGCGACCCTCGAGAGCGGCAGCACGTTTTTCGTATTGTTCCCTTTCGTAGTCAGAAGTCGCGAGGGAAGCCTGATTTTTAATCAGTTCGATTCGGTCGGAGACGGCTTTTTTATCGCCAGCGCCTTTAATAATAGTTGTTTCGTCTTTGGTCGCGATGATTTTGTTTGCGCTACCTAAGACTTCGAGGCTGGCTTCTTCGAGTTTTAGGCCTTTATCTTCGGAAACGAGAGTCGCGTCGGTTAAAATCGCGATGTCTTCCATAATTTCTTTTCTACGGTCGCCAAAAGCGGGGGCTTTAAGGACGAGAGAGTTAAAGACACCTTTTAATTTATTGAGGACGAGAAGAGAAAGAGCTTCGCCCTCGACTTCTTCGGCGATAATAACGAGATCTTTCTTTCCGGCTTGGGCACATTTTTCGAGGAGAGGGAGAATGTCAGAGGCGGCGGAAAGTTTTTTATCGGTTACGAGAATAGCGGGTTTATCGAAAATGGCTTCTTGGCGATTTACGTCGGTTACGAAGAACGGAGAAGAATAACCTTTATCATAAGAGAATCCCTCGACGATTTCTTGTTCCATTTCGAGACCCTGGCCAGCTTCGACGGTTACAACGCCATCTTTACCGATTTTCGAGATAACTTCGGCGATTAGCTTTCCAATTTCTTCGTCGCCAGCAGAGATAGTCGCGACGGCAGCAACTTTTTTATCGTCGCCAGCAATTTTTTCGGCGAGAGAATCGATATTTTTGATGATTTCAGCGCCGGCTTTTTCGATTCCCTTTCGGAGTTCCATCGGATTAACGCCAGCGGCGATGAGTTTATTCGCTTCAGCGAGGATTTCGTAAGTTAAGACGGTTACGGTCGTCGTTCCGTCGCCGGCGACTTTATTGAGTTTCTGGGCGGCGGTTTTAATCAATTTCGCGCCGATTTCTTCGCCGAGGTTTTCTTCGGTTGAGCCGAGTTCGACGGCTTCGGCGACAGTAACGCCGTCATGAGTGATGACAGGGGAGCCGTAGGTTTTTTCGATAACGACGTTTTTACCCTTGGGACCAAAGGTAACTTTGACGGCGTCGTAAAGTTGTTTTGCGCCAGAGAGGACTTTTTCGCGAGCCTCTTCATTATAATAGATTTTTTTCATGAAAATTAACTCCTTACATTGTTGCTAAGATATCTTTTTCTTCGAGGATTAGATATTCGGTATCGTTAAGTTTTACGTTAGTTCCGGAATATTCTTTATAAATAATTTTATCGCCTTTTTTAACTTCTTTAACGTCGGGACCGACGGATTCGACGACGGCGTAGGCGGGTTTTTCTTTTGAGTCGCTCGGAAGCAAGAGGCCCGAAGCGGTTTTTGACTTAGGTTGTTCTTTATAAGCGACAACGCGATCTTTTAATGGTTTTAGCGTCATAATTTACTCCTTTTCTATACTCTATTCTAGCACAAAAATTAGCACTCGCAAGTGCAAAGTGCTAAAAAGTGTTAGATAGAAGAGATTTTAGATTTTGGAATGTTTTTTAATTAATATTAAGAATGTTGTGACTAGTAAGCTCGCTATTACGACGCTTGGGATGGCAACGGTAATTAAGATAGGAGCAGAGCCGGTATTTGGGGTGACGATTTTACCGTCTTTATAGGCTTCAGCGGTAAAAATCCAGTTAATATTGCTAGAAGTTTCGAGGTAAGTATTTTCGAGATCTAGGGGGACGGAGAGTTCGGTTGTTAGGAGGACTTCGTCGCCATAGTTAAAAGTTCCGAGGAGAGTATTTTCGAGGAGAGCGCCTGGGTTGGAGGCGAGAGTAGAGGAGATTAATTCACCGTCTTTATAGACGTTTAGAGTAAGTTTTTCGAGAAGGTTTTCGGTCGGGGTATTATTGGGCTCGGCGCGAAGATAGATTTTTATGTAATCGTATTCTTTAGAAGCGTTTTTAACGAGAATATTTTCGGTTCGAGTGTCGCCAGGCATGAGTCCTTTAAGACTGTTGAATAAATCGGTTTTTGACCAGTCGCTATCGGAGTAGAAGACAAAATTGTCGGCACCGTCTTCGAATTGGACGGTAGAGGTTGCAAAAGGTGAATTGAGGGGAGAGGAGTCGTTATGGACGACTTGGATTGCTTCAGCAGAAACGGATAAAGTATAAGTTGCGAGAGAATATTCTTCGTTGATAATGTCGGCGAATTTTACAGATTCGAAGATTGGCTCGGTTTTTTCTCCGCTAGAGAGGGGTAAATTATAATAATAAAAGCCGTCCTCGTTTTTTAGCCAATTTGCTCCCGAATTTTCTAGGGTCATTAGGGGCGAAAAGTTAGTGACGGGCGTTTCTACTCCAGTAGAGTCGGTTTTTAGGAGAGTAATTTTCGCACGAACCCAGACCGGTTCGAGAGCGATATTTTCGACGTAGGGGATTTTACTATAAGTTTCGCCGGCTTTAACGTTTATTAAATCACTAAAAGGTTTTATATCTTCTGGTCCGGTAAGTTCGTAGAGCTTTATGTCAACTTTTCCGGTAGAGATAATATTATTAGCGATTTTAGTGGTTGCAAAATACGCCACAGAACCGGTCATCGCGAGGAGTAATATGACTCCTAGGGCGACGAGAAGATTAAATTTAGTTCTATGGCGCATAATGGCTTTAATTCCCTTTAGAGACTAAAGGTTATTGATAGCTTCGACGGCGTTAGCGAAGGTTTTAGCCTGAATAGCTTGGGCGTCAACTTTGACGTCAATCTGAGAAGCAGGAGCGACATAGTTAGGATCGGCAGTATTGATGTTAGTAGCGTCGGTGGATAGGCGGACGGTGTTGACTGGGCTCCAGAAAGTCATTTCGCCTGGATTGAGGGCTTGGGTAGTAACGGCGGCATAGACTCGGTATTCAACGCCGTCGATTTCTTCGATATAACCTTCGTAATTATCCATATCGTCTTTAGCGGCGACTGGGAAGGCTTCGTATTCGCCGGTTGAAGCGTTTTTAGTGATGGCGGTGAAGTAGCCCTGGATGCCGGTGGTGTTCGTATCAACGTCTTCTTCATATGGAGTGCCAGGGATTTTAATTTCGACATTATCGGCGTAGCTAGTTGGGACCATGTAACGAATTAAGACGTAAGCGTCGCTACCCTCTTCTTCGTTTTTAACATAGGAGAATTTACGAACCCATTGGCCAGGGACGATGTCTTTGGAGACGCGAGTGAAGTAGCCATCTTCGGTTGCGCCTTCTTCTCCGGCGACATTTTTGTAGGTGAGAGCGTCGTTGGTAATGTCAGCGTCGGCGAAGCCCCAGCCGCGGTTAGAGGCGGTGTGGCCGTTGGCGACAGCGGAGATGCCTTCGGCGTGGGCGACAGCGACATCCATGTTCGGGGTGCAGTAGCGAGCGCTTTCATAAGAACCGTTGATAAGGCTAGAGTTGCCGGCGGTAGTAGTGACGGAACTAGAAACGGTCCAGTCGCAGTAATCAGGATCGGAAGCTAAGCTTGGGAAGTTGCCCATGCGACCGGAGTTTTCGCGGTGAAGCTGAGACTCGTAGAGGGTGATGTCAACGTTGCCGACGGTGAAGGTGTTGGTTTTTTCTTCTTTGTCGGTGAAGTAAGCTATCGTTCCGCCGGCGACTAGAGCTGCGGCGCCGAGGACGACGGCAGTAGAGAGAACGGTTTTTCGATTGATTTTCATTTTTTATAACTCCTTATTATTAAAAATTTATAAACGAATTTAATAGGTTTCTTCGAGGTTCGCAAAGGCGGCTAGCGCGTTTTCGAATCCGGTGGTTTGGATTACGTCGGAATAGACGTTGACTCCAAGGATGCAGTTGTTAGCGGTATTGTCGGTGCATTGGAATAGACTATTATCGATGTCTGAGATATTTCCGATAAGGATTTTTGAGGTTTCCCACCAGTCGGTAGTTTTTTCGCCGATGTTTAGGGGATTTTTACTAGTGATGTAATATTCGGCGTAAGCGGAGCTTTCGGTAAGGACGGAAGGATTATAGACGATAGTATAGTCATCCGTAGAGCAGGTAGATTCGGTTTCTGTTTCTAAGGTACAAGTATTTGGTAGGGATAGCGTAAAAGTATCTTTTAAGGCGATGGGGACAGCGATGCGGAAGCGTTGGAAGACGGGAATATTACCGGTATTTTCTGCTTCAGGATAGAACGGGATTTCTTGGTTAGCGGTTAAGGGGGAATAGATGGACGGATCGAAGATGATGCGAGGGTTGCTAGAGATATCGGCGTAAATTGTTAGAGTTGTAGCGGCGTTACCGATTACGAAATTATTTAGTTTTGAGTCGGTATCGGTAAAGTAGGCGATAGTGATAGGCGAACTTAAAACGCAAAGTAGCATTATCGCTAGCGAGGCTACTACGATTCTAAAGTTGTGATACATTTTCCTCCTTTCTCTACCTTTAGGTTTAATATAACTTTACTCATACTACACTTTTTCTCGCAGTTTTCCTCCTTTCCTCCAGAGTCCCAGGTAGGAATGTCCACGCTAGTAGGAGAGTACCCGCTACTAGTGCGATATATATACCAGGCGGTTGTTGGACGTTATAAGCGATGTAGCCAAGATACGGAATAGTAATAATCGGAGTTCCGAGGACGTTTTTATAATGGACTAATTTAGCGTCGGCGGAGCTATTAGCGTCGCCTTGAGTTTTAAAACGTAGAACGGAAGAGTCTTTTTTATCGGCTTCGATAGCGACGATACGATGGGTAACTATGGTTTTATTATTATCGGCAACATAGGAAATAACGTCGCCGATTTTTAGGGATTTATAATCTACTGGGCGGACATAAATCATTGAAC
>CAYWPO010000006.1:0-19152 GCA_964460285.1 uncultured Candidatus Saccharibacteria bacterium
GAGGGTTCTCGCCAGGTTCCCCCTCCCCCCGATATGGAGTATGAGATAAGAGAATAAAGCCTTTAGACTATTCTGTTTTAAAGTACAAAATAGGAAAGGAAAATTTTTATATTATAAAATATATTTACTAAAAATGAAAGCACTAACTCTTCGACTACATCCCGAGGTCAACCCCCTATCTTATCAACCCTCCACTTTTAAGTCAACCCCCTAAAGCCTAAACTCACCTCAACCTCCCCAAAAATATGTCTTAATTTATCTTCTCTCTAACTAACTTCTCCTCCCCCGCCTCTAAAATAAAATAATAAAGATACCGATTATTCGCCGAGATTTTTACTCCTAATTCCGGAATAATTTCCGTCGCCGCTGTTTCAACCTCTTCCGCCTCGATCCCCTCTTCTTTCTCAACTTCCTCTCCCTCCCTCTCCCCCTCAACGCTAACAATCTCTCTCCTATTTTTCCCATTAAAATCAAAAACCTCGATTCCACTCTCGCTAATCTTGTATTTTAAGAACTCGTCTAACCACCTCTCCCCCTCGACCTCTCTCGTCTCCAGCTTTTCCGTCTCAAAGTCATAAATCATCTCCAACTCTTTTCCGTCTCTCTCGCCTCGAACAACGACCAACTCCCCCTTACCCCTCACCTCAACTTCCCTAACTTCAAACTCCACTTCCGTCTCAAAAAACGCCTTCTTCTTTCCGTTAATTAAATCCTCGTCTCGATAAAACTTTATAAAGTTTTTCGCGCCCTCTAACCGCTCACCTTCTTCTGTCTCAACTCTCTCCCCCTCGCTTTCCTCAATCCCTCTCTCCGTTACCCCCTCCCTCAAAATCATCTCCTCCCCGATTAAAACCCCTTTCTCCGCCGTAACGACATATTCCTCCCCTAAATACTCCCCAAGCGTCAACCCCACTCCGTTACTGAACTTCCCCTTAATCTTCTCTAACCTCCGCGCTATCTTCGCCTCGTCCTCGTCCTCTAAATCACTCGCTCGAACTTCCTTAAAGCTCGGCTTTGTTTCATTCAAATCTAAAAACTTCCCGTCTAAACTTAAATATCTCCCTCCTTTATAAAACTTAGCCTCGCTAGTCCCATCTTCAATCGCTAAAATCTCCTCGCGCGTTCGTTTTTCCAAGAATAACCGCGGATAGCTCAACCTAAATAATAACCCCTCTCGAATCTCAACTTCACCCGTCCATGTATCATATCCGTCTCGCGTTAAACTAACCGTATGCTTCCCGACCCCTAACGTTTTTGAAAAAGTCGTCCGCGAAAATAAATCCCCCTCCTCCCCGTCAAGCGAAACTGTCGCCCCCGACGGAATCGAAGTAACCTGAATTAGCCCCGCCCGCTCAATTACTTCTTCTGTCCCTAACTTTTTAATATTAAAATTATAGCCTAAAACGATCAGCGTTAAAAAGATAACTAATAAAACGACCGAAAGGAACATTAAAATTTCTGTAATCATTACTCGAATTGCCCGTTGACGGCGAATTCGCTTATGGTCATCTTCCATAAAAATTATTATATCATAAATTTTCCTAAAAATCGCTCTTGCTTTCTCATTCTGCTTAATGTTAAAATTATAGAAAGAACATATTAAAGCGAGGTATAAAATTAAAATGGATAATGATTCCGCGTCCGAAAAAGTCGAGAAACGCTCCGTCTCTAGCTCCGCAACTCACCGTTCCGTCCAACATTCTACGACTTTAAACCGAAAATACGTTAAAAAGCCGGCGAAAACCCCGACGATTGACTCGATTGCGAAGCGCCGTGCCGAAGATTTGAAACGCCGTCAGGCCCTCGCCGAAAAAATTAACCGCGAACGTCTTTCCGCCTTGAAAGCCGGTCAATCTCTCGCGGAAAAAGATGCCGAGGTTATTGCTCCTCCCGTCGAAAATCCGACCGTCGTCTCCGCGAAAGCGAAGCTCGCGAAGAAACCCGCCGGAAGAGTCCTCTCTGCCCGCGAGATGAAAGATAACGCCGTTGAGTCCGCCCTAAAGTCCGTCGCGACGATGGAATCCGCCGCCGGAAATAAAAATATTATTTCCTCCCCGATTAAGGCGAAAAAATCTTTCGGCGCCGGGAAAATCCTCCTCGCGCTCGGTTGCGCCGCTCTTTCCGTCGGAGTTATCGGTTATGTCGTTAGTCTGAATATGCCCGACGTTTCCGTTCGCGTTGCCGCGATGCAAGCCGGCTTCGACGCGACTTACCCGTCCTATATCCCCCGCGGCTATTCTTTAAAAGATATTGTCTCCGAAGAAAAAAAGCTAATTATGACCTTCTCGAACGCCGATAACGCTTCCTTTACCCTCTCCGAAGAAAAGTCCGCTTGGGACTCGGAAACCCTCGAAGCGAACTTCGTTAAGTCCGAATGGGGCTCGAATTATACTTCCGTCCGCGAACAGGGAATTACCATCTTTATCTCCGGTTCCGACGCCGCTTGGGTCAACGGCGGCCTCCTTTATAAAATCGAATCTTCCGGAAATAACCTAACCAAAAAACAGCTTAAATCCATCGTAACCTCGCTCTAAAATGGATAGCGACCTTTCCGCTCCGAAACTCGAGCTTTCTCCGCTCGAGTTTCGCTTTTCTCTCGACAACGAAAAGTTCATCGAACGCAAGTTTACCGTTAAGAACGTCGGTTCTTCCGTTCTTGAACTAAAGCTCTATCTAGAATCGCCAGCTTTCCTAAATAACTCCTATACCGAATTAAAAGATTGGATTACTTTTTCTTATAACAACAACGAGGAGCTAAAATCCCTAGAACTATCTTTAGAGCCTAACGAGAAAATAGAAATCCCCTTTAAGCTTTCTATCCCCGAATCCTTTTCCGCTGGCGGAAAATATGCTTTTATTTATGCTGAAGTCATTTCCGACTCCTCCGAAGAAAAGGGAATTAAGCTATCCTCGCGCGCTGGAATTAAGCTTTTCGCCTCTTCTTCTAAAGAGCTTATCCATGGCGTAAAAATCGAACCCCTAAAAACCAATTTTTTCGAGCTAGATAAAATTTCCGTCTCCTCAAAAATCGAAAATACTGGTAATATCGACTTAACCGCTATCTCGTCTTTTTCTGTTTCCTCGCTTTTCGGGAGAACTCTTTATTCTAACTCTTCGACCTTAGAAATCTATCCCGAATCTAAAAAAGAACTCTATGAACCTTGGAGCGAAACGCCTCCAATCGGTCTTTACCGCGTTTCATATTCAATCAAAACTCTCGATACCGAACTTAATCTCGATCGTCTCGTCCTTGTTTCTTCGCCGTTTTTTACAATTTTATCAATTATGTTTCTTCTGCTCACATTCTTCCTCGGTCTTAAACTTCATCAAAATCATCAACAAAAAACTCTTTAGCCTTACTCCGCTAAACACCTAATCGTAAACGCATCCCATTTATTATAAGCCTTAACTGGCGTAACTTCCGTAGCGTTTACGCCTAAACGATAAGCATTGTTCACGTCAGAAACTGTCCTCGTCCAATACCTAGCATATACTCCGCGACTCTGGTCTTTCGAACCATTATGGTCCCCCGCATAAACCATGTTTACCGGATACGCCCTCAGCCCAACGCTCGAATTACCCAATCCGCTATTCATTGTATTGTTTAATACTTGAACTTCTCCGCCCGATCCGCCAGTCGGCAATCTCCAACCTGCTGGGCAAATATCTCCCGCCGCGTTCCCGCTAGTTAGGCTATAAGTTCCGTTACCTGCCGTCGCCGCATACCAGTTATACCAAACTCCATAAGCATATAACGAACTTATCCCATTGTTATTGTTAAACGAAGTATTTAATGACCGATTGGTATTATTTGCATCAAAGAGAATTTGATCGAAGCAGGCAGCACTGTTCGCCGTACACATGGTCGTCGTCGGAAAAGTCGTCTCCGCTTCAGTCAAGAACGCCGCAGTCGGGGAATTGGTATTAGCGGCGGTCATCGTCGCCGTCGAGATATCAAGTCGCAAGTTTTCCATCATCCAACATTTCCCGTCCGCCAGCTTCGCTATGGCATAAGTATTCCCGTCTCGACTATCCGTCAATGCCGTAACGTCTCCCGAACTCATTGCCGAACATCCACTAAAGTTTTGCATCGTCCCATCCGAACTCTTCCAGGTCGCATAAAGAATCTCGCCCTCAGACGTAACATCTCCCGTCGTCATAGTCGCCATCGTCCCGTACATTATCCCGCTTCCGTCCGCCGCCGTATTCCACCCTAGGAAGCCATATCCCTCCCGAGAAAAGTCCGACGGCATCAAAACTGTTTGCGTATTCGAGCTTACCGTATGCGTTATTGCCATACCCGCGTCCGCCCCGTTTGCTCGATAACAAATCGTTCCCGCCGAACACTCAACTGGTTTCCAAACCGCATAGAGAGTTTTTGGCGATTCCGCCGTTGTAACCGTAACCGTATCTCCCGCAGTATAATCAGCCGCCGTCGCTTCATCATCATCTGCCCAGCCAATAAATGCGTATTCTTCTCGCGTCGGAGTTATGCTCGTAACGGTAAAGTCATAGCTCGTAATCCCAATTCCAGTCGAAGCCTCCGGCGCGCCCGTTCCGCCGTTTGCATCATACTCCAGCGTTAGCGTCTTACCCCAAATCGCGTACAGCGTTAATGTTTCGCCCTCAGACAAACCCAAATTAGCTACGGCTTCCGCAATCATATCCTCGTCCGCGACATCCGTTCCGCTTCCGTCCGCCGCCGTATTCCATCCAGAGAAAGCATAGCCAGCTTTAGTAAAACCATTCGCTTTTGCGGCAGCTTGATAAAAATCAACGTTCACATCATCCGCCATCGTCCCCGTCCCGCCATTCGCCTCATAATGGACATTCCCAGAAACAGACGGAACGCTAGACTTCGCAACGCAACGAACCGAGAAAGCAACCCACTTCCTATAAACATTTTTCGGGGTCATCTGAGCCGCACTTCCGCCAAAGCGATAAGCATCAGCCGAATTTGAGGATGCCCCAGTCCAAATTCGAACACCACTTCCGCGGTTCGTCGAAGTAGCCGAGTTATAGTCTCCTGAATGAATAACATTAATTGGGTATTTTCGGAATCCGACATCACTCGAAGTAGAATTATTATTAATCAGCGTGTTCAGGGTTACAAATTCTCCGCTCGTCCCGCCAATCGGCAATCTCCAGCCTGCCGGACAAATATCCCCCGTTACATTTCCGCTAGTAAAACTATACGTTCCGTTACCCGCCGTTGCCGTAAACCAGTTATACATTCCCCCGTAGCTATACCAAGATAAGTTATTCCCGTCTGTATTATAACTTGCTGTTAAGTTTCGGTCGAGATTATTTAAGTTGTACGATACTGTATTATCGCAAGCCTCCGTGCTATCAGAACAGAGTTGAATGCTACTAGTAGAAACTTTAGCTAGATTGATAAAATTAGTAGTCGGATTATTCGTATTAGCGTTAGAAAGTTTCATAGAGTTAGGCCGCATTCGCATATTCTCAGAAATCCAACAATTCCCGTCCGCCAGTTTCGAGACAAGATAAGTTTCTCCGTCCCGGAAATCCGTCAATGCCGTAACGTCTCCCGTACTCATCGCCGAACAACCAGTCCAGTTCTGTAATATTCCCGTTGACTGAATCCAAGTCGCATAAAGTTTTTGACCGCCGAGCGATAAATCTCCCGTCGTTATTGTATCTCCTGGACCATACATCTCTCCGCTGCCGTCCGCTTCCGTATTCCAACCCATAAACCCATAACCTGACCGAGAAAAGTTCGAGGGAATTAAACTCACGCTCGCGTTTGAGCTTGCCGTCTGTTCTGGCATTGTCCCGATTCCATCATCTCCGTTTCCGATATAACAAATCTTTCCCGCCTCACAATTATTTTCCGCCCAAACCGCATAAAATGTTATTGAATTATCTGTTTCTGGATCAAGCTGATAAGTTAAATTAGTTTTTTCGGCATCCGGCTCAGTCGCCGTATCACTCGTTGCCCAACCCAAAAACTCAAATCCACTTTGCCTTGGGATTGACGAATCGAGATATAATGTCGTTCCGGAAATTGACCCTTGTTGCGTTAATGGCGACGGCATATCTACAACCGTTGCTCCGCCCGCGTTTGCATTATACGTTACACTATATTGCGTCGCGTTCGCTACCGCAGAAAGCAAGAACTGATTAGTATACGTTCCCGCTACCGTTCCCGCTGGAACTTTCGCCCCAAACCTCAAGGTCATCGTATCTGACGTCGTATTTGCTACATTTGTTGTGTTTAGCTCGTCCCCCTCTCCTCCGATCGCCGGCGCGGGAAGGTATAACGCCCCATCAAGACTATAGCCATACCCATTCATATTCGCTGGCGCAACTCCCGACTCGCCCGTAGATAACGAAACCGTAGGAATTACTAAACTGTCATCCCCAGTATGGACTAAATCCGTAGAATCCCCTAATGTTTCTAGCGAAAGCGTATAGCCCGTATAGTTCGTTGTCGAAACCTGAACTGTCTGCTCGACTTCCCCAAAAGTCCCCGCTACTAAGCTCATCTCTAAATCACTCGTTCCGGAAATCGTTATAGTCGGAACCGCCTCTACCCCCGCTTCCGAAACGCCCCTCTCTGGTAAAATTTCTGGCAGTACCAAAAACAGACCAAGCTGAACTAAAATCGCGATTTTAACTAGTTTAAATAAATCTAACCTAAAATTCGCTCGCAGTTTAGTCATATTTGTAGTTTAGTTAAATTTAATAGCGCTCAAAAAAATGCTCCAAGCTACTACCAAATTTATTACCACAAGCTAAATTATACACTATTTCCTCTGTCCTTAACAAGAATTGACTTTTTCTAACTTTTTGACATAATATACCATATGGAAAAAGTTATTTCTCGTTTCGCGCCCTCTCCGACTGGCTATATTCATATCGGAAATATTCGTAGCGCAATCTACCCTTATCTTTTAGCTCGAAAAACCGGCGGAAAGTTCATCCTCCGAATCGAAGATACTGACCAAGCTCGCTTCGTCGACGGCGCAACTGAACTAATTCTCGAAACTTTAAAGTGGTTAGGATTAGAATGGGACGAAGGACCGGTCGTTGGCGGCGCCCATGAACCCTATTTCCAGAGCCAGCGCAAAGAACTCTACCAAAAATACGCGCTCGCGCTCATGAAAAAGGGAAGAGCCTACGCCGACCCGACCCCGTCCGAAAAAATCGACGAATTTAGAAACTCTGATAACGCGAAGAAGATTCCTTTTCTCTATCGTAATCATCGCCCCTCCAATAAAGATTTAGAAACTTATTCTAAAAATTGGCAAGAGGGCGTTCCGATTCGCTTCCGCTCCGACCCAAAGCCGCGTTCTTGGCATGACGAAGTTATGGGCGATATGCACGCCGGCCCTGAAGTCCAAGATGATATTATCCTAATTAAAAAAGACGGTCTTCCGACTTATAACTTCGCGCATATCATCGACGATATGCTAATGAACGTTACTCATGTCATGCGCGGCGTCGAATATTTATCCTCGACTCCGAACTATCTCGCACTTTACGAAGCTCTCGAAATCCCCGTCCCGAAATTCGTCTCTCTCCCCCATATTCTCGCCCCGACCGGTAATAAAAAACTCGGTAAACGCGACGGCGCAAAAAGCGTAACCGAATATCGCGCCGACGGCGTCCTCCCCGAAGCTCTCTTAAACTACCTTGCCTGTCTCGGTTGGAACGACGGAACCGAAAAAGAAATTTACTCTAAAGCCGAACTAATCAATGCTTTCTCGCTCGACCGCATCCAAAACTCCGGTGCCCGTTTCGACGAAGTTAAAATTTCTTGGTATAACGGTCAATGGATTCGTAAAATTTTCACTGAACAGGGCGTCGATGAACTTTATCAAAGAACCGCGGATTTTTGGGGCGAAGAAGCGAAAGATTTTCCTGATGATTATAAAAAACGCGTCCTCTCGATTATCTACGACCGCCTAAAAGTCCTTTCTGACTTAAAAACCATGACGGCCTATTTCTTCGCCGACCCTGAAATTAACTTAGATTTAATCTTAAATAATAAATTCCTCAAAAAACTTTCCGAATCCGAACTAAAAGACCTCCTTGCCCTCTCCGTCTCCGAGCTCGAAAAAATCTCCGAAGAAAATTGGAACGCGGAAACTCTCCAAGAAACCCTCAACTCCCTCCCCAAAAAATCCGGAAAGAAGCCTGCCGAACTTTTCTCGCTCATCCGTCTCGCGCTTTCTTTTGCACCATTTTCTCCCGCGCTCAACCTAACTCTCGAAGTCCTCGACCGCGACGCTTCTCTCGCCCGTCTTAACGCCCTAAAATCCGCCCTCGTTTCCGATCAGCAATAACAAAATCCGCCTTTTCCTATTCGGTTTATGCTATAATATATATTATATATGGAAAACCCCGGAAATTTTAACGAACCGCCCTCTCGTCCGAAAAATTTCGAGGAGGCTTTTGCTCAAAAAATCGCTCTTGAGACCGCCGCGGAAAAACCGCCCGCTAACTCTTCCGATAAAAAAGTCCGTTTAATTGTCATCATCATCTCGTTTTCCTTGATTATTCTCGGAATGTTAGCTTACCTAATTTTCTTCATGAAATCCTCTCCACTTTACTACTTTTGGAGCGCGGAGGAAAAAGATCAAGTCTCTAGAGAAGCGACCCCTGTTGACTCTCCGGACAATTCTCCCGCCGAATCCGCTGCTAATTCCGCCTCGAAAAATCCAGTGAAAAAGTTTTATTCTACCCTTTCCGGCGAAGAAATTTCCGACGAATCCCTAAATTCCTCCCCAACTTTCTGCGTCCAAGTTCCGAACGGCGTTGATGGCGCCCGCCCTCAAGCCGGTCTTGACGACGCTAAAGTCGTCTTCGAAGCAATCGCCGAAGCCGGAATCACTCGCTTCGCCGCCATCTTCCAAAACCCAACCGTTACCGCCATCGGCCCAATCCGTAGCCTCCGAATTTATTATTACGATTGGGATGTTCCATTTAACTGTACCGTCGTTCATTCCGGCGGCGCGCCCGACGCCATCGCCGCTCTGAACTCTTCGACTTCTCTTCATAATCTCGACGAAAGTCTGACTTATATGTGGCGTAGTAATTCTAACGGAACGCTTAACCGCCTTTGGAATAATCTTTTTACCTCTAGCGAAAATCTAAAAAAGTTTAGTACCGACAAAAGCTATCTTTCTAGCGATATTAAATCTTTCGCGCATTTTACCCCCGACGAAGAAAAGCTCGAAAAAATCAACGCCCAAATCGTCGAAAAACTCGATATTGACGAACCGGCCGCCGGCGATACAAAAACCCTCTCCCCGAAAGTAACTAAAATCTCCCTCAATATCGGAAATATGCCAACGTTTAACCCGGTTTATACTTATAATCCCGAGAAAAATTCTTACGATCGTAGTTATGCGACTGGTGCCGAACATCTCGTCTATCACTGTTCCGCCGAAGTGACAACCCCGGAAACCGACTGCGGCGAAGCCGTCCAACTTTCCCCGAAAGTCGTCGTCGCGATGCTAGTCGAAGAACGTAAACAATCCGATAATTATCACGAAGACATCTCTACTCTCGGCGCTGGCGATGCTTATATTTTCGAAAACGGAACCGTTATCGAGGGAACTTGGGAAAAAGCCTCAAAAGAGTCTCAGATCGTCTTTAAAGACCGCGAAAATAATGAAATTAGGTTAAACCCCGGCCAAGTTTGGATTACTGCTATTCCGCGTAGTTACGGCGGTAGTGTCTTCTATGAATAATTTGTGTTATTATTATATACATGAATAATTCAACTAAACCTAAAGTTAATAACGTAACCGGAAAAAAGTCTAATTCTTCTAACCTTTCGAATACCGTCCGTAGTTTTATCTTCTTTTGCTTAATGATTTTATTTTGCTCCGCCCTTATCTCGACCTTAACGACTTCCTCCTACTCGACCGAAAAAATCGCTCTGTCTGATTTAATCTCCCGAATGAACGACCGTGACGGGGGAATTAAAAAAGTTACCATCTCCGGAACTGACCTCGAGATAACCGAAGTCGGAAAAGATTACCCGACCTTAACCTCTAAAAAAGATAGCTCCGGAACCTTATACGATCAAGGTCTAAAGAACTATTGCGAAGAAATTACTAATTCCGACGAAAAGTCGAAGTGCGAAGAAACGCTTCCTATTATCGAATACGTCGAAAATACCGACGTTTGGGGAACTGTCCTCGATATCGCCCTCGTCGTCTTGCCGATTCTCGCTTTAATTCTATTCTTCTCCTATATGATGCGCCAGGCTCAATCTATGAACAGCCAAAATTTCGGTTTCGGAAAAGCTAAAGCCCGTCTCTACGGTCCCGATAAGAAAAAAGTTACTTTTAAAGACGTCGCTGGAAACGAATCCGCGAAACAAGATCTCGAAGAAATCGTCGATTTTCTGAAACACCCTAAAAAATACGGAACTCTCGGCGCAAAAATCCCCCGCGGCGTTCTCCTCGCCGGTGATCCAGGGACAGGAAAGACCTTAATGGCGCGCGCCGTCGCTGGCGAAGCGAATGTTCCGTTCTTCTCGATTTCCGGCTCCGAATTTGCCGAAATGTTTGTTGGTGTTGGCGCTTCTCGCGTCCGCGACCTTTTCCAAAAAGCTAAGAAAAACGCCCCCTCGATTATTTTCATCGACGAAATTGATGCCGTCGCCCATAAACGCGATGCTCGCGGTGGCGCCGGTCGCGAAGACGAACAGACCTTGAACCAAATTTTAGTTGAGATGGACGGCTTCGATAACGAATCCGGCGTTATCGTTATCGCCGCAACTAACCGCGTCGATATGCTCGATAAGGCTCTCCTCCGCCCTGGTCGCTTCGATCGCCACGTTAACGTTACTCTCCCCGAGCGTAAAGATCGCCTTGAAATCTTAAAAGTCCATTTTAAGAATAAACCCGTCGCAAAAGACCTCGACCTCGACGCTCTCGCCGCGAAAACCGCCGGTTCCGCCGGTGCTGACCTCGCCAATATCGCAAACGAAGCCGCTATTACCGCCGCTCGCGAAGGTCATAAAGAAATCAAAAATTCCGACCTTGTTGAGGCCTTTGAGCGCGTCGCGATTGGTCCCGAAAGAAAATCTAAAGTTATGAACGATAAAGAGCGTAAAATTACTGCTTATCATGAAGCCGGCCACGCTATCGTTGGTCACGTTCTCCCCGATTCTGACCCTGTCCATAAAGTTACGATTATCCCCCGCGGCCGAACTGGTGGTGTAACTTGGTTCCTCCCGCCTGAAGATAAAAGTTATAAAAACATTTACGAATTAAAAGATATTCTCGCTCGCGCAATGGGTGGGCGTATCGCCGAAAAACTCATCTTTGGCGCCGAAGCTATTACGACCGGAGCGAGTTCTGACCTTAAAAACGTCGCCTCCCTCGCGAAAGAAATGATTATCGAGGAGGGAATGGGCGGAAAAACCCGTAATCTCGTTTACCCTGAGGGAGAAACTGGTTATTATACTATCCAGACCGGAAAGCCCTATTCCGAAAAAACCGCCGAGTTAATCGACGAAGAAATAAAAACCCTCGCCGACGAAGCCGCGACCCGCGCCGAAGAAGTCTTAAAAGCTAATAAATCCGTCCTCGATAAACTCGCTAAAGCTCTCCTCGAAAAAGAAACTCTCGAAGAAAAAGATTTAGTCGATTTATTAAAAGACGCGAAACTTCCAACTTCCGCTAAACTTTATTAAAGTCGTGCTATAATTTTTATATGGCTCGATTCAAATTTAAGTCTGTTGTTGCGCTCGCGAATAAAAAACTTTCCATTAAATCCGCCGCAATTTTGCTCGCTTGCTCGACTCTACTTTCCGCCCTGCTTGGAATTTTCCGCGACCGTCTTCTTAACGGTTATTATCTCGATACTTATCCAACTGGAATCGACGCTTATACCGCCGCTTTTACGATTCCCGACTTTATGTTCTTCATCTTAACTTCCGGCGCACTCGCCGTCTCCTTTATCCCGGTTTTCAATGAACGCTTAATTAAAGGGAATAAAAAATCCGCCTGGGAACTTTCCGCCTCGCTTTTGAATTTCCTCGCGCTGATAACTTTAGTCGCGAGCGTCCTAATTATGATTTTTGCCGATCCGCTCGTCCGTTATGTCGTCGGTCCGGGTCTCGACGAATCCGGAACCATCCTCGCTATCAACATGATGCGCGTCATCGCGATTAATCCTTTTCTCTTTTCTATTTCGACCGTTCTCGCTTCCATTCAACAAGCCGTCGGTCGCTTCGTTTTTTACGCCCTCGCTCCTGCCGTCTATAATATCGGCATCTTAATCGGGATTACCGTCTTTACCGGCGGAATTAATCTCTTCGGGCTTCAAATTTTCGAGGGGGGAATCATGGGTGTCGCGCTCGGCGTCGTCTTCGGTGCCATTCTCCAAGTTATCATTAGCCTCGTCGGCGTCTTCGGTCTCGGCTTCGATTATAATTTCCAAATTCTTTGGAAAAATAAAGGTTTTCAATCTGTTTTAAAACTCCTCCCCGCTCGCTCGCTCGACCAGGGAATCGATTATCTTAATACTATCGTCTCAACTAATCTTTCCTCACGTATGGGTGCTGGCGCGCTCCGCAGCTTCCAACAAGCTACCAGTCTCCACCTTATGCCTGTCAACTTAATCGGCGTCGCTATTTCTACTGCCTTTTTCCCGAAACTAACCGAAGAACTCGGCGAGGGAAAAGACGAAAAATTTCGTAATACTTTCCGAACTGCCCTCCGAACAATCGTCTGGATTTCTCTCCCCGTCGCGACTATCGCTTTCTTTGCTCGTGGCTACGTCGTAAACTTTATAAAGAATGGCGGTGACGCCCTCATCTCCTCTATTCTCGGAACTCTCGTCCTCTCGATTCTCGCGCGCTCAATTTTTCATATCGCTTCTCGCGGTTTCTACGCTTACCAAGATACCAAAACCCCGTTTATCGTCAGCATTTTCGCTATCGGTTCGACCATCCTCCTCTCGATTCTCTTCTATCTTCTCGGCTACGGAACCGACGGTCTCGGTTGGGCGCAGAGTCTCGGCGCCGTCCTCGAAATTATCATTCTTCTCTTTATTCTTAATCGTCGTTCCGATCGCGAACTTCTAAATCGCGACTTCTGGAAAAATACCTCGCGTATGTTCTTCGCAACCCTAATTACTGCTTGCGTCGCCTATTCAATGACTAAATTTTTCCCGCTCATGGCGACCGATAACTCTTTCTTCTCGACTTTCCCGAAATTCTGTCTAATTTCCGTCGTTAGCCTCTTCGCCTACCTTCTCGCGAGTTACTTCCTTAACCTCGAAGAAGCCGACGGCGTAATCGAAAAGCTGAAAAAACTTCTCTTCCGTAATATAAAATAGTATAATAATATATATGCCTATTTTCGATTCAATTATCCTCGGTCTAGTTCAAGGTCTTACCGAATTTATCCCCGTCTCCTCTTCGGGTCATCTCGAGCTCGTCCAGCGTCTCCTTTCTGCCGGCTCCCGCGCCGAAAATTTCCATCTTTTCCTCGAATTTATTAACCTCGGAACTCTCCTCGCCCTCCTAATTTTCTACCGAAAGAAAATCTTTAAAATCCTTAAAGATATCTTTATTGACCATAATTTCAAATTTACCCTCAATATCCTTATTACGATCATCCCCGTCGGGCTTGCCGGTCTCCTCCTCTCCGACCTAATCGAATCCCTCCCGTTCTTCTCTTCGCTTCTAACGATCTCCCTCGCAATGCTCACTGTTGGTCTTCTCATGTATTTTATCGACAAACTCCCGAAAATGAAAAAGCTAAAGAGCCTCGAAGAATTGCCGAAGAAAAACGCTTTTCTAATCGGTTGTGCCCAGGTCTTCGCTCTCATCCCCGGGACTTCTCGCTCCGGAACCTCCATCCTCGCCGGTCGCCTCGTCGGACTAAATTCCGAAGACGCCGCCGACTATTCCTTTCTTTCTAGTATCCCCATCATGACCGGCGTCTGTCTAAAAATGTTTTTAAAATCTTCCTCTCGCGCCTATTTTATCGAAAACTTTGGAACCTTACTGCTCTCGAACGTCGTTGCTTTCGCCTCCGGACTTTTCGCGCTTTACTTTGTCTTAAAGTTCCTAAAAAAGCCCGAGGGCTTAAAATACTTCGGTATCTACCGAATTTGTCTCGCCCTCCTTATTTTAATCCTTGTTTTAATTAGCTAAATTTGCTAAAATAAATCTTGTCGCTATTTTCCCAGAGATCAGTTTGCGAGGAGATCTTTCGCGAGGTGGGCCGGTCGTCTAGCGACGTATATTATTAAACGGAGGCATTTTAAAAGAATGCGTATCGGACTCAAACGAGTCAAAAAAGCTCGTAAAAAGTCTAAAATTGCTCCTGCCCCTTGGCAAGAGTTCATAGAAATCTAATTTGGCATAAAAAAGACCCCTCGCGGGTCTATTTTTATATCCCTAGTTTTGCGTCAATTTGCGTCTTAAAATATTCAATAAACCCCGCTTTCGTCGAAGCACTTTCGACTCCCGTCCAATCTATCTCTTTTCCGTCCATATAAAACGCCGGCGTCGCCGAAACTCCAACTTTCTTCCCAAGTGCCACGTCTAAGTTAATCTTCGCCTTAACCGCTTCGCTCGCCATATCTTCCGCAAATTTCTTTGAATCTCCCTCACCTTTGCTTACCGTCTCAAAATACTCAATAAACTTTTCTTTTCTCCCACTCCCCGATAACGGGTCCCATTCGCTCTGATTCGCGAACAACAAATCCGCGTAGGCTTTCCAATATCCTTGTAACCCCGCCGCTTCCGCCGCCGAAGCCGCTGCCTTTGCGTTCTGATGATAAGATAACAAGAACGAACGATAGACTACCGCGACTTTCCCGTTATAACTCTCCAAAATCTCGTTAATCCAAGGATTCGTCGCCGCACACCCCGGACATTGATAATCCGCATACTCAAAAATATATAATTCCGGCTCTACCCCCTCGACCGTCCCCTTAACATGATCATCTGTCCCTACAGAAAAAGCATCACGCTCCTCAAGATTAATTTCTGCCTCTTCTACCTTTTTGTTCGAAAGTATAATCCCTCCCGTAATAAATGTAACCACCAACAGAATAATTATGATTATCGTAGATTTCTTCATAGTGATATAATTATACTATGGATTCTGATTCATTTCTAGAAAAACTGCTGAAAAAAGTCGTTAAATTCCTCGACCCCCGCTTCGAAAAATATCGCGAGAAAAAATCCCCTAAAGCTCCCGCCGAGAAAAAACGTCTCCCCGCCCCAACTTCAAAAGAAGAACTTCTTGACCTCTTAAAACGCTGTCCTGATTCCGTTCTTAACTCCTCCGAGCGTCTTAAAATCGCTTCCGCAATGACTTTCCGAACCACCAAAGTCGAAGAAATCATGCTCGAGAAGCCCGCGATTACTTTCGTCCGCGAAACTGATTTTATGGGCCCACTCACTCTTGATAAACTCTACCGTTCTGGCTTTAAACATTTTCCCGTCCTCGACGCAAAAGGCTCTCTCGTCGGCGTCCTTCATACAACTTCCCTTAACTCTCTAAAAATTAAGGAAACCGACCGTGCCTTTAAATATCTCGACCCGAACGTCTTTTACGTTCGCTCTGATTATTCTCTCGAAAAAGCCTTCGCTGCCTTTCTTCGGACTAACTCTTATTTCTTCATCGTTATCGATAAGTCCAACGAACTTGTCGGACTTTTAACTGTCGAAATGCTTATTCGCTTTCTCTTAGGTAAGACCCCGACCGATAAATTCGACCGCGACGGAAACCGCCTCGCTGTTGCCGTCCGCTAGCCTTTCTTCTTCTCTAGATTTGTGGTATAATTTTCTATTATGAAACTCAAATCGCTTGATCTAAAAAATTACCTAAAAAAATCCGTTACCGTTGCCGGCTGGGTCAATTCCCGTCGTGATCATGGTGGCCTAATTTTTATCGATCTCCGCGATTTTGCCGGCCTTATCCAACTCGTTGTTACTCCCGATACAGAAGAAAGTTTTAAACTTGCCGAAACTCTCCGCGACGAATTCGTTATCGAAGCGACCGGAACCGTTCGCGAACGCGAAGAAGGTCTAAAAAACCCGAATATTGAAACTGGCGATATCGAAATCGTCGTTTCCGAGCTAAAATTATTAAACCGTTCCGAGCCGCTCCCTGTTAATGTTCATGATGAGGGAACTGAATCGAGCGAAGAGCTCCGCCTTAAATACCGCTATCTTGATCTTCGCCGCCCCTCGATGCAATCTTTAATCAAGAAACGCTCCGCTTACTATCGTTTCCTGCGCGAGTTTATGTATGAAAACAATTTCGAAGAAATAACGACCCCGATTCTTGCGAATTCCTCCCCCGAGGGCGCCCGCGACTTCCTCATCCCCTCCCGTCTCCACCCTGGGACTTTCTACGCCCTCCCTCAGGCTCCCCAACAATTCAAACAGCTCCTCATGGTCGGCGGTGTCGAAAAATATTTCCAAATCGCCCCTTGTTTCCGTGACGAAGACCCCCGTGCCGACCGTCTCTATGGTGACTTTTATCAACTCGACTGCGAGATGTCTTTCGTCGATGACGGCGAAACTGTCCGCGAAACCGTTGAGCCGCTAATTAAAAAACTCGTAACCGATTTTAGCGGAAAAAAATTAGTCTTAAATTCCGCTCCCGCAAAAGCTTTTCTTAAAAAAGGCGAAACCGTTCCGCGCCTCCCTTATGAATTCTCAATGGATACTTACGGCGTCGATAAGCCCGACCTTCGCTACGGGATGGAACTAATCAACCTTACTTCCGTTTTTGAAAAAACCGACTTTAAAGTCTTTAAAACTCCTTGCGTTAAAGCGATTTGCGTTAAGGGCGGGGCTTCTCTAACTCGCTCAAAAATTGACGATTTTACCGAAAAAGCCCGTAAACTCGGCTCTGGCGGACTCGCCTATATTCTCTACTCCGACGGCGAAGAAAAATCCCCAATCTTAAAGTTCATGAAGCCCGAAGAAATTAAAGCCGTCAAAGAAAAAACCGGCGCCGAAGATGGCGACGCCGTCTTCTTTGGCGCAGATACTCGCGAAAAAGTTAATAAAATCCTCGGCGAACTCCGAATTGAATTCGCGGATTATTTCAACCTTAAAGATGATTCTGAAGTCGCGCTCTGCTGGATCGTCGATTTTCCGTTCTACGAATGGGACGAAAAGAATAAAAAACTCGACTTTGGTCATAACCCGTTCTCAATGCCGAAAGGCGGACTCCCCGCCCTTTCCGCCGCTAAAACCGACGCCGAAAAGCTCGCTATCGTCGCCGACCAATACGATATGGTAATGAACGGCTACGAAATCTGCTCCGGCGCCGTCCGCAATTATAATCCCGAGATCATGTATAAAGTCTTTAATATTCTCGGCTTTAATAACGAATATGTCGAAGCTCGCTTTGGCGGAATGTTAAACGCCTTTAAATTCGGCGCCCCTCCTCATGCTGGCTGTGCCTTTGGCATTGACCGCATCTTCATGGTTCTAACCAACGCTAAAAACATCCGCGATATCATCGCTTTCCCGAAAAACGGTTCTGGTGTTGACCTAATGATGAACTCCCCCTCGCCTGTTGACCCCATCCAACTCACCGAAACTAATATCGCTGTTCTTCCTCCTGAAGACTAGCCTCCCTCTGCTACTCTACTACCTCCCCAAAAACCTAGAGCGCCCCTCTGTCTCCTTTACGCTTCCTCTATACTCTTCAGATAAACCCCACCGTTCATGATTTTAAATTTAAACTTATATAAGCTAAATTTTCCTGAATTTTGATTAAAATAATCATTCGCATACCCAAATTCCGTAAACTCTTCCATCTTATAATAACCGTCCTTCGTCAGATTCTCGAAAACCAACTTCCCCTCATCTTCTTTCAAAAACCCTACCCTCGCTCGAACAGTATATTCCTCCGCCTCAAAATCTTCTTCATACCCCTCAACCGCCGTAAAAACATCACGCGCGTTATTCTCGTCATATAAACTAACTAATGCCTTATAGAAATACCGAATCCCCTCCTCCGCCTCCTCTGTCATTTTTTCATAGAATTCTAAATTCGTAGAAAACTTCGGATTGAATAACGTCGCAATATTCTCCGATAAAATCGTATATAACGCTCCGTCCGAGACTTTCTTCTCAACTAGACTCGCTTTCGCCGCAACTTCTTTCTTTAGATTAAAGTTTCGATAAACTAAACTCGCCGAAAGCCCTAAAGCAAACATCGCAAGATACAATAAGAACGTAATCAATGGTCGCTTCGACTTTATTTTAACTGGCTCCTCAGCGACAATTAATCCAGGTTCTAAATCGTCTTCAAAATCATCATCCATATCTTATAGTATATCATAAACCATAAGTTAAATAAACGATTCTCGTTAGATTGACTTTTTTAGATAAGCGTGATATAATTATATATATCATGAGTCTTCCTATCGTCGCTTTAATCGGTCAAACTAACGCTGGTAAATCCAGCCTACTTAATCGTCTCGCAAAAAAGAATATCGCTATCGTCGCTCGCGAAGAGGGAACAACTCGCGATAACGTTTCCGCTCGTATCGACGACCGCTTTCTTCTCGTTGATACCGCCGGTCTAAAAAACCCCGAAGATTCTTTCGAAGCCTCAATTCAAGACCAAATCAGCGACGCAATCGATTCTGCCTCTTTAATCCTTCTCGTCCTTGACTCCACCCTCTACCCCTCAGAAAAAGATAAACGAATCGCAAAAATGGCTTTAAAGTCAAAAAAGCCCGTCTTTCTCCTCCTAAATAAATCCGACCGCGGCGATTCGCTCGACTTTTCCGAATTTCGCTCACTCGGAATCAAAGAAGAAAACTCTTTCCGCACTTCCGCCACCACCGGCGCCGGAATCGTTCCACTAAAAGAACGAATAACTTACACCCTTAGCGCGGAGGCAACTATTTCTTCGAGGAATCTCCCGCAGGCTACGGCCGAGGGCGAAGTCCGCGCGACCCCCGCAACGGCGGGCGGGCGCGACGGGCGTGTCCGAGAAGGAATGTTGCCGCAAGCACTAAAAATCAAGCTAGCTTTAATCGGTCGCCCCAACGTCGGTAAATCCAGCCTCTTTAACTCCCTCAGCAAAAAGCAACAAGCCCTCGTCTCCAGTCGCCAGGGAACTACTCGCGACGTTAACCGCGTCGAAATAAAGTTTAAAGGAAAAACTC
>CAYWPO010000007.1:0-18737 GCA_964460285.1 uncultured Candidatus Saccharibacteria bacterium
AACGCGGTCGCAAAACCAATAACTCCGGGAACATTTTCGGTTCCAGAACGGAGACCGTTTTCTTGACCGCCGCCGAGAAAGAGCGGATTCAGTTTTACGCCGTGAGCAATATAAAGCGCGCCGACACCTTTCGGACCATAAACTTTCGGAGAATTTAAAGTTAAAAGGTCAACGCCGAGGCGAGAAACGGAAATATCGAGGAGATTAAGAGCTTGAGAAGCGTCGGAATGGAGATAGAGCGGGGTTAGATTCCCAGTTTTTAGACGATTCATACGCTCTTTACGAACAAGTTCAGCGATTTCGGCGAGAGGTTGGACGGTTCCAAGTTCGTTATTAGCTAAGGAAACAGAGATTAGTCTAGTCTTTTCAGACAATTTTTCTTTCAAATCGTCAAGGTTAATTAGACCATGTTTATCAACTTTTACAAGAGCGGAAGAAAAGCGTTTCGCGTTTTCGAGAACGGCGAAATGTTCGGTTTCGAGGGCGAGAACTTCGGGGGCTTCAAGAAGGTTTTTTCGGGAGATTCCTGCGGGATTTTCCGCAAAATTCTTGTCATTTTCACTCCGCGCTCCAATGACTGGATTAACAGGGGTCAAGAGGCAAGAAAAGGCAAGTTGGTTGCTCTCGGTTGCGCCGGAAGTAATGACTAAATCGTTAGCCTTTGCGCCGATTAAATTCGCGATTTTTCCTTTCGCGGTTTCATATTTTTCCCGAACAAGTTTCGCGGGATAATAAGCGGCTGAGGGATTAAAAAAATCGTCAGAAAAAAAAGGCATCATCGCCTCAAGGGCTTTTTTCGAGACCGGAGTCGCGGCGGCATGGTCAAGATAAATCATGAGAATATTATATAATTATTCCTCGGAATTTTCAAGAGAGTCGCCTGAGTCGGCGGTTGTCTTAATAAAAACGCTTTCTTTTTCGTCTTCTTTTGCGACGACAGTAAAAGATTCTTCTTCGCGATTTAAGGTAAAGGAAAATTCATCTTCGAGAGTATAGAGCCAGTCGGTCGCGATTTTTAGCGTTCCGTTCTCTAGAGTCCAAGTAAAATCATAAAAATCTAAGGCATCGTTCGTCGTCAAGGAACCTTTTCCGTCTTCTTTAAAAATCCATTTTACTTTCGCAGCACCAGATTTTTCCCAAGTCCCAACTGAAACGAGAAACTCAGCGTCGGAAAGAGGAGCGACGGGATTCTCGCGATGAAGATAAAAATATAGCCCCGTCCCGCCGAGAATAAGAAAAAGAAAAACCGAAATAGAGATGATAATAATTCGCTTTAACTTTTTTCCCTCCGGATTAAGCGATTTTTCTTTCATAGCTAAATTATAGCATGAACTTTATTTTTGATAAAGATTTTCCTTAATCAGAGAGAGATAAGCCTTAGCGGCGCGACGGAAGTTTTGGAGTTCGGGGCCTTTAATTTTAGCGTAAATCCCGCCGTTTGGTTTTTTATAGACGCCATTTTCGCGAACTTCGTAGCGAATAGTAATTTCTTTTCTTTGACCAAATTCGTTCCAAGATTCGTGATAAATCCAGACGTTCTTTTTATGTTCAAAAAATTCGCGCTGATGACCGGCAGGAATCGGACCAAAGAGGGTTCGCCCGAGTTCGGATTCGGCGTTGATTAAATCGTCGATAGTAGGGTGGAGTTTACCGAAAGTTTTATAAGAGGTTAGCGAGCGTTTAAGCGACATTGTTCGATTTCCTCCGCAATTTTATTTAGCTCAGAGAAAACTTCGTAGTCTGCAGGGTCAACAAAATCATAAGCCTTTTTCGGGGCGTTCGGGATTCGGAAGACGGAAGAGATTTCGGCCATTTTCGGTTGTTTTCTCTGTTATTTCTTCGAGAGAGATTCCTAATTTAGATGATAACCATTCGGCAATATATTTAATATATGCTGGTTCATTTATTATACCACGTTTCGGAATTGGAGTCAAGAACGGAGCGTCGGTTTCGAGCAAAATTCGCTCGAGCGGGACGATTTTTTCGAGATTTTTATAACAGTCGAGGTTCGCAAAAGTCGCAAGACCGTTAATCCCGATATAAAAATCACGTCTTAAAACTTCTTTAAGGTTTTCTTCGGAGTCGGAGAAAGAGTGAAAAACGCCTTTTAGGTTCGGGAAATTGTTTAAAATCCCGAAAATATCGGGGAAAGCGTCGCGAACGTGGAGGGAAACGGGGAGATTAAGGTCGGTCGCGAGGCTAAGCATTTTTTCGAGCAGTTCGATTTGGGCGAGCTTATCGTAGTTTTCGTAATGATAGTCGAGCCCAACTTCGCCAATAGCGACTAAATCACCGTCGCGGCTTATGGTCGCATTGTCTTTGCCTTTCCCCGCTTCCTCTGGATGAATCCCGTAAGTCCAAAAGACGTTTTCGTGCGCCTCGGCGAAAGTTCGTGCCTTTTCGGAGTCTTTTTCGCTTGTTCCGATACAGATAACTTGACGAACGCCGTTTTCGGTAGCGTTTTTGAGCATTTTTTCGGCTAAATCAGGCGAGAAAAATTCGGGGTCGTGAAGATGACAGTGAGAATCAACGAGATAATTATTCATCTTGGGTTTTTTCTAGCTCTTCCTCCAGTTCCTCATCAAGATCTTCTTCTTTTAGAAAATCTGATTCTTCGATGACGACAGGTTCGGCTTCAGTAACGACAAACCTACCGCTATAGTTCAGAATTTCCACGTCAGCTTGGTTTTTAATTGAGACCCCATTTCCAGATGAGGTAATTTTTATGCGATAAGCGTCGCCGGTATTTGAAAGAGCAAAAAATTCATCTTCGTTTAAACTTGCGCCGACGTAAGCTAGAGATTTATATTCGGGATAGACACTCAAGAAGAAAGAAGTTAGCGTTTCATTGACGAGGCTAACCGTAGAATAATCATATTTTTCGAAGAAAGATTCTTGGTAAAATATATCGATAAGTTCTTTAGACTTTGTTTCGTAGTCGGATTCGGAATCTGTCTGACAATTATAGCGACAGTCGTTATCTTCTACAATTTTATTTTCTATTTTAGAAAATAGTTCAGTCGGATTTTCAGAATCGGCTTGTTCGAGAAATTCGGAATAGCCGGATTTTTCGACGACTTCTTGAGTCGTAATTCCAGTCGCCGGTTCGCTAGAATCTTTTTTTCCTAAAATAAAAACTAGGAGAATAACCACTATGATAATTAAAACGGCTACGGCGCCACAAAGAATAATAATTTTTGTTTTCTTATTTTTATTCTCCGGATTTAGACTGTTTTCAATATTATTAATATTATTGTCGTTATTATTATTTTCCATCTCGATTTATCTCTTTTTAAGGATTTTTATATCGCGATTAACTATATAGTCGGCAAAATTATAGCCAGGTCCCGAACTCTCACAGCGGTTACCTTTCTTCCCGTCGGTATTTGCCCAATAGAAACAGTAAGAATAAGTCCCACTACTTACATTGTAACCCTTGATTACAGCAGCATATACTACAAGATATTCATCAATCATAGCGACGTATTTATTTTTCAGAGCATTTTCGATATTATTACGCCAAGTTTTTTTCGAAGAAGAGTAGACTCTTCCACTTTTAGTAACAGTAATCTGAGACTTGATCGCTTTCATGGCACAATCGCTCACGCTAAGTTTCTTTCCGCATTGTTTTTTATAGCTTCCATTTTGCCATTTTTGATAAAAAGCTTTGACGGGATTTTTTTTCCTATATAGAAAAGACCAAGCAACACTATAAGCGTGCGCTTTAATGGTATAACCTCCGTAATCTGGGAAATATTTTCCACTATAGCTACGCCCAATCTGTTCAGCAGAAGCATTCGAAACCGGAAAGAGCAAAAACGCCGAGAAGAGTATCATACTAAAGATTAAGGCTTTCGTTAATTTATGTTTAAACATTTTATACCTCCTCCCCAAAAACATAATTTTCCGGAAAATCTTCTAGTTCTTCGGCTTCGTCTGATGGTTCGTCGGACGGTTCGTCAATATTAGTTCCAGCACGCTGACGTTCAAAATAAGCATCGCAGGTCTTAGCTTCGTCCCCATCAGCGATAATCTCAAGATTATCACTATTATCGTCATTACAATCTGCTTCACAGAGCGGTTTACCCGTAAAAATCGAGTCGACTTCTTCATCAATCGTTTTAGTTACGCTTTCGCAATTTTTACTAGAATAGCTTCCGACTAATTTTTCTCCGAGAGAGAGTTTAATTTCGTCTCCGACACGATATTCGGTTCCGTCCGCAGTTGTAAATTTTTGAGACGGGAGAATATTTAATTTTATAGATTGAGTTTTTTCTTGAGTATCGCCTCTAGGGTTAGTAGCGACGCCTACGCCAATTCCGCCAATAGCAAGAACAGCGATAATAGTACCGATAATACCAAGCGTTGATGAGTCAAAATCTTCCATATAATTATATTATCATAAAAATAACATAAAAGGAATGAAAAAGCCCCGCTAAAGAGCGGGGCAGGGTTCAAGAGGTAGCAGGATGCGAGACTTTTAAGACACGCTGGGGGTAGATACGACCGGGGCGACGAGCAATCTTGACCCAAGCATAGTCCGGAGTGTGGACAATTTTGGGGACGAAAACTTTATGGTCATAAGTCGTAACGAGAACGGCGGTAGCCGACTTCCCTTCGTGACGCTCGAACCAAACGACTTCGCCGTAGGAATGATAATTGTCCTTCCGGACACCGACGTAGAAAAAGTTGTCCGAAGGATTTTCGTCAACTTCCCAGTAGCCGGCTTCGCGCAGAAATGCCCGCCAATCTCTCGCGTCAAAACGGCGATGCTTCGAGATTCGCTTGGGCCAAGAGCCGGTTGTTTCGTAGATTTTATAGGCACAGTAAGAAGTCGAGTATCTTATGACGGCGCCGGAGGGGTCGGGAATGAGCGAGTAGTCGTTATGCTCATCCGATTCAAACCAGTTCGCAAACAGCGGGTCGTTATACGGCCAGGGGTAGGTATCAAGAATCTCGCCGTTTCTCATCATCGAGAGATTACGGTGATGAAGCGGGGAGAACAGACAGTAAAGCATCGAGCAGAACTGGTAGAGCTTCCGAAACAGGTAGCGGGCAGGGCGGGACTTATTGTAGCGCGTAATTGACATCCGAGCGAAAAAGTTCACCAGTCGCACCTTTAACACCTCTTTCCTTAAAATTCGAGAATCAAAAAAGCTTGGCTTTTTCAAGTCTTAACCCTATTTTATCACACTTATGGTTATTTGTCAATAAGGGTTAGGCGCGGTTCTCGCGTTTGCGTTTAATTGGGTCGAGCTGACGTTTACGGAGACGGAGGGATTTCGGAGTAACTTCAAGAAGTTCATCGTCGAGGAGAAAATCGAGACATTGTTCAAGAGAAAGTTGAGTATGAGGGGTGAGTTGGATAGCGCCGTCGGAAGCGTGAGTGCGCATATTAGTAAGCTGTTTCTCGCGACAGATGTTGATGTCGATATCATCTTTTTTATTCGAAAGACCAACAATCATACCCTGGTAAACGGGGACTTGAGGCGGGATGAAAAGGATGCCGCGAGCCTGGGCGGCGTCGAGAGCATAGGCGGTTGAAGTTCCAGATTCAAAGGAAATTAGGGCGCCGTTACGTTCGGGCTTATATTTAGAATCGACGGGTTGATAACCTTTCGGAATAGAGGACATAATGACTGTTCCTTTAGTCGCGGTTAGGAGATTATTGCGGAGACCGATAAGGGCGGCGGTAGTAATGTTGTAAGTAAAACGGGTTGTTCCGGCGGAAGTAAGTTCCTGGGAGACAAGATCAGCTTTTCTAATTCCGAGTTCCTGAGAGACGGCGCCAACAAACGGCGAGTCAACTTCGATAGTTAACGATTCGACTGGCTCCTGTTTAATACCGTCAATAATTTTATAAACGACTTCTGGGCGACCAGCTTCGAGCTCATAACCCTCGCGACGCATTGTCTCGATTAAAACAGAGAGATGAAGCTCACCGCGGCCGGAAACTTTATAGCCAAGACCGTCAGGAGTAATTTTAAGGGCGATATTGGTTTCGAGCTCTTTTTCAAGACGTTCGGCGATTTGGCGAGAAGTCGTGAACTCGCCCTCTTTCCCTTTCAAAGGCGAAGTATTTGGACCAATATAAATCGAGAGAGTCGGCGGTTCGATCTCAATAGTCGGAAGAGCCTCGGGATTTTCGCCAGTCGCAATCGTATCGCCAATATTGGCTTTTTCGATTCCAGTTAAAGCGACGATATCGCCAGCAACGGCTTCACTAACTTCTTCTTTTCCGAGACCGCGATAAGTAAAGAGTTTTTCGATTTTAGCGGAGAGAGTTTGGGACTTTTGAAGCAATTTAACCGTTTCGCCTTTTTTAAGCTTTCCGCGATGAATCTTACCGATGGCATACTTTCCGAGATAATTATCAGCGGCGAGAGCGGCAACAAGAAGTTGGGCGCCCTTACCCTCGTTTTCGTCAACAAACGGGGCGGGAATATCATTGATAATTGATTCAAAAATTACGTTAAGGTTATCGTCGAGATCAGTCGTTTTTCCGGCGCGACCGTCGCGAGCGATGGCATAATAAATTGGATAGTTGAGCTGCGACTCGTCGGTCGCAAGCTCGAGGAACAAATCAGAAATTTCGTCTTTAACTTCTTCGATACGAGCGGCAGGCTTATCGATTTTATTGATAACGACGACGGGTTTTAGCTTGAGGTCGAGAGCTTTTTTAAGGACGAATTTCGTCTGAGGCATCGGACCCTCTTGAGCATCGACAATGAGGAGAACGCCGTCCGCCATGTTGAGCGTACGTTCGACTTCGCCAGAAAAGTCAGCATGACCCGGAGTATCAATGATATTGATTTTATAACCGTTATAGAAAACTGCGGTTTGTTTTGCAGTAATCGTAATTCCGCGTTCATGCTCCTGATCCATACTGTCCATGATTAAGGTCTGAGACATTTCGGCTTGGTTATCGCGAAAAGTATTCGACTGTTTTAAAAGCCCGTCAACAAGAGTCGTTTTTCCGTGATCAACATGCGCAATAATCGCAACGTTTCTGATTTTTTCTTTGTTCATAGAATTTTTATTTTACCACTTTTAGCGGTAAAAAGCAAGAGCTAAACAAAACTTATTTTAGTTCGGCGAGATAATTAGTGATTCGAGTTCTAAAGGCCGCGACTCGTTCTTCAGTCCAATAATCTTCCGGGGCATCAGCACCTTCAGTATCTTTCGAGGTTTCAAAATCGTTACCGATAATAACGCCGTCTTTGACGAAAACTGTATCGGGGACGTAAAGATGACGATTCCCATTATCGTCGTATTGGAGGTTAGAACTTAGGATTTCGGTAATTTTTTGATATTCGGCAGTATTATTTTTCCAGTCGTCATAGGTATTATGATAATAAATTTCTGTAATACTAGCTTCTTTAGCGACGGAATTTAGCATCGGAGCATAAGCCTGGCACCACGGACAGCTCGGAAAACCGAGAAAGATGACGCCGGTTCCATGCTCTAAGATGTCGATAATTTCTTCGCCGGTTCGATAAACGAAAAGATTATCTTTTTCGACGTTCGAATATTCCGCGGAAAATTTTTCTGCGTCCGACGGAGAAGATTTCGGGAAACAGAAACAAATAATACTACAAATCATTGCGGCCAAAATTATAATTCCAGCGAGAATAATTGTTCCGCCGACAAAATGAGAGACGTGACAATATTCTGACTTTTTCGGAGCAGGTTTTTTAGGGGCGGATTTAGTTGATTTTAAAGTTTTAGTTTTTTTCGCAGTTTTTGAAGTAGATTTTTTAGTAGCCATAAGTTTATTTTAGCATAAGCCGAATAAAAAATATAGCAAAAAAATAAGCCCTTTTAGGAGGACTTATTGATTTTTCTAAATTGGTGAGTCGGGAGGGGCTCGAACCCTCGACACCGGGCTTAAAAGGCCCGTGCTCTAACCAGCTGAGCTACCGACCCCTAGTTGGTGGGCGACAAGAGATTCGAACTCCTGACCTTTTCTACGTCAAAGAAACGCTCTAGCCAACTGAGCTAGCCGCCCATATCTATAAATAGACTTTCTTATTTTAACTCTATTCAAGAATTTTGTAAAGTACGAACTTTTTACGTAAAAACGGACGCCCTCGCAGTTTTGAGCGTCCGTTTTTGATTTAGAGTTAGACTAACGTCGTTTTAGATTCTTTCGGTAATCTTTTTTAACTTTTCTTGTTGTAAACATTAAGATAATAATCCCGACGGTAATAAAGGCGATTACACTAGTTATGACATAATCTTCGGTAGAGATATTAAGCGAGGAAAGGAAGCGACCGGTATCAGGAACTTCTGGAGCCTCCGGAGCTTCATAATCGATAACTACGGCGTCATATTTCCCTTCGATAAGCTGATCATAAGGCGCGATAATTTCTTCACCATTTTCGTCAAAAGCAGTAAGTTTAACTAAATACTTTCCAGTCTTCGCGCCATAACTTCCGAGATCAAGCGTAAAGGTTTTCTTTCCGGCGACATATTCATCATTATCTTTATTGTCGTTCGCGACATAAAACGGTTCATCGTTGATTTTATTACCGTTTTCGTCATAAATATCAAACTCCGTACCGGAAACTCCGTCGTCGAACTCGACTTCGAGAATCGGATTATTATTTTCGTCAGTTCCAACTACGCGGACAATAGCGGGGACATAAAAGAACTCGATATCATCTTCGTCATAGCCAACTGGGCTAGATGTTTCGGCGTGAAGATAATAATGATTATAAGTTAATTTCTCGTCATCAATCGGGAGATTGGCTGCCGCAAGTTGGAGTCCGCCGGCGCGAGTTTTTTGACAACTAGGAAGAACGTATTCAGCGCCAAGATAACCGACAGTACAAGTCGCGAGGTTAAAATCATACTCGAAGCTACCCGAAGCAATTTCTAAGCTAGCATCTAAATCCTGAGGAATAATTTCGCTCATCGGGATTTCGACTTTGGTAATTTCGCCGGTAACGTCGTTAATTGCGTAATATTTTAAGGTTAGCTTAATTTCGGAAGAATTTTCATAATCTAGGTGGAACTTAAAAAGAGGGTTAGTTTGGACATGGCCATTTTCAGGAGAAGTAAAAACAATCTCCGGGTAAGAATCATAGACCCTTACTACTATGGTATCCGTATGGGATGACGTAGCGGCGGCATCCGGCGACGGCATATAAAGAGCAACGATAGTCATTATGGCGACTAGCAAAAGACTAACGAGCCCTAAAAATCGTTTTTTAGCGTTTTTCATAACTCTACACTCGCTTTATTTTTAGTTTTTATTTCGGAAGGAACGAACTTCTCGACTCTCTACACAACTAATCGAGAACTACGTTCTTTACGCTTCCTAAAGAGGATTATAGTCCAAATAATAATGCTTGTCAATAGCAAAAGCGCAATAACGACAACGAAAATCGGCAAGATTAAAATGATATGAGACTCAACTTTTTCAGCATCAAGAGCTTTAACAGTAAAACTAACGTTAAAAATCCCAAACATCGGCGTATCGTTCCAGGTCGTTGAGAAACGTCTCTGAGTCTCGGGTAAAATAACAAAACTATCAGAATTGGTATATAAAGTTTTTCCAAAAATACTTTTCGCGGTTAAAGTATAGGTCGCAGAAAAGTCAGTATTACCCGTATTTTTGACGACAGCAGAAGCCTCGACTTCACTACGAGTAAAGAAGCCGGTTAATTTATAGTCGACAATTTCGGCAATATTATCAGTTGAGCCGGAACCGTGGCCGATGAGAATTAAGCCGACGCGAGTAACAGTATCGATGGACATAGTATTTGCTTCGGACGTCGAACTGTTAGGGATTGTTTCTGCCATGATCGTTGCGTATTGACCGCCCTCGGGAATATCATCCGGAACAGTAATTCGATAGACGATAGTTTTCTTCTCGCCTGGCGCAACTGAATAGATAGGGTTAGTGACGAAACTGCCAGAATCGTCTTGGAACGTAATCCAGCGAGTAATCTGGCTATAATTCGTTTCGGTCGTAAATTCGTTAGAATAATCATCATCAGTAACGTTATACGGCGCGGTATAAAGTCTAAATGAATATTCTTCGCTTCCGGAGTTTTCAATTGAAAAAGTGTAATTTTGAACATCGCTAGCTTTAATATTAAAGCTATTCGCGACAGGAGAAATTTTCATAGCGGCACCTTCCGCAAAAACGTTTCCGGAAAAACTGAAAATTCCGATTAAACTAACGACGAGAGCGGTAAAAATTTTTCTCATCTTCGACTTTTATCCTCCAATATTAAACTTTTCTGACGGCTTATCGAAACCGCGAGAAGCCGAACGTTTTTTCGAATTTTCGCGTTTTTTAATCATAATCCGAGCGACAATGATAAGGATGATAGCGACGAAAATGATGATGAACCAAATTGGGCAGATAATAACAATTCGGTTAATGACTTGGGTATCATCAAGATATTCAATCCGCATAGTTAGGCGCATAACGCCAAGACGAAGGACATTATCGAAGCGAAGATTGACATCTTTTTCGGTTTCAGGCAGAAGAGACGACTCGCGAGGACTATCGGCGTTTGAATAAATTTTCTCGCCAGTAATCGCGTTTTCAATATCAACGGTAATTTTTGCGGTTGTATCAATATTTCCAGTATTAGTTAACTTGACGCTCGCGTTAATAGGCGGCGCAAGAAGAAAAGTATCGGTTTTAATGTCAACGATTTTCCCTTTTTCGATGATGTCGCCGTTAACTTTTGCGAAGAGAACGGTCCCGCTACGAGCGATTGCTTGGATGCTATTTTCGTTGTTGCTAGTTTTTGTAGCCTGAGCAAAGAGAACAGCGTATTGACCGCCACCGTGAGTGTTGCTCGGAATCTTAACGGTATAATCAACTTCTGTTGTCTCGCCCGGTTCGAGATGAGTTTCGTAATCATCGAACTCTATCCAGTTAACGATTTCAGTAAAGGCGGTTTTCTTAGAGTAATTTGGAGTATAACTACCGTTTTCGACAGAATACGGCTCGACAACCATTTCAAGTTCGATAGGCTCGTCTTCGTTATTGGTTACGGAAAGTTTATTGCGATATGTTCTTCCTGGGTCAATAGCACCGGTTTGTTGGATTGACGGGGCGATTTGAATACCGAATGTATTTTCTTTTGCGGAGACTTGCCTAGAATAAAAAACAAACGCGACAGAACAAGCGATAATAGACAATAAAACGATTTTCTTAAACTTTTTCAAAACATACCTCCTAATTTTTCTACGATTTATTATATATGAGCAAAGGTAAAAAAACAACCGCTTTTTGCGGTTGTTTTTAGTTTTACTTCTAGGCTAAATTAGATAGAAGCGGCAGCAGTCGCAGAGTAAACGATGGTGGCAGTATATTGACCAGCTAACTGATTCTCGGCGGCATAGACACCATATTTAACCTTGAAGATATCGTTATAGTTAGTCGTATGCTTAGTAGAAGAAGCGCTATAAATCGTAGCTGGGCTAGATTGAGTTCCTACTCCGTTCCATTTGCTGCTATAAGTAGTGTCGTTCTTGCCAGAGTATTTCATACCCCAAGTGCCTTCGGCTAGATTATCAACGGCAGTGGTAAACGTAGGAATGGTAGCATTAGCAGAAACGTGTTTTAATGCGCCATCGTTAGCACTTTCATACATGGTGAGAGTGTAGTCATTATACGTAGTTCCCGAAACATGAACATCGTGATATAGACCATCTTCGTTCTTGAATTCATTAGTACTGTCAACTACGATTGCGCTACCAGTAGTGTAGTGGACGTCAGAAGCTTCAACGGCGACAGCAATCGTATCAGCAACATTAACCGTAACCGTAGTTCCGTCGGTCGTATCGATAGGATCAGTAGCGTGAGACGCGACAGGAAGAAGAGCAATTCCTAACCCTGCGGCAACGCCGAGCGTAGCAATAATTTTAGAAGTTTTAACCATCGTTTTTCCTTTTTATTTGTGTGTTAAAATTTTATATTTTTATTTATGACCTTTTGTATCTTTTATTATACGCTTATGGTTCTTAAAGTCAAGGCTTTTTATTAAAATTCTTTAATGATATTTTTATGTTCGCGAATTCGGGTTACAAACCAAAGGATCATCGAAAAAATAAATAATAAACATAAAAACAAGAACCAAGTCGGACAAACAAAAACAACTTGTTCGCGAACGCTTTCGGCGTCGGCGACAGAAATTTCTTGAACAACGCGAAAGATGCCAAGTTTCGGGGTTTCTCCCCAAGTTTTCTCGGAATAATAAACGGTCTCTGGAAGGAGAGTACTTGAGCTCGGGTTGTCTTCGTTAGAAAAAAGTTCTTCGTTAGAAAAAAGTGGAAAGACGCGAAAGACATAATTCGCGGAAAGATGAATATTTCCGGTATTCTCAATTACGGAAGAAAAGAAAATTGGACGATCGAGATTGATGAAGTTGATATTATTTTCAAGAACCTCAGCGGTTTTAACGGTTTCACCGGCGACGGAGGCGTAAAGAAGAGAGGCGACTTGACTCTTAGAGGAGAGGGAGAGGTTTTCTTTTTCACTTTCGTCATAAACCATCCGAACAAGAAAACTCGCGTATTGACCGCCCCCTGGAGCGTTCTCCGGAACTTCAATCTTAAAATTGATGGTTTTACGCTCGCTTTTCCCTAGTTCTCCGCTCGTTTCGTCTAAGCTAATCCAGTCAACGATTTGATTATAGTCATCATAATCGGTAAAGTTTGCACTATAAGTTATATCGTTAACACTATACGGCGCAACCAAAACTTCATATTTTATGGAGTTACTATGGCTAGTATTAATAATATCAAAACTCCCAGTATAGGTTTCGCTGGGAGAAAGAGAGAGAGTTTGAGCGCCGGTCGAGACGCCAATCGAAGCAGAATTACTTTCCATTTTTAGTTAGCGGCGTTAAGCGAAAGGGTGTAAGTAATTTCGCCGGTATAAGTATCGGCTGGGGTTCCACCACCCGCAGAGATTCCGTAAGTAACGATAAAATCTTGTTCGCCGACGTAGGTGTTGGCGACGGAGCTAACGGTTTGGAAAGTATTTCCGGTCGCAACAGCGGTAGGATGATCTTTAGCGGGAACGAGGTAAAGATTATTATAGTTAGTCGCGTAAGTCGCGGAGGTTCCGACTCCGAGAGCGTTAGTACTACCGGCAACTTTCATCAACCAAGTTGAGTTCGACGAGGAAAGAGTAGTTTCTTTAGAATAAATTTTCGCGGGGTTACTATTATTACTCGGCTCCATGGTCGCGTAATCAGTCCCGCTAATCGTTGCTTTATTCGCGGCTTCGGCGGTTACGGTCCAGCCATTCGAGCAAGCGTCGTTAGCATTAGCCCCGGTAAGATAATTACAGGTAACACGGAAAGTAGTTTGACCAAATTGGGAATCAGTTGAAGCATAATCAAGAGTTCCAGTATAAGTTCCGGTTCCCATATTCGCGGAGGCGTTCGAGCTGGGCGAGGTCATATCGACAACGGTTAAAGCAAGAATTCCGTCGAGAGCAAGGGTAACGGTATTTCCTACGGTCGTTACAGTTGTTGAAGCAAAAGTCGCAGACGGAAGAATCGCGGCACTTAGTCCGACGAGAGAACCTAAAGCTAAAACGAGTTTAGTGGACTTTCTCATTTATTCTCCCAATTTACCTTATTTGGCTTATATTTATTTTATAGGACTGTTTCCGGCGCGTCAAGACGTTTATTTTTTAAAAATTATGTTAAAATAATATTTATGAATAGAATCTTCCGCGAAATCTCTGAAGACGAGTTTACGAAATTTACGCTTAGTTCCCCGACAAAAAATTATATGCAGAGCTTGGAAATGTTTCGGCGATATAAAAAAACTGGACGAGAAGCGTATCTTTTAGGATTAGTTGAGAATAAGAAAATTTTAGTTGCGGGACTTACTAGCGTAATTTATAAAAAATACGGGAAAAAGTTTTTTACGATGTCGCGTGGACCGGTGATGGATTTTAAACTCGGAACAGACGTTTTAACCGAATTTTTAAATGAAACGAAAAAGTTCTTAAAAGAAAAAAATGGAATTATTTTACAAATTTCGCCGAGCCTACTTGTCCCCGACGCGCCGAAAGATTTTAAGGAAAAATTAGAAAAAGCTAAGTTTAAATATCTCGGAGAATATGAACAGGTAAAGTGGATTTATACAATTAATTTTTCCGAAATAGAAAATTTACCGAAAGTTTCTCTAGCGGAAAGTGAACGGAGCTATAATGTTTTAGATAATACCCTCGACGCAGAAGCGGAAAAGATTTTATTTAGAACATTACATAAAAATCATCGTTATACCGTAAAATACGCGACGGAACGATTCGATTTAAGATTAAGAGAACTGGACGTTGATGAATATAATATGTTATATGATTTAGTTAAGGAAGCGGGGACAGTACACGGTTTTGTTCCACGAGACGTAAACTTTTACAAAGAATTAAAAGAAAACTTTAAAGAAAAGGCGACGGCAGTAATTGCGGAGCTGCCGGACGGGACGCCGATTGCGACGGGATTTTTCTTACTTTATGGAGACGAAGTAATTTATCTTTCGAGCGGAATGAAGAGAGAATATAAAAAATTAGGCGGACCACACTTAATTCAATGGGCGATGATAAAATATACTTATAAAAACGGGTTTTTGAAATATAATTTTTGGGGGACGCATCCTGATCCGGAAAATGGTGTTTTTAAATTTAAACAAGGTTTTAACGGAAAAGTCGAGGAGTTTATCGGAACATTTATCGCGCCGTTAGATACGTTAGGAAAAATCTATATTAAAAAATTAAAGCCAGCAGAACAGAGGGATTTACAGTGATGTTTTTTACAACTTTAGAAAAACAAGAGTTTAAGGAGTTCGAGCGTAAAAATAAATACGGGAACTTTTTTCAGTCGGTTCAACGAGCAGAATTGCGAGAAAAGATGGGGTTTAAAACTTACCTTGTTGGCATTAAGGAAAAGAAAAAAGTTTTGGCGGCGGGGTTAGTTGTCGAGCGAAACGGAGAAGCGTGGATTCAGGTCGGTCCGATACTTGATTATGAAAATTTAGAATTATTAGATTTCTTTCTTGGCGAGTTTAAAAAATTCGCACGCGAAAAAAAGTTTATTAAACTGGAGATTTTTCCGCCAGTAGTTTTCGGGACGAGAAAAATGGACGGAAGTTATATCGAAAAGTTTGATTGCTCCGAGATTTTTGAATTGTTTAAAAAACATAAATTCGCTCACGAGGGTTTTACAACAAAAATCGAAAATAAAGCGAATAGATGGATGTTTATTAAAGACCTTTCGGGAATGAAAGATTTTCGCGAGGCGGAGCTTTCGATGAACGCAAGTACGCGAAAAAAGTTACACAAAACTCAACGCGAATTAGAAATTAAAGTTTTAAAAGAGAAAACGGAGCTAAAAGAATGGTTAACGGCGCTAGAAGAAAGCGACCGTCGGAACGGAGTTCATACACGAAAAGTAAAATATTTTGAGGATTTATGGGATGCGTTCGGAGAGGAAGTGATTTTTGTTGAGGCGAGGCGAAAAGATAACGGCGAGTTGGTTTCGAGCGAAGTCGATATTATTCATCCAAACGAGATGGTGGCGTTCGTTGCGGGGACGATTGAGAAAAACAAACATTATAACGGCTCGACGGCGATTAAAGGGTTTAATATCGAAGAATGCCTAAAACGCGGGATTACGAGGTTAAACCTTTATGGGATGGAGGGGGACTTTTCGCCAGAAAACCCGTTATTATATTTTAAGAATGGGCTAGGCGGGTATACGGAAGAATATATCGGAGGATTTAAGTTAGTTTTAAATAAGAAAAAATTATTATTAAATAAAGTGAAGCGAAAAATTGTAAGAAAAAAATAACGCCATAAAAAGGCGTTCTGTCAAGAGTTGGTGCGCGCGACTAGACTCGAACTAGCACAGCTTTAAAATCGCCACTACCACCTCAAGGTAGCGTGTCTACCAATTCCACCACGCGCGCAAAATGTTAAACTTCAGCAAGAAGCTAAATATATTATATCATACTTTTTAATTTTAGGGAGTCCGATTTTTAATCGTTTTTTCGACCGCCCAATATATTACATCAGAAAAACGATCGGTCGGGGAAGTTAAAGTATTTTCTTCGGAAAAAGTTTTAACGTTCTTATTGAAATAATAGCTCATATTGACTTGATAAAGTCCGATGGCAGGAACATCATCAATCCAATGTTTTAAGAAGCTAATATATTTATTTTCGCGAAGAGTTAAATCGTTACTTTCGCGCGCACCGAGAATTAAATCATCAACGAGAGAATTACTATAATTAGAAAGGTTAAGTCCACTTTGAGTAGCCTGAGAAGAATGGTAATAAGCAAGAAGATCTGGAGTAGCGCCAAGTTCAACTTCGTATAATAAAATATCGTAGCTACGAGGAGCAATAACATTAACGATAAAATCTTGACCTGGGTCGAAAATAGTTTTATTAACCTTAAAACCCAAATCTTCAAGTTGAGCAGCGAAATCTTCCGCAAGAGTCGGGAAATAGCCGGTCGAAATCGTAACAAGGTTTAAAGTTGCGTCGCCCAAATTAGCGTTCTTAATAGTTTCGCGAGCTTCGTCGAGGTTTCGTTCGGGGAGGCTAGGCCATTCGGAAAGATTGATTTGGGACTTGAGAATTGGATAGTTAAGCGAAGGCTCGTCGCCAACTAGGCTTCTGATTTCGTCTAGGTCGATTCCCTTTTGAATTGCCTTGCGCAAATCTTTATTACTCAAAATCTCGCTTTTTACGTTGAGGAAAGCGAAAGCGCCGGAGTTAATCGCGGTTTGTTTTTCATAAATAAGTTTCGAGGAAACATCTTCAGCATCGGTCGGAAGAAGCTCGGCGGTAGCGGAGATATTCCCAGTTCCTATCGCGAGTTTAAGTTCTTCAAGCGTTGGGTAAGCGTGAATGACGAAACTATTTAGCTTCGGGGTATTTTTATGATAAAACTTATTCGCGGAAAGATAAACGATAGCCTCGCCGTTGGTTCCAAGATTTTGAGTCGCGGTATAGGTAAAGGGTCCGGAGGAAACCGGTTCGGTCGAAAAAGTTGATTCGAGCAGACGCGCCGGTTCAACAGAAGCGAGAGAGTGCTCTGGGAGAATTGGGAAATTAAGAACGGAGTTAAAGTCGGCGTAACTTGACTTTAGGGTAAAAATAATTTCACCGCTGTCCGACTCTTCGACACTGACGCCGGAAAGATTTGAAGAATAATTCGAAACGACAGAAGGGTTTCTAAGTAAATTAACGGTAAAGATAACATCAGAATTAGTTAGAGGCTCGCCGTCAGACCATTTTAAGTCGTCGCGAAGTTTAACTGTCCAAATTTTTCCACTTGCGTCGGAGCGAACGGACTTCGCTAAATCGTTACCGATTTTACCGGAAGTATCAATAGAAGTTAAAGAAGAGAAAAGAAGTTTAGAAAGAGTTTTTTCGGAATTAGTCGAAGAAAAAAGCGGGTTAAGCGAACTGACTTTTCCGAGAGTTGCTTCGGTATAAGTTCCGCCAGAAGTAAACGAGGAAAAAGAATATGACTCGGAATACCAGAAAGTCTGCGTTAGGGCGAGCATGAACAAAGTAAAGACAAGTAAGCCCCATTCTAGAACAAAGAGGCGGACGTCGGAGACGTGAGACAAACGAGAGAGGAAGTTTTCTTTAAGATGGCGCTCACTAAGAACGCCTGCTTTTTTAGAGAAGCGAGAAAGACGAGTCGATAAAGTTTGCCCACGCTTTTTTCTGAAGATACTCATATTATGATGGGATTAAGATAAGTCCTAAAATCGAGAGAATAAAGATGACGATAAAGATGATAGTTGCGTTAAAGAGGGATTTATCAAGCCCGCGACGAGTTGTAAAAAGTTCACCAGAGCCGCCAAGCCCCGCGCCGAGCGAAGCGCCGCGCTGTTGAAGCAGGACGAGCAAGATAACTAGAATCGCCGAGATTAAAATTGATGTTTGAAAAACTGAGCCTAAATCCATATACGATATATTATAAGACTAGATTAGGAAAAAGGCAAGAGCTCGGAGTTATTTCAAGAGTTCTTTGCGTTTGAGGAGAGTATGGTAAGCAATCGCGAAACGGTGAGACTCTTCGTCAATACGAGCGATAAGACGGGAGACATGAGAATCATGACGGAGAGTAACGAGGCGATAGCCGTCATCTTTCGGGAGAATAATTTTAACGGAAGCGGATTTAGAATGATTACCGGATTTATCGCGGCCGAGAAGCGGAATAGAGAGATTATGTTTTTGAAGAAGGTCTTTAACCGCGGAAACTTGAGGAATTCCGCCATCAAGAACAATTAAATCAGGAAAGTCCCATTCGGAATGCTTAAAACGGCGAGAAATAACCTCAGTTAAACTTTTAGTATCATTATTGGTTTGAGTCTGGAGCTTAAACTTACGATATTCGGAACGGTCAGATGCGCCATTAACAAAAACTACCATCGACCCAACGACGTTAGTTCCAGATTGGTGAGAAATATCATAGCCCTCAATGCGCTTCGGAGGGGTTTCGAGATGAAGGAGCTTTTGAAGCTCTTTTAGGGCGCGGTCGGAGGAGATATCGAGAAATTCTTTATCAGAAAAAACGATTTTATTAGTTAAACCTAAAAGTCCGAGATACTCATTACGCAGTTTTGCGGCGCGTTCAAAATTTTCGCGATTAGATTCATATTCCATCTCGGTTTTTAATTCTTTGATTAAAGTTTTTCGATTACCTTCAAGATAACGAATGAGTTTTTTTAGGT
>CAYWPO010000008.1:0-16073 GCA_964460285.1 uncultured Candidatus Saccharibacteria bacterium
GGGGGGAATACGTATGGGGGGAACGGAGGGGGAGCGGACGAAGCGCCGGTAGAAGAGGGGAATGATTCGGCGGACGAAGAAATTGATTTGTCTGAAATCCCATTCTAGTTATTAAAAATCTAATTTATTATTAAAAGTGTAATAAATTATTAAATTTAGGAAAAATTATTAAAAATGAGAAGAATTAAGGTAGATTCAAATTTATATTTTGACTATCGCGACGTGAAGACGTTGCAGAAGTTTTTGGATCCGTATGGACGGATTGAAGCAAGCGCGAAGACGGGGTTGACTGCGAAACAACAGAGACAGTTGGCGGTTGCCGTTAAGAGAGCGCGACATTTAGCGTTGTTGCCATTTGTCGCTTCAAATTAAACTTTAAAAAGGGGTAAAGATATGTATGGTCCAACTGATTTAAAGAAAAATGTGCTGATTACGCTCGACGGGCAGCCGTATAAGGTAGTTGAGTATTCGCAAAAGGTGATGGGGCGAGGGGGGTCGATTGTGAACGTTAAGGTTAAAAACCTGATTACGGGCGCGCTACTTCCGAAGACGTTTAAGGGGCAGGAGAAAATTGAGCCGGCGGAAGTGACGACGAAAAAAGTTCAGTATCTCTATAAGGATGATGAAAAGTTTTATTTTATGGATCCGGAGAGTTTTGAACAGTATGAGCTGTTAGCGGAGATGGTCGGGGACGCGAAAGATTTTATGAAAGACGGGGATGAGATGGAGATTCAGTTTTATAACGGGACGCCGATTAACCTCGTTCTTCCGAAGAATCTTTGGCTTGAAGTAACATATACCGAGACGGCAGTTAAGGGGGATACATCGACGTCGGTAATGAAAGACGCGACGTTAGAGACGGGGGTAGTTGTTAAAGTTCCGGCGTTCATTAAAGTCGGAGATGTCGTTTCGATCGATACGGAGACGTATGCGTATAGAGAACGCAAGAAATAAAGTCGTTTCAAGAGCGGAAAATAAACTCGCGGATTTTTGCGAGTTTATTTCGTTTGATTTTCGGGGGAAGACGGTTTTAGATATCGGGAGCTCGACGGGAGGGTTTACGGAGTATGCGATTTTAAGGGGGGCGAAGAAAGTCGTGGCAGTCGAAAAGGGGACGCGACAGATGAAAGCGCCACTAAGGTTTAATCCGAAAATTGAGTTATACGAAAAAACAGATATATTTGATTTTTTGACAGAGGAAAAGATAGAGGTGATTTTGGCGGACGTTTCGTTTGTATCCTTGACAAAAGTTCTCGCTTATGCTAAAATGAAGCTAGCACGTTTTGAAACGGACTTTTTAGTGATGCTTAAACCGCAATTTGAGGCGAGAGCGGAGGAGCTAAATAAGGGGGTAGTGAAAAATGAAAAAATTAGGCGAGAGATTATGGGGAGATTTGAGAGTTGGATTCTTAGGAACGGTTTTTTGATTTTGAAAAAGCGAGATAACGAGGTCCGAGGAAAGAACGGGAATCAAGAGAGATTTTATTGGTTGAAACTAGCGAAAAAATAACCACAAGGGGGTTGTTTTTTTTGGCTTGATGTTTATAATATATAATATGAAATTATTGCATGGAGTGGGCGACTTTTTCGCGATAGATATGGGGACGACCTCGATTAGAATCGTACAGCTAAGTGGCGATGCGCAGAAGGGTTGGGGGTTACAGAAATATGCCTATGTCCCAGTCGACGAAAAAACAATGCAAGATACGAGCGAGCTGGGGCGACAGAAACTTCAGGGAATTGTTCTGGACGCAATAAATTCGGCGCAGATTAAAACGAAAAATGTGGCGATTGGTCTGCCGGCGCGAAATACGTTTACGACGGTAGTGAATGTCGATAATCAAGACCCGAAAATGCTAGAAAAGACGATTAAATATCAGCTTGATCAATATATTCCGATGGCGGTGGATGAGGCGAAAGCGGATTTTATTGTTTTAGGGCAGAGTCCGAATGACCCGACAAAAGCGGAGATTTTAGTTTCTTCGACGGCGATAGATTATGCGGAGCGACAGTTGAATTTTATTGAAGGGATGGGGTTGAATGTGGTGGCATTTGAGCCGGAGCCGATTGCGGTAGCGCGGAGTTTACAGCCGATTGGGGTGACGGATGCGAGGATGATTGTTGATTTGGGGGAGAGGTCAACGGATTTGATTGTAACTTATCAAGGAGCGCCGAGATTGGTGCGTTCGATTCCAGGGGGGTTTGAGGCGTTGATTAAGACGGTAGCAGGGTCGCTTTCGGTGAGGGAGGATCAGGCAAGGCAGTTTATTTTGAAGTTTGGATTGGCGCAGGATAAGATTGAGGGGCAGGTATTTAAGGCGTTAGATTCGACGTTGGAGGCGTTTGCGAGCGAGCTGTCGAAGTCGGTAATGTTCTTCCAGGGGAAATATACGAATGTGAAAGTTGGGGGGATTGTTCTGTCAGGATTTGCGGCGACAATTCCGTTTATTGCGGAATATATTGAGGCGAAGACGGATGTACCGACGGTTCAGGGGAATCCTTGGCAGTTAGTCCGAGTAACGCCGGAGCAGCAGCAGGCGTTATTAGCGGTAGCGAGCGAGTTTGCGGTAGCGATTGGATTGGCGGAAAGGAGTAATGATAGGTAATGTTTGAGATTAACTTAGTTCCAGACGTTAAAGCGGAGTTGATTCGCGCGCAGAAGACGAGAAATTTAGTGTATTTCTTATGTATTTTAGTAGCGGCGGTAGCGGTCGGGATAGTTTTGTTGCTGTTTATGGTTTGGACGGGGCAAAATATTAAGATGTCGTCGCAAGATGCGTCGTTAGATTCGATGTCGAAAGTGTTGGATGAATATGATGGGTTAGACGAGCTGTTGACGATTGAAAGCCAGTTGAAAAAATTAAATACGATTGGGGGGAATAAAAAGTTATTGTCGAGAGTATTTAATATTTTAGGGACGTTGTTACCAGCGGGGACGAGCGAGAATGAAGATAGAATTACGCTATCGGAATTATCGGTGAATTTGGATGAGTCGACGTTAACGTTTGATGCGCAAGCGTATGCGGGAGCGGAGCCGAGATTGAATTATCGCGTTTTGGAGGCGTTCTCGAAGAGTATTCCGTTGATGAGATATGATTATGGGCGATATGTAACTGAGGAGGGGAACGAGATTCCGACGAGGTGTATTGTGGAAACGGACGGGAATGGAGCGTTGTTAACGAAAGGGCGTGAGGAAGAGAATGGGAAAGTGAAAGTAGATGGCGGGATTTATGTAAAGTGGCTGAAAGGCGAGAGCGGATGTAATCCGGACGAAGAAGAAAGTGAGAGTAATAGTAATAGTAATAGTAATAGTAATGATAGTAGTAGCAGCAACAGGGGAGGAAAGACATGGGAGGATGTCGATACGGAAGGAAATTATATAATTTGGAGGACGCCGCAGACGACTAGTTGGTATAGTAATAAGAAGATGGAGACGGACGGGACGATCAGTGGAGTAGCGCATTTTGAGAGTAAATGTATTGTTTATAGCGGGATTGAGGATGGCGGGACGATGAAGTGGTCAAGTACGAATGATTGCGCGTTAGCGGCGGAAGAGGGGGCTTTGATTAGCGATTCGGTAGATGCAGTTGAATCGGGAGGTAGTCGAGTCTTGAGATTTAATGCGGTGATTTATTTGAACGAGGAAGTATTTAAGTTTAGTAATAAACATATGATGGCAATTGCGCCGACAGGGAAGACGAACGTGACAGATAGCTATGTTCAGATTGGCGGAATGTTTAGCGAGCGGGCGCAAGATGTAAAGGAGGGAGAGTAAAATGGCAAAAGAAACCGCGCTTTCGATTGGAAAACGATTGAAAATTAGTAAGGCGCAGAAAAATATGTTGGGGGCGATTTTGGCGGCGTCAATGACTTTAGGGGTATGTTTAGTTTTCGCGATTTATCTAGTTAAATATATTACGTTTAATACGAAAGTAGTCGAAGAAAAAGATAAGGCGATTGAGGGTTATTCGAAGACGATTGAAAATTTGGGGGTGTGTTTGAGACCGAAAGGAGGCGTTTATTCTTCGACGGAGTTGAATTATTGTAAGCCGAACGGGATTAAGGCAGATGAGGTTGAAGATTCGTTGAGATACGCGCTTTTAGTGAGGATGGCGCAGAATGAAGATTTGGAGTCGGTAGGAAGAGATACAGTAGAGACTTGTAAAGATGAGACGACGGGTAATAAGATTACTTATGAGGAATGGAATACGAAGATTAAAGATGCGGAGAATAACGCGGAGTTAAGGGAATATTATACGAAAATGTTGGGGATGTGTTCGGCGTTGAGGGTAATTCCGGACGCGTTGCCGGCGTATAAAAACGAGTTGGCGTTGATGGCGAGCTTGGATGAGATTTTTGAACAATCAAACTGGAAGCCAGAATCGTTGTCGCCTGGGGAAGTAGTCGAGACGGAAATTGAAGGATTGGGGGCGATTGAGGTAAACTTGACGGTTGAGGCGAACGGAGATACGACACAGAAAGTTTTGTCGAATATCGAGAAAAGTATTCGAGATTTTGAAATAAATTCGGCGACGATAACTTGGAGCGGGGCGCAGTTAGATTTAAGCGCGAGAGCGACGGCATATTTTACGGAGCAACAGGGATTAGTTGAGGGGACGAAGACAGTGAAAGGAGACGGAAAAGTGACGACGAGTGGGACGGAGGTAGTAGAATGAAAAAATCAGATTTAATAACAGCAGCTTTAATCGCGATTTTGGGGACGATTGTGGCGTTTTTCTTAGTGAATTCGATTTTAGGCGATCCGAGTGAGAAAGAGGTAAGTTTCAGTTATGTGGTGAATCAGGTGGGGGGCGCGAATGAGTTGAGCGAGCCGGATCCGGAAGTTTTTAATGAAGATGCGATTAATCCGACGGTTGAGGTTTATGTGGGGACATGCGTGGATGAAGACCAAAATGGGGAGATTGATGCGGCGGAAAGGGTAGCTTGTGGGGCTGCGACAACAAAAGAAGTTGAAGAAAAGGAGGGTTCGGGAGGGACGAGCCAGGAGATAGACGATATCGAGAGGACACTGAGAGAATACAGACAAGATTATGAGGATGAATAGAAGTGGCGCTTTTGACGAGGGACGTACAAGATAGAGTTGTAAACCTCTTGATTGATGAGGGGTTGGTTGATGTGGACGCAGTAAGAGCGATTCGGGGGGATGTCGAAAAATCGAAACAGCCGATTTTGTCGGTTTTGTCGTCGGAAAAGAAAGTGGGAGCGGAAACAATTACGCACGCGACGGCGGTAGTGATGGGGGTACCATATGTAAATTTGAAAAATGTAAAGATTGAACAAGAGACTTTGTTGAATTTGACGAGAGACGTTGCCGAGAGGTCAATGGCGGTAGTTTTGATGGAGAAAGACGAGCGATTGACGGTGGCGATGCTTGACGTAACGAACGTTCAGGCGGTAGATTATTTAGCGACGTTGACGAAAAAACCGATTCGAACGGTAATGGCGAGCGAAGCGGGGATTCGCGCGGTCTTGAATCAATATACGAGCGATTTTTCTTCGATTAAAAAAGCAGTTAAACAAACGAATGAAGAAGTTAAGTTAAAGACTAGTAATTCGAATGTTAAGCAAATCAATCAGGATTCGCCGATTTCTAAGGCGTTAAATACGATTTTGGATTTTGCGGCGAAGTCGAAAGCGTCAGATATTCATATTGAGCCGCTCGAAAATTCGTTGGTGATTAGGTGTAGGATTGATGGGGTTTTGAGGCAAGTAATGGAGTTACCGAAAGCGATTGAGCCGGCGCTGGTTTCGAGGATTAAGATTTTGTCGAACTTGAAAATCGATGAACATAGGGTTCCGCAGGACGGTCAATTCACGGTTGAGGTGGATGGAAACGAGATTGATTTGCGTATTGCGATTTCGCCAGTAGTTTGGGGGGAACAAGTCGTAATTCGTTTACTCGATAAGTCGGGAACGGCGATGGAGATTGAAAAGATGGGGATGACAGGACGGGCATTGAGAACGGTATTAAAGGGGATTGAACGACCGAACGGAATGATTTTAACTTCGGGTCCGACGGGTTCGGGTAAATCGACGACGCTATATGCCTTGATTAAGAAAATTAAGTCGGAAGCGATAAATATTGTAACGCTAGAGGATCCGGTTGAGTATAAGATGGACGGCGTGAACCAGATTCAGGTGAATGTGGACGCGGGATTGACGTTCGCATCGGGGTTAAGGTCAATTTTGCGTCAAGATCCGGACGTGGTGATGGTCGGGGAGATTCGTGATGGTGAGACGGCGAACTTGGCGGTTCAGGCGGCGTTGACGGGGCATTTAGTTTTCTCGACGCTCCACACAAATTCAGCGGCAGGGATTTTACCGCGTCTCTTAGATATGGGAATTGAGCCGTTTTTGATCGCGTCGACGTTAAATACGGTGATTGGGCAGAGGCTAGTTCGACGAGTAGCGGAGAAGAGAGAAGCGTATGCAGCGACGGAAATGGAAGTTAAAGAAATAAATTCGGTTTTAGGGGCGGTTTTACCAAAGACGCAGGCGGAAGTCGCGAGTAGGTCAGAGGATTTAGGGTACGCGGGGTTACCGGTAGCAAATCCGAAGAATTATACGTTGGTAAAAGGGATTGAAAGTAGAGAAGCGCCTGGAGGATTTGGTGGACGCGCGGGGTTATATGAGGCGATTGATGTGGATGAAGATATTCAGAAGTTGATTGTAGCGCGAGCGACGGCGGGCGATATTATGAAAGTCGCGAAAGCAAAGGGGACGATTACGATGCGACAAGATGGGATGTTAAAAGCGCTTTCGGGAATAACAACAATTAAAGAAGTAGATAGGGTAGCAAGCGACCTTGCGTAAAATAAAATGTTTATGGTAAAATTGAATTATGCAAGGTAGTGGGTTGAGGATTGAAAGCTTATTAGAAGAATGTATCAGGCGTGATGCGTCGGATTTACATATTCAAGTTGGTCTACCGCCGATTTTGAGGCTAGACGGGAAGTTGATGGCGATTGCGGGGGCGCCGATTCTAAATCCGAAGATGGTCGAGAGTTTAGTTTTTTCGACTTTGGACGAGGCGCAACAGCGAACTTTGATTAAAGATAAAGAGTTTGATTATTCGTTTGCGTTTGGGGAGTTGGGGAGATTTAGGGCGAATGCGTTTCATGAACGAGGTAATTTAGCGGCGGCGTTTAGGTTGATTCCGACGAAGATTCAATCGGTAGCGGAATTGGGTCTGCCGAGCGTAGTAGAAAGTTTTGCGGATTATCCGAGGGGGTTGGTTTTAGTGACTGGCCCGACGGGTTCAGGCAAGTCGACGACGTTAGCGGCGTTGGTTGATAAAATTAACCGCGAGAAAGCAGTTCATATTATTACAATTGAAGACCCGATTGAGTTTACGCATAAGTCGCAAAGGTCGGTAATTGTTCAGAGGGAAGTTCATTATGATACCTATTCTTTCTCGGCGGCGCTAAGGTCGGTTCTTCGCGAAGATCCGGATGTAGTATTGCTTGGGGAGATGCGTGATTTGGAGACGATTTCGGCGGCGATTACGATTGCGGAGACGGGACATTTGGTTTTTGCGACGCTACATACAAATTCGGCGGCGCAGTCGGTTGATAGGATGATTGACGTTTTTCCGGCGCATCAACAACAACAGGTACGTTCGCAGCTTTCGAATATTTTAATGGCGATTTGTGCGCAGAGGTTAGTACCGGCGATTGGAGGTGGGCGGTTAGCGGCGGCAGAGATTATGATTGCGAATTCGGCGATTCGAGCGTTGATTCGAGACGGAAAGACACATCAAATTGATTCGATGATTCAGACTGGTGCGAGCCAAGGGATGCAGACGATGGACGCGACGTTGGCGAAGTTAGTTCAGACGGGAACGATAACTTACGATAATGCGCGAGAATTTGCGGTAAACTTAGAAGATTTAGATAGGATGTTGAGAGGGTAAGATGAAGCGGTATCTTTATAAAGCGACAGAGAAGAAAACTGGAAAGGTTATTAAAGGCGCGGTTCAGGCAGAAAATGAGCGGGCGGCGGGGAAGTTGTTGATTGAGCAAGGATATATTCCAGATAGCATTAACGAAGAAAGTAAGGGGGTACTTGCGAAGCTCCAGAATAAAGTACCGACTAAAGACAGAATTATCTTTACAAGGCAGTTTGCGACGTTGATTGCGGCGGGGTTACCGCTGGCGAGAAGCTTAAAGACGGCAGCAGAACAGGCAAATACGCAGGCGATGAAAGCGGTAATTGAAGATGTTTCGGCGAGTGTTGAGGCGGGGAAGAGCTTAGCAGATTCATTCGCAAAACATCCGGAAGTCTTTAACGACCTTTATATTGCGTTGGTGGCGGCGGGTGAAATGTCGGGAACGTTAGACGTAGCGTTGACGCGACTAGCGGCGCAAGACGAAAAGGACGCGAGCATGATTTCTAAAATTCGGGGTGCGATGGTTTATCCGGCGATTATTTTTGTTGTTATTATTATCGTTTTGGCGTTTATGATGATTGAAGTTGTTCCGGAAGTGAGAAAATTATATGAAGATATGGATAAGGAGCTACCGGCGATTACGCAGTTCTTGGTTGGGGTGAGTGATTTCTTTGTGAATTATTGGTGGGTAGTGATTGGGATGTTGATTTTAGTAGGAATGGCGTTAAGGACTTACGCGAGAACTGATTCGGGAAAAAGGACTTTTGCGGAGTTTAAGTTGAATGTGCCGATGTTTAATAGTTTATTCCAAAGGTTATATATGACGCGATTCGCGAGGACGATGGAGATGTTGCTGGGGACGGGTGTAACGATGTTGGATGCGATGCACATTGCTTCGCGAGCGACGGCGAATTATGTTTTAGAGACAGAGATTAACGAAGCGGCGGAGAAAGTAAAAGCAGGGAAAGCATTATCGGAGACTTTGAAAGATTTGGATTATTTCTTGCCGTTAGTGCCGCAGATGATTAATATTGGGGAGCAGTCGGGGAAGATTGACGAGATGTTGGGGAAAGCGGCGGAAGTATATGAGAATGAATTGGACGAGAGAATTGCGAATATTTCGACGATGATTGAGCCGGTGTTGATGGTGGTGATGGCGGGGTTGATTGGGATTGTGATTGCGGGAACGTTATTGCCGATATATTCGTTAGTCTCATCAATTGGCTAAAATTTGAATGAATTTCTGTGCCAGCGGATGTGTTGCTTGCTTCCTTGAACTTCATTCAAATTTAGTATAATATAGTCAATATGATTATGTTTATTGTTTTTTGCGTAGCGGTAGGAGCAGCGTTGGGGAGTTTTGCGTGTTGTCAGGCGTGGCGGATTAGGTATAGAGCAGAGGGGAAAAAGGAGTTGGGGGAGAGGAGCGTTTGTTTAAGATGCGGGAAGAAGTTGAGGTGGTATGAGAATATACCGATTTTGAGTTGGGTGGTGCAGAGGGGGAAATGTCGGAAATGTGGAGAGAAAATTGGGGGAGCGGAAATAATATCTGAGGTTTTAGGGGCGGTTTTTGGGGGGTTAATTGGAATAAAGTACTTAGATAAGTTTATAAGGGTAGTTTTTAAAGATGGAATGAATATTCTTGGGGGTAGTTCAGGGGGGACGACGTCAGAAATGTGGTTGGTGTTGGCGGAGATTTTGTTGATTGTTGTAATTTTTACAACAATGGGAATAATTGCGATTTATGACGCGAAATGGGGAGAGATGCCGACGAAATTGCTTTGGGCGACAGTTATTTTGGGCGTGATTTTCGCAGGGATTAGGGTATGGCGAGGAGAGGTTTCGGTGTTGGAATTAGGGGGAGCAATAGGGATTTTAGCGGGGATATATTATATATTATATAAAGTCTCGGAGGAGAAGTGGGTCGGAGGAGGGGACTGGATTTTATGTTTGGCGATTGGGCTGATTTTAGGGGAGCCGTTTTTAGCGTTATTAGAACTTAGCTTGGCGAATATTTTAGGGCTAATAATTATGGTTCCGATAAGGAGAGGGAAAGACAGGAAAAGGCGGGAGATTCCGATGGGGCCGTTTTTAGTAATCGCGGCGATTTTAATCTTTAGCTTTAGCGATTTACTGATGAATATGATATAATTTGGTTATGGATAAAGAGAGGTTGACGGTCGAGAAGCTGATTCGAGATTTTTTGGAGCATTTGGAAGTTGAGAAAGGGAGATCGAAGAAGACGACAGATAATTATGGGCGGTATTTAGAGCGGTTTACGGAAATTGCGAGTGAGATTAAGGCGGAGGCAGGGGAAGAGGGGGATTTAGTTCCGGAAGATATTACGCCGGAACTTTTGAGGAAATTTAGGTTAAAGTTAAATAGATATACGAATTTAATTCGAGACGAGGGGCTTTCGGTTTTAACTCAGAGTTATCATTTGATTGCGCTGAGGGGATTTTTGAAATATCTCGCGCGGAGAGAGATAAAAAGTTTAGACCCGTCGCTAGTTGATTTACCGCGAGCGGTTAAGAAACAGGTAACGTTTTTACATTATGACGAAGTTGAGGAGATGATAAAGGCGATTCCGGAGGAAACGGAGTCGGATTTTCGGGACAGGGCGATTTTAGAGTTATTATTTTCAGGAGGACTACGGGTTTCGGAACTGGTTGGACTGAATCGCGATTCAATAAATTTAGAGCGGCGGGAGTTTATTGTTCGAGGGAAGGGGAGTAAAGATCGTCCGATTTTTATTTCAAAAGCGGCGGCGGAGAAAGTTCAGGAATATCTTTCAACGAGACATGATTCGTTACCGGCGTTGTTTTTAAATAACTCAAAACATCTTCAGGCGGTTGATAATTCGGGGAATTATCGAAGATTGACGGCGCGGTCGATTCAGCGGATTATTGAGAAAAGAGCGCGGGCGGTTGGGATTACGAAACACGTTACGCCGCATACTTTGCGTCATTCATTCGCGACAGATTTACTGATGAACGGAGCGGACATTCGGTCGGTGCAGGCGATGCTCGGACACGCGAACATTGCGACGACGCAAATTTATACGCACGTGACGGATTTTCACTTGAAAGAAGTGCATGAAAAATATCATTCGGAAGAATAGAAAGGGAGATTGATGGAAAGATTAGAAAAATTTGGGGAAAAGTTAAGGAAATTTTTGGGGAGAGAAGAGTTAAGGGAGATTGGCGGGAGAGCAGTTAAGTTTAAAAATAAAGAAGAGGAGCAGAGGTTTTTTGAGGAAGCGAGAGAAGAAGAAGAGAGGTTGATTGAGGAAGAAGAGAAGAGAGAAAGGGAAAGGGAAGAAGAGGAAAGGAAGAAAAGGCTAGAGGCGGAAGAAAAGCGGAGGTCAGAGAAAGATTTAGTTGAAGGGATGGATCGATATCGGGCGGATGTGATGGGAGCGATTTTAGAAGATGGAGAGTTGAGGTATGGAAAGGTGGACGGAAGATTCCAGCGACAGAGAATACAAGAGGCAAGCGAACGAGCGTTTAATGAGACTTTAACGCCAATGGAAGAGATTGAGGCGTATGCGGCGAGCGGAGACGAGAGGGTTTCGGAGAGGGAGATTGAAGTCGAGGGGAAGGAAGTAAAAGTTTATGATCTTAAAGGGTTGCCGATTCGGTTTTTGACGCACGCGATTGATTTTAAGGGGTATGGAGATGAGAATAGGATTGGGTCGAAGATGGCGGGGGAGCTACAAAAGAAGCCGGAGCTTTGGGACAGAAAAAAGAGCGAGATGAAAATAAATGGAAGTGATGGAGATTCGGATTGTATATCGCTGACGTATATTGATACGGAGACGAATTTGGGAAATTTGAAGACGGGGAAGTATTTTACATATAGATATGGGTTTGACCATGTGTTGCCGGATTCAATTTTGCAGGTTAAGGCGGGGGATGGAGCGACGACGCGGACGATTGGCGAGGCGAGAGATAGTTTTTTGGGGAGATATGATACGTATATGCCAGAAGAATTGGCGCGGAGGTCGGGAGAAAGCATTTATAACGAGGTTCAGATACGAAGATTTGATGAAGCGGGGAATCCGAGGCGACCGGATTATATAGTGACGGTTGGTGGGCGGGGGATGGAGGTGATGAAAAAGCACGCGGCGTATTTTGGGATTCCGATTATTAATATTGAGATGGCTGCGTATGAGAGGCAAGAGGCGGAGAGGTTGACGGGAGAGGTAGAGGTAATGTTGAAACGAAGAGATAAGGGGGAAGAGGCGAGTTATGACGAGGTGAGGGATTTATGGGAGAGAATACAGAATTCGGGGGCGATTAGTGGAGAGAAACAGACGAATGCTGTTGGGTATGGTAATGAACTAAGAGTATATTCGGCGTTGGGAGGAAGAGGGGAGGAGATAGAGGAGTTTTTAAGGTATGAAATTGAGCGAAGAGTAGCGGAAGCGAAGAAAGTTTTAGCGGAGGATACGGAGCGAATAAGAGAAGCTAGGGAGAAAGGGACGCCGATTTGGAGGGTAAAAAAGAGAGTGCAAAGCGCGCAGAGGTTTGAGCGAGGGGTTGGATATACAAATGACGCGCCGAATAAGATTGATTTTAAGTTCATGACAGAGGGGGGAAGAGTGGTGAGGACGGTAGCTTATGATGGGGAGGAATTTGACGGGGGAAGGGGGTATGAGACGTATGGCGGGCAGAGAGTAGTGAGCGAAAGTAGGGAATATCGAGAAATATTACCGCTAATAGATAAGTTGTTTGATGAATTGATTGAGGCGAATGATGACGGTTATTTCACGATAGAAGAAAAACGACGGCGAGAGGCGGTTAAAGCGCGAGAGACGGGGCGGGGAGAATTAGGGTAGAAATTTTAGGAGAGGTTTGGTATAATTGGGGGGTAAGGAAGGATGTCCGAGTGGTTTAAGGAGCACGCTTGGAAAGCGTGTAAGGGCGCAAGCTCTTCGCAGGTTCGAATCCTGTTCCTTCCGCCAAACGGAACGAATAGCCTAAATTTGGCTATTTTTTCTATGTTCTGAGTTTGTTCTAGCCTTACCAAAGTTTAGTACTTTATAACTTTGAAGCAACCACAAAGCAAATCACCCCTGTTAGTTCTTAATTGTGTTTATGTTTTTGAAGCAACCACAAAGCAAATCACCCCTGTTAGTTCTTAATTGTGTTTATGTTTTTGAAGCAACCACAAAGCAAATCACGAAAAATACTAGAATGCGTCGTTTACGTATTTCGGCATATATTTACGGCTGCGCGTGCCAGCTTGTTCGTCAAAAACGATAATAAGTCCATACTTTACTGCCTGAGACAATAAAGTAGAAGCCATAGAGAGATTATTGTCTGGAATATGAAAAAGTTGTCTTACAAGAGTATTTGTGAGAAACTGCTTTTTAACCCATAGCAGGCATGCGAATGTATAAAGTGACCACATACGCTCTTCATTCGTCATATTAGCGAGTGTCTTTTCCTGCATTAAGACTATTCTGGTCGTATCTTGAGTAACTTCTGGCTTTGGGGCGGGAAAGCTTAATTCGCTTGCCTCGATAGCAACCTTGTCCCAGCCGGACCCCTGTATTTCGCAAAGTCCTACTCTATAGAATTCCTCGGCCATTCTTTGGTTTCTAGTCTGAGGTGGGTAGTCTAAAAATCGATCTTCCGGAACTAGCGGTGCACCAGGATTGATAAATTCTATCCGATCTGAATAGATTTCTACCATAGGGTGCATAACGTTTGTGGAGAGGTCTTGATGGATGATTGTATTGGCAAGTAGCTCACGTATCGTGAGAGTCGGATATAGATATTTTTCTCTTCGTATTCCATCTTCGTCGATTGTATCCTCAGAAATAACTTTATTCATGATGTAGTTATGTATGTGATTAAATTCAACAATATACCCACCTACGCTTCGTTCTTCATTTATTAAATTAAGCTTCGAGTTCCCCCGATATAGAATAACTCGCATAGTTTTGGAAGAAAGTTGTGAAAAGTCATCTAGCTTCTTGGCGTACAACAGTGCACCAAGGTTAGTTATATCATAGGTTGTATCCTGGTTGTCCCTAATCATGCCACATTTTATTGCTTCTGTAAATAAAAGGCCGCGTTCTACATGTACTCTATTTTGTCGCATAGTATAGAAAGAGTCAAAATCAAGTAAAGATATAACTTCGTCTTTTGACAAATTTGATTTTGCCGAAATTGTTTCAAATTCTCTGGAAAGGATTTTGCTCCAGACTTCTTTTTCGATGGATGGGAATTCATTAAGTGGTCTAGTGTTAGCTCCAATGCGAATAAAAGCGTTACCTCGAAACTTTGAGAGTTCTAACGGGTTTGATGTAATTATAAAAATAACGATTTTCTTCTCATCAATTTCGAGTTCTCTAACGTCTAGCTTCGGAGATGGCTTAATGTATTTAGATAGCCATACTAATAGTTCCTCGTTGCTTTCCCTATCCTTGTTTTTATTCTTGACCTTTGCTGAAAATGGTCTAAAGCTTGTCCCAACAAACTCATGGCTAGCATTATCAATTCCCCAAATCATATAGCCTCTTGGGAAATTACGGCGGGTCATTGAATTTGTAATGGCAGAGATATTCTTTGCGATCATTTCTGGGTCGGCTTGATTCACTTTAAACTCAACATGTTCTAGCTCACTGTCCATTTTAGCGAGGTTAGAAATGATTTGTACTAATTTTTGATTTGAAAGCTCATCTTCCATACATGAATTTTATCACAAAAGAGTGTTTTATTCAAATTTGCTTCAAATTTGCTTCAAATTTATTCGAACTTCGTCCAGACGCTTCCGCCAGAAAAAGAAAAATAACCCCTCGCGAGAGGGGTTTTGAGGTTAGTTGAAAGTTGCTTCGAGCAGGTTGTAGTATTCTTCGAACGTAATTCCGGCGGAAGTGATGGCTTCAGCGAGTTTGGAGTTATCGACGTAGCGGAAATGCCACGGTTCGTAGGAATAGCCGGTTATCGCGTCTTTTCCGAGGGGATAGCGCAAGATGAAGCCGAACTCGGCGAGGTGTTGATGAACCTTGGCGAAGATTTCGGTTTCGGCAATCATGGCGTCGTTATCGCGGATGATTTCGCCGTCTTTAATCAGGAAGACGTCGATGGCGAGTCCGGTATGATGCTCGGAACAGCCGACGGGGGCGAGATATTGCTCGCAGTATTCCGGACCGAGTTCGGGGTCGGCAGACCAAGCGTCCCAGATTTCTTGTTGCTCATCGAGAGAGCGGTAGATGCTGTCGAGTTCGATTTGGATTCCTTCGGTTTCGAGAAGGTAGGCGCGGAGAGACTCGAAAGCTTCGAGCGTTTTCGTTTCGACGATATGGAGCTCGCCGAGGGAGTTCTTGCCGACGCTGAAACTGACCATATCAGTCCATTCGTCGGGGAGCTTGTTTGCCTTGTTGACGAGGACGAGGTAGGGGTTGTCGAGGATTTCGACGGGGATTGAGCTTTCCGAGAAAGTGGCAGGCAGGGAAAAGATCAGAAACAGAGCGATGAGCAGAGAAACAACTTTCTTCATAGTAAAGAACACTCCTTTAGAGAGATTCAGGAAAAGACCTGTCTTTCTATTATATCATACTTTAGTGAAAAAGTAAAGAGGGCTAGAGAGTTGAGCTTGAGGCTAAGGAGGATTTATGATATAGTATTTGAAACTATTTGCCGAGTTTATGGACCTTAAGATTTTAGAAAGTGAGGGGAAAGCATGAAAAAGTTTTTCTTGATGGTCGCTGTGGTGTTGGCTTTCGTGATGATCTTCGTATTTACAGCGAAGACTTCGGCGCGGGCGGCAGAAGTTTCTGATCTCTTGAATCCGGAACGGGATTATCTCATTATCGTGAATGACGATAATCCGTATGAGTTTGGAGGGGAGTATGATGGGGCGCTTCAGGGAGACTTGGTTTACGCGGCAGACGTCCTTTACGGAGAGCCGACTGGACTCGAACGGGCAGCGTATCTCGCGTTCACAGAGTTACAATTCTATCTCAGAGAGCAAGGGATAGAGATTGGGCTGTTTAGTGGGTATCGAACTGAACAGGAGCAGCAAGAGGTCTTTGACTATTACGGTAGTCTCGAAGGATGGGCAGAGACGAATAAGGTAACACGGCCGGGGTATTCTGAGCATCACACGGGGCTGATGGTTAATGTGCTGATTAAGTATAACGAAAACAGTA
>CAYWPO010000009.1:0-15630 GCA_964460285.1 uncultured Candidatus Saccharibacteria bacterium
GTATTATGTTCCGAAGTCTTACGTCGAATCAGTTTCAGATTATAACCTTTACGATCTCGACTGGTCAGATCTTTTCGCAGTCAAGGGCTAATGAACCCAAGAAAAAGGAGGAATGGATATGTCTAGGTGCTTCAGACAAGTTCTTCGTTGTGTTTCTCGTCCTCGCTGTTCTTTTTGGTTTATGTGGATGTCGTGCTAAATCAGATGAACCGACCAAAAATACAACCAATAGCCCAAAGATGTGGGGAATTTTCGAAGTTATCGAAGAAGGAACAATTCCAGCGTCTAGAGTATGGTGGCAACTTCTTCGCTACCCAGAAACCGGTCAACTTTATTACTACGAACGGCGAGCTTGCTTTAACGAAGCTAGTATAGTCATTGTTCCGCTAAAAAATACAGTTCAGCCTTAACCTCTCCTTACTCCCCGCTCCGCGCGGGGATTTTTCAGGCAAGAAAAAAAGCGTACTTTAGGCGCGGACGCCGCATACGCTTCAAAAGAAAAATCTTTTTCTTAAAGTTTTAGGAGCTATTTACTCCTACGGGTTTTCGCGGTAGTCGCCAATGCAACGTGCGAGCCCAATGGATGCTTTCGATATTCTCTCAATCCCGAGCAACCGCAAGGTTGTTAATCCTATTTTAACATAATTATTGTTTAATAACAACAATTTTATCTTCTTTAGATATTAGGATTATTCTCTTTTTATTGCTAATTTTTAGCTCGCGTTTTATGGCGGCTATTGCGGATTTTGGGCGCATTTTCGTTCTTTTTAGGGAAATAATCAGATTTTCCGATTGCCCATTGCTTCTTTCGAAAGCATGATGAATTGTATTTTTAGTATTGCCGTAAATCGTTTTTAATTCCCAGCGTTGGTTTAGGCGTTCAATGAGGAAATCTGGAGATTTTGAATTGGAAGATGAGGGTAGGAATTCGATATTGCTTCTAAAATATTCCGACAATAAACTTCCGCAGGTAATCTCATCGCGATTCGGAAATGGTTTTAGACCTGCTCTTATAATGAGGCCGAACGTTTTTTGTTTGGACATATTCCAAGTATAGCATAGATGCTTTTAAGGAAGAAAAAAGCGCCCGGTTAAGGGCGCAGGGGGAGATTGTCAGAAGACGTCAGCGAGATGGGTCGGCTTTTTATCGTCGGATTCGGTGCACTCGCGGACGAGAGTAGCAGAGACGAGAAACCTTGGCCAGCAAGTTGGGCCGTCGGGATGGAATACTTTGACGACATAGCCGGTTCCGATGGCGAAATCCCAGCCGTCAGGGCTAGCCAGGTAGCGGTTGACCTGCTCTTCGCACTGGGTCAGCGCGGTCGCGAGAGTATCGCTTTCCGTACAAACCAATCTGGATTCGGACATTAGAAATCCCTCCTAGATAAAAAATACAAGAGATTAACTCTATCTTTCTATTATATCACAGATTAGCGAAAAAGTCAATAGAAAAAGACTCTCTGTTAAGCCAGAGAGCCTTTTTAGAGATAATTAGGGTTTAACTAATTATATAGGTTTTCGATTTGGATTGAGGGGCCCATGGTCGTCGTGATGAAGACGGATTTAACGTATTGACCCTTTAGGGACGCAGGTTTTTGGGCTTTTAGAGAATCGAAGAAAACGTTCGCGTTCTCGAGGAGCTTTTCCGCTCCGAAAGAGGTTTTTCCGAGACCGATATGGACGATAGACTGTTTGTCGACGCGATATTCGACCTTTCCGGCTTTCGCCTCTTTAACGGCTTTTTCGATATCGGTCGTAACGGTTCCGGCTTTCGGATTTGGCATCAAACCTTTAGGACCGAGCATACGGGCGAATTTTCCGAGTTTTGGCATATACGCCGGAGTAGAAATTAAGACGTCGAACGCGATTTCGCCCTTTTCGAGACGTTTTAGAAATTCGACATCTTCGGCAATATCAGCACCAGCTTCTTTCGCCTTTTTTGCTTCGTCGAGCGGAGCAAAGACAGCGACGCGGACGGTTTTTCCGTTTCCGTTCGGGAGAACGACGGTCGTTCGGATGTTTTGGTCGGCTTGACGCGGGTCGACGCCAAGGCGAACATGAGCCTCGACGGTCGAGTCGAATTTTACGGCTTTAGTCTTAATCGCGAGGTCGAGAGCGTCTTTAAGGTTATAAACTTTTCCTTTTTCAATCATCTCGAAAGCTTTGCGATAATTTTTCCCGCGGCGTTCGATTAGAGGGCGGACTTTCGGAGCTTCGCCTTTTGGCTTTTTCTCAGCTTCAGCTTCTTCTTTTGCGCGCTCCTCTTTACGAGCTTGGCGTTCTTCTTCGGCTTTAACTTCTTCGAGATGTTTCTTAGACTTTTTTCCGGATTTCGCGAATTTTTCTTCTTTTACTTCGGTTTCCGGAGTTTCGACGACTTCAGCCGCGGTTTCTTCGACGGCTTCGGCTTTAATTTCGGGTTCATCGGCTTTTTTAGCCATAATAGATTTTCCTTTCTTGCGGTAGATGGCGAGTCGAACGATTTTAACGACTCTCCCGACTTAGGTTTATATTAGAGAATATTTTAGCATAGACCTTTACTTTTTTCAAGAGATTTAGTATAATATTCTTCGTTACGCATTCTAATTAGAAAATAATCTTAAAGGAAAAATATGGCAGGAAAAAAAGTTATCGGAAATCTAAAACTCCGAGTCCCTGGCGGAAAAGCGACCGCGGGACCTCCAGTTGGCTCAACTTTGGGTCAATGGGGACTTAATATGATGGAATTTATTAACCCGTTTAACGAGGCGACGAAAGAGTTTATGGGGAAAAACGTCATCGTTCATATTCGAGTTTACGAAGATAGGACGTTTGATTGGACTTGTCTCGGTCAACCGGTTGATGATTTAATCCGCGAGGCGATTAAGCTCGAAAAAGGTTCGGGCAAGCCGAATACGGAAAAAGTCGGGAAAATTACCCGCGCCCAACTTGAAGAAATCGCGCAGAAAAAGATGAATCAAATGAACGCGATTGACCTCGACGGAGCCGTTAAAGTCGTCGCAGGGACTGCGCGCTCGATGGGCGTCGAAGTCGTTGACTAAGGAAGTTTTGTAAAGAGAAAAATAACCCCGTTCTAGAGATAGAGCGGGGTTTTGAGTTGGGAGGGATTAGAGAATAGCGCAGGCACGAGGGCAATCGGCGCACTGGCGTTCCAGATCGAAGGTCGAGATAGTGTTATTAATGAAGCTATTGAATAACTTGTTCTGAAGCGTAAAGCCGTCAGACGCGGTCATGCGACCAACAGAAATCCCTTCGAGGATTTCTGCGACCTTTCGGTAGTAGATTGCCTCACGAGAGGTAGAGTTAGTTTGAACTTGATTCATTTTTTCGCCTCCTCAATAAAAATAGGTACTTCCGAAAAACGGATTTACCTATTTTACTATAAAACTATTTTTATGTCAATAATTAGAGCTTTTTGACTTGAAGCGCGTCAAGCTCAACCGGCGTTTCGCGACCGAACATTGAGACCATGACCTTTAGCTTTCCTTTAGAGGGGTCAATTTCCGAAACGGAGCCGTCGAAACCTTTGAACGGGCCGTCGGTAATTGAGACGACTTCGCCAATTTCGTAATTAACGGAATATTTCGGGTCTTCAACGCCCATGCGTTTTTTAATCTTCGCAATTTCTTTTTCGGAAACGGGAGTAGGTTGAGTTCCAGTTCCGACAAAGCCGGTAACACCAGGGGTATTACGAATGATATACCAAGTTTCATCAGAGAGTTTCATCTCAACGAGAACGTAACCTTGGAAAATCTTTTTATCGACGATTTTACGTTTTCCGTTTTTAATCTCAATCTGTTTTTCTTTCGGGACAATCGCGTCGAAAATCTTATCGGCGAGGTCGATTGAGTTAATACGCTGACGAATCGAGTCGGCGACTTTATCTTCATAGCCACCGTAGGTGTTGATTGCGTACCATGCGCGGGTATCATCATAACGGTTTACTGCCATTTTTCTCTCCTTATCCTAATAATTTACTAAAGATTAAATCGAATAAAATATCGAGAAGAAGTAGGAAGCCGCCGAAAATGAGCGTATAAACGAAAACGGCGAGCACCATTTTCCAGGTCGCTTTACGGCTCGGCCAGCGAACTTGACGAAGTTCGAGCCATGAATTTTTAAGATAACGACCGAGAGCAACGAACGGGCGGAAAAGAATAAACGGTTTTTTCTCGGGGTTTTTCGGGGTTTTTTCTTTTTTGACTGGTTTTTCGACCTGTTTTTCTTTCGGTTTTTCCTCTTTTTTGGGCTTTTCTAACTCTTTTTTAGGTTTTCCCGGATCAGAGGCTTTAATTCGCGTTATCTTTGTCATAGCTTCTTCTCTTTTAACTTATAAAAAATAGTCTGTTACCAGACTGTCAAGAGTATTATAGCGCGTCAAGCGGGATTTGTAAAGGCTAAAGGGCTTTATATTTAATCAATTTAGCGTGGACGACGACTTTTTCGGACTCATTGTAACAGGTAGAGAGGGTTAAAATTTTATCTGATTCGGAGACGGAGGTTTGGAAATCGAAAGCAGAGCGGTTTTTGAGCATTTCGGCGAAAGTTTTAAAGTTTTCTTGAGTCGCAAAGGAGGTTTTTAGATAATCGGAAGTCGTTGGGATGACATAGACGGAGAAAATCTGATAAACGTTCGAGGTCGAGTCAGTAATGAGACGAATTAGGTAATTTTCGGGATTATTCAGCCAAGAGCTAGAGAGGAGATTTTTGAGCGAGCCGAACATAGTCTGGTCGGTTCGACCGTGAGCGTAGATAATTGAGTTTTGATCGGAAAAATCCGGCGCATTTCGGTAATCGAGAAAAACCCAGCCGGCGGAATTTTGAGTTCGGGAAAATGAGTTCGAGAGATAGAACTTATTATCCGAAGCTTGGACAAAGGGATAGTTGATATTCGTTCCCTCAACGCGGAGCCAGCCAACGGTATCGGGATTTTCTTGTTTAAGGCTCGTTAAATCGACTGAAAGGAGCGGGGTTTTTAAGTATTTCCAATAAATATTTTCCGGTTCGGGCGTTTCTTCAGAGGTAATAATTTCGGTCGCAGCGTCGTCGCTAGCCTCTTCGACTGGGGTAGATTCCTGGATTTTAGTAATTTCGGCATTAGTTTTATCGGAGTCGAGTTTCCAAATGATAATCTTTATACTAGAAAAGACAAGGAGACCGAGAAAAAAGAGGGCGAAAGCTAAAGAGATTAACTTTTTTCGGGCAACTTTTTTCGGTTTCGACATAATATATCTCTTTATTATATCACACTTACGCTAAAAAGTCAATCTTTATAGAGGTCAGAAGAGGTATTCGAGATAATCTTTTAACATTCGGGAGCCAGAGGCAATCGGGAGGAAATTCGAAAGCTGTTTTCGCTCGAGGAATTCGAGGTCAAAATCGTTCTCCCAGGCGGAAGCGGCTTCTTCCATACGCTGGTAAAGGATGTTGATTTCATCGGACTCGGACTCGCCGAAGATATTGAGGTAGGCATCTTTCGGGCCGTCAGCGACGCCGCCGTCATGAGTCGAGATTAAGAGACAGAGATTCGCGATATCTTTCATCCAAGAGGTTCCGCAGGCTTCGAGACCGACGATTGGGACGTTAATTGAGATATTCGAGCCGACAGAGAGGGCGCGGGCGAGCGACTCGTCGTAATCGGGGTAGTAAAAGACGCGTTCTTTAAGGAAGGAGTCGGAGGCGATGAGCTTTAAGAGAGAGTTAAGGCGAGACATCATTCGGCTATCGCCGGAATGGACGCGACCGGCGAGAATATAGTAAGCGTTATGATTATCTAAGATTCGCTTTAACTTCTCGGGGTTAGAAAAGGGGAGCCAAGGACGTTTATAATCAACAAAGCGACGTTTAAAGTCAAAAATGAGATCGGAATCGGAGAATTGATGAAAATTTCCGTTAGAATCAGGGCGGTCGGCAAGGACGGAATTCATAAATTCGCGACCTTTAGACTTTAGCGCGCGGAAAGCAGCAGATTCGAGCTTTTCGATATTTTCAGAGAAAGTTTCGGTCGGAAGATAGAATTTATCGAGGATTTTAAAGGTTTTATAGGTTTCGAGAATATCAGGGAGAACCCAATATGGAAGATCAATTCCGTTTGTAATCGCCTTAAACTTTACTTTTTCGCCGGCGAGGTCTTTATAGTCGGCAACGCGAGCATGAAGTTTAGAGACGCCAGAACGAAGTTCGGCAATTTCAATCGTTACGGAAGAGAGGCGAATACGACCGTTTTCGAACTTATCTTTAAGCCATTTTTTTACGGCGCGCGATTTTAGATTTGGGAAGACGAAGCGTTCGAATTGTTCGAGAGAGAAGCTGGCTTCGGCGGCTTGGACAAGGGTATGGTTCGTATAGAGAGTATGCTTTCGGGTATAGACGACGGCTTCATAAAAATCCATTCCGTTTTTCGCGAGTTCGTCGAGACGAGCGAGAGCGGCGAAAAAAGTCGCGACTTCGTTAAGTTGGATAATGGCGGGCTTTAGGCCGACTAATTTTAGGGCCTGATAACCACCAAAACCAAGAGCGACTTCTTGATATAAGCGATGATCTCCGCAGGAATCGCCAGAATAAAGCTCGCCAAAGTTCGGTTCGGTTATACAGAGGAGACGAGTTGAGTTAAAATCTTTTTCGATAACTTTAAGTTCGACGAGGGAATTATTACATTTTATATTAACGGTATCAATAAATTCAAAACCAAAATCTTCGTAATTAACGGAGCGGGAAACGTCTTTCGAAACGCCGTTCTCGAAGATTTGATGCTGTTCAGAGGGGTAAAACGGAGTAATCAAGGTTAAGGGGACGTTCATTGCTTCGGCAACACGACGTGTATCGGCGGCTAAGATTCCGAGACCGCCGCCGCCGCGAATCCCGTTTTTTTGATCATAAAGCTCAATCGTCCAATATGTATAGGGGCGGTCTTCAGAGAGAGATTTTGTTAGATTCTCACGTTTAATCGCGGAATAAAAATCGTCAACATCTTCAATATTTTCTAGAACACGTCTTTTTCCTAAGAGCATATATATTTATATTAACATAAGCGGTTTTGTTTTTGAAGACTAAAAATTACGCCCGAAGTTCAGGCGTAATTTAGGAAAACACAACCAATTATTGTTATCATGGCTGGGGATGAGGGATTCGAACCCCCGAATGGTGGGACCAGAACCCACTGCCTTACCACTTGGCGAATCCCCAAAGGGGATTTTCCTGGGTTTAATTATACTACTTTTAGTAGAAAAAGGCAATTTAATATCGCGGCGAAAGTTCTTTAAGGTAAACGGTTTTCGGGTCGGTGTTTTTCTTTGATAGATTGTATTCCCAAATGAGAGTCGAGGGGGTAAAGTTAAAGCGCTCAGCGGGGTCGGAGAGACTGTCTCGATCGGCGCCATAGGTTCGAGAGAGGACGAGATTTTTAGCATAAACTGGACCGTTGATGACTAGTGGATTTGTACAAGTATCGGAATCAAGGTCGGAGGTTTCTACGCCTTTTATTTCTCCACCGATATCTTTGGCACAGGTATAAATGGTTCCCTTAGAGATAAGCATAGCGTCAATTTGAGTAACTTTTTCATCGATGAGGATATTTTTATCGGTGATATAGACGATTTGTTTGATAGTATTAGTAGCATTATTCTGGACATCGTCGGAGATAATGATATTGTCTTTGGAGTAGTGGATTTCTGAACTACTATCGTTAAGAATAGACTGGCTAGTTAGTTTACTCTTGAGCTTATTATAGTATTCGGAGAGACTTCGGGAGTTATTAGCATTTCCGAGGATTTTCGTACTTGAGTCAACGCAAAGGGCGTTTGCGATGGTAAGTTTAGAGTAATCACAGAAAACAGAGTCACTCCTACCGCCGGAGAGCCCAGCGCCGGAAGCCATACCCTTAATTTTATCGAGAGAAATGAGTGCGAAGTCGGTCCAGGAGCCATAGTGGAAGAGTTTTGAGCTGTCGTCAGCGTCGCGTTTGGAAGAGATGGAAGTCGAGATTCCGCCGTTAGCGAGAACGCTACCGCCCCAAACTTGCATGGTAGGCTTTTTAGCGATAGCAATACAAGTTGATTTAGAAATGAACCAGTTTGAGGAAGAAGAACTTTCGTCTTTGATGCCAATAGAAAGGCAGTATTTGTCGCCAACGTCGAGAGTAGTCGGGACGGTAATAGCGGTAGGAGTATAAGAAGTCTCGTAAGAATTACTATTATAAACACCTTGACCGACGTTACTATTTGGCTTTTCGCCGCTTTTTATTACATTACATTCTTTCACGTTCGAGAGAGAAGAATAAGAATTACAGATTTCTTTATCAGTCGAAACGGGGGAGGTCCAGTTGGATTTTAGCTTCGCGTCTTGAGTCGCTTGTTCTTTATTAACGATAATCTCAAACAAGGAAATAGTGGTATTGTCTGGGTTCATATCGGTAATATAGTTTTTAGTTTCGTCGTCGCGAGCAACGTCGATAGTAAAAGTAGGATTGAACTCATCGTCGGAATAGCCTAAATCATTGCTGCTAGTATTCGGAGTAATATCGGTAACTTTATAGTTATAGGGGCGATGGATTTTTGCGCAGCGAGGGGCTGCATTATCGGTTTTAATCGAATCATTATTAAAGCTAGATGACGGGGAAGTTGTTTGGATGGTTTGGTAATGCCAAGGAATACCGTTATAGGGAGAGCCTTCGCCGTAATATTCTTGGCGATATTTTTCTTGATATTGGACTTCGTAACGGTAGTTCCCATAAACGATTTTATGACAGACGGTTTTAGTTTGACCGGCAAGAAGTTCAAAAGTAGTTTGGGAGGTACCGTAGTTGGCTGTCCCTGGGTCGATATTATTAGTTATCGTATTCCATTTCTCACCGTCGCTTAAAGGGTCTGTGGTCGTTCCGTTGATATTTTCTATTTTGGTGTCGCCGGCATCTGTTCTTAATAATTTATCAACGCTATAAGAAACGCTGGTGTTAATATTGGGTTTTTCTAAAGTTACTACATAGTTATCACGCGCTCCGTCTTGAGGGGTAACGGTAAAACTACCGGCGCTAGCAGGGACGAAGTTAGAAACGGGGCGTTCGAGTTGATGTTCGAAATAGGCGTTGATAGTAACGTCATTGGCGTTAAATGCAAAGGTATTAAGTTCGTCCTCGTCTGGATTTCTCGTAGCTCCAGTAACTCGCGGAGAATCTTTAGAAATATTTCGGTCGGGTTCGTTAAAGACGTTTTGGCCGAAGATAGTCGAACCGATAACTTCAATCGGATAAATAACGTTATCTCCGTCAAATTCACGCCAGTTCGGATTCCTAATCGTAATGCATTTTGGAGTCGAAGCGCCGTCATAGTCGGAATAGTCTCGATTGACGGAATAGCCTTCGCTACTACCGGCGTTATTAGCGGTACTATAAGTCGTAGTTAAATCATAAACGATTTTTTGACAGTAAGTCGTTATGGTTCCAATATTATCGACGTTAAAAGTGAAAGAATGTTGGGCGGCAAGAAGCTGTTCATCGTTTTTTGCGAAATTATTACGGGTTCCGGTTCCAGTTATTCCGTTAGTTGAATTGGCTATGTTGGAATAACTACTACCGTTGGTAGATTCTTGAATTTTATAACGCGTTGAGGCTTGACCAGATCCAGAGTCGCCGAAAGTAAAGCTTGGAGTTCCGGTATCGGTACGTTTTAATGTATGCGCAAAGATGACGGTAATAGTTTTCGGAAGATTCATTCCGTCGGAATAAGTATTCGTTGAAGAATTATAGGTATAATTTGTAACTTCCCAAGTCCCGTCAGTACGCTCCCGAAGTCCTGGGTTAGTCGCAGTCGAAGTTGCGCTAAACGAGGCGATATAGGAAAGCGAGGGATTAGTTATTCTAACACAAAGTTTCTTTCTTCCATCGAAATTACGCCCCTCGGCAGTCGAAGAACCGTAATAATCGGCGGAAGTATCGTAAGAAAGATAGGCACAATATTCAACCGGAGTAGTTGTTCCAATACCGATATTGATGGTATTAGTATCGGTAATTTCTATTTGGTGCCAATTATTATCGTTAAAAGTATAATTTTTACTTCCGGAATAACTCGTTGGCTGAGACGAACCGGAGCCATAAGAGGTCATAAAACGAGAATTAGTTGAGGCGGGAGTTCCGTCTTCGTCGGTTCGTTTCATCTCGAAAACGACTTGAAAACCATAAGTCTGACGCAACCCCCCACCAACGAAGCTGGCGGTTTCCCCGTCATCAGACGAACGGACATCGCCGTTATAAGTAGAAACGATTTTAACTCTTCCCTCGAAGCTGGCGCGAGCAGGGCGAATAACGTCGCGGCAGACCGCGGAAGAGTAAGCGTCGCTACCATAGCTACGATCTGAAGCCGATAAACTACCGTAAGTATAAGATACGGAGGATTTATATTTAATACGTTCGCAATAAGTTTCCTTAGAATTACTACTGATGTTTAGAGAATAATCATGGTTTTTAGTTATATTAACTTTTTCGTTTGAGCCAGTATAGCCGGAAACGTCGCTATAGTCGGTTGCGGACGAAATTTTTTGCTGGACAGCATAGGTATTAGTTCGCCAGTTTTCGGTTATATTAGAATTAAGCGGACTCGCCGAAGAAATTTGATGAGAAAACTTTAAAGTATAGCTTCCGATATTTTCTTTTCCGATATAAGCATTTTTAGCATTGTTCCAAGTTAGATTACTATCGAGATTACTGGAGTCGCTTAGAAAACTAGAACTGGCTTGGAAATTTTGGGACTGGTTAGATGGGGGATTAAAAGTTATGGTTACACATTTATAGGCATCAGGGTCGCTCGACTCGCCCCTCGGTCCGATTTCTTCGGTTGAACCGTCGGTAGTTTCATAATGAACAGAATTCTGATAATGAAGATAGCCGCAAATCGTTTCTTCTTGATTAGAATCAGACATCGTTACCTTAATTTCTGAAACAGTAGACCTCCAAGTAGAATTAAGACCAATTGAAGAAGTTGTTGAATTTAAAGTAGTCGGGTAGGATGAGTCGCTTGTATCGTAATTTATTGTATTGGCAATGGTTCCCAAATCTGGATCCTCGCGCGAGATTTCGTAATAACGGTAGAATGAATAATCGCCTGGACGAGAGGCCCTACAAATCGAATCGGAACAATCTAAGTACGTATAGGTAGTCTTCGGGGTAATAATAACTTCGCCGGTAAATTCAGCGTCAGCCTCGGTTACGCTCGGTTCGTCGCGGGAGACGTTGACGCAGGCGGAAGACCAATCAACCTCCTCGTTACCGCTTCCACTTGAACCGGTTTTAGTATAGACGGTTGGGGTAAATTGAATGTATTCGCAAAGCCTTTTGGAATCGCCTGGGGCGATATAATATGTATCCCCGCTCCAACCGCTAGTATCGCCACGAGCAATTGTAATAGTGCGCGGATATAAATTTCCCGATCTATTTCCAGTTAAGGTTCTAGAGACGTCTGGATCGCAATTGTTGGAATTACAGGTTTTATATGGGACGCTGGTTATAGCGGTATTAGCAGTTCGACTAACGGTATGGTAGAAAGACACCTCGACAGCATCATCCCCAGAGCTAGTCAAAACTATATTATGACTAGAAATTTTCCGACTGTTCTCTGATGATGTTTCTGGCTCGTAGCCGTCGACTTGGACGGTAGAGGTTGAGGAAAGGGTGGTGGAGGTAGAGGTAGGAGCCGTTGAGCATTCAAGCCAAAAAATTGGCTGAAGTGCACCTTTTTTCTTGTTACTTGGGTCATTGTATGATTTTTTCGTATTATATGCAGTACAAGTTTTCGTACACGCAGAGAGGCCGCTTGCATCATTTTCCGTAATACGGACGCCAGCTTCTCCGGCGGTAATTGTTTTGTCTGCCGCCGCGCACAATATTTTTTTTGCATTCTCATTTGAAGTTTCCACTTCAACGTACTCACATCTATTCGTATTTCCAGTACTTGCGCTTTTGCCACATGGCGATCCGTAGTTATAGTTACCACAAATTCCTGTGTGTGTACTTCCGTCGTCTTTAGTTACGGTAAATGTGTGCATAGTGTGGCCACCATACGTAACCGAGCTTTTAGGTCGAGCTATTGCCGTAGTTGCATAAACATTATTGCCGCTATTCAAGATTAGAATAACTATTATTAGTAGACAAGATGCGAGTAATTTATTAATCGTCAGTTTCATTTTCCGCGTCTTTCTCAATTTGGTTCTTCAGCCCAGTCTGTATTTCTTCTAGAGTTTCTCCATGATAAATTGAATTAGGATTATTATTAGGTAAAGCAATAATTTCCATGGCGGTTCTTTTCCATCTGCTATTATCTTCTATTAAATCTTGATACACATGCAAAAGCTCTATATATGCCGTTACTTTAGTTTGAAAATTAATCTTATCGTCATCTAGAAAAGCCTCCATTATGTCGGCTATTTCTTCATACTTTTTATCTTCCTGATAGAGCAAAGCTAGCGCCTGGACATAATCGTATTTGGCGTCGGAACCAGATTTAGAGTTATTGATTTTTTCGATAAGTTTTTCTTCTTCATTTTTTGTGTCAGTAAAACCCTCGTTAATATCTTGAAGCGTCGCAATCATTTCTTGGTTAGCATTGATATCTGCTTCTTCGCTTGCTTTTTCCTCTATTTTAGGAGTAATAACAAAAGATACGATTAGTGCGATGCCGCCGATTGTTAGTGCTATGTTTATAAAACGTGCGTAGACCTTTTTCTTATCTTCCCTTTCGGGGAGTTCTTTGAAAAAAGTTTTAATCCGAGAAAAGAGAGAGGGCTTTTTAGCCTTAATTTCGGTTCTCTCTTTTTCTTTTAGATAGTCAGCTTTACGCTTCGCTTCGCGAGCTTTGGATTTTTTGATGTCTTTCGATTCAAAAAGTTCTTCCTTTTCGGCAAAGGGGTCAAGAGGATCGTAGCCGAGATTATTATTCGGCATCCTCGGTTTCTTCCTTTTCGGATTCGTCGACTTCGTTAACGAGACGGTTATAAGCGTCGGCGGCTTTCGCGGAATATTCATCAAGAAGGGCATTTTCTTCGTCGAGACCGCGAGATTTATAATAGTTTACGTAGGTATTATAATATCTATACCAATCTTCTTCGGAAAAGTTAGAAGTATCGAAATTATTGAGTCCGGCGAGAGCTTCGTCATATTTCTCAATTGTGATATTAAAGGTAATTAGGCTAAGCTCGGCTTCGAATTTTTCTTCGTCGGTCGAAGCTTTAGACTTTTCTTCTTCGAGATGATTCGTAAAATCGCCGACTGGGTCTTCGGAATCTTCAGGAGTAACATAAACAACTTCAACTTCAGCAGAAGTTCCCGTTTCTTCTTTTTCCGGAGCGTCTTCAGACGGATTATCGGAGGGGGAGTTATTAAGGGCGAAGTAAGTTATTCCGCCGCCGAGGATTAAAACGCCGGCGAGGATTCCGAAAATTAAGCCAAGGTTCGGTTTTTTCTTTCTGGAGTTAGGGTTAAACTCAGACTTTCCTACGACTTTTGAATCTTCTAGCTTTTCCGGATTTTCCGTCGCAGAAACGGGGACTTTTGAGCTCTTTTTAGGAATAATTATATCTTCATCCATTTTAATACCTCACTCTCAATATTACTTATGATTATAAGAAATTTTTTAGAAAAGCGCAAGGACTTTTATTTTATGGCGGCGGCGGTTAAAGTTAGGGCGGTTTCTAGTTCGTTTAAGTCGCGGGAGTTTAAGTTAATTCCGCCTAGCGGTCGCCCGAGGAGGATTCGCCCGACAACTTCGCCGCGAGCGTTGCGCAACTCGGCAATCGCCTCGACGCCGAGAGATTTAAGGCTAGACTTTAAATCATCCTCGAACGGGAGCCAGATATCTTTATCTTTATTTTTTAGCTTTTCGATTTTTTTAATCTCGGAAAGAGGAAGTTTAACGTTTTTACCGTTTGAGTTATATAATTTATCGTCGAGAAGAAGCCCGATATATTGGAAATGGAGATGTTCGGCGAGAAATTCGGAAAGTTCATAGTAATTTATATAGCTTCTAGAAAGAATGACGAGTTTTTTAACGAGATAGACCATATCAACTTCATGGACAGCGGCGAGAGAACGAGCGTAGTTCGAGATCTCGTTTAACGCGGGGAATAATAAGAGAACGACGAGAATCATAATCGAAGTTAAGATGATAACTGAAGTCGAGGGGAGCGAACCGCGGAAAAGCGCCATGAAAATTATATAAAAAACGGTTAAGTAGATAATCGCGGCGAGGGAGATTATTATTATATAAGACAAAGCCTTTAGCCAGGAGCTCGATAAATCTAAGAGACGGTATTTTAAAATAGAATAATAATGAACAACAAAATCGACGGAGATAAAGAGCGGTCCAATCCAAATTAAATCATAGCGAAGCGGGGGGAGAATTAAATCGAAAACGCCGGCGGTCATCCACGCGCCGCTCAAGGTAATCAAAAACAACATCCAACCGCGTTTAACTAATTTATTAGAAGTATGTTTTAGGCGATAAAAAACGAGGGCGGCGACAGTAAAACCCTCTAACATTGTAAAAATCGCAAAGGAGAAATAATACCAGTCGAGTTTAATCACAGGGGTATTTCCGGATTCTGCGAGGATAATCTCTTCGTAGAGAAAGTTCGGGTTATAAACTAAGGCGACAGCGAAGAAAATTGAGGCGAGAGTGGCGAAGAAAATCGGGAATTTCGCCCATTTTATTTTATGACCGACGTAGATTAAAAAGAATAAGTCCATCAAAAGCGTCGATAGATAAATTCCGAAAATTGAGAGACGGGCGGCTTCGGGATTATCTGGACCTAAAGGCAAGAAAATCGCCATCGAAAGCGACCAACCAAAAACGCCGACGGTCGTTAAGAAAAACGCGAGAGGTTGGAGGCGGAAACCTTTAGTCGAGCCGATTAAAACCGCAATTCCTGAAAGTAAAGCGATAATCGAAACAGCAACAAGCAGAATCGTTATAAGTTGCATAAAACCTCCTTATTTAGGTCAATATTATCATAAGCAAGTTTTTTTAGCAAGAATTAAAAAACTCCCGAACGAGTCGGGAGTAACGAGGGAGGAGGTTAGCGGGGCATCTGAATCTTATAAGTCATCATCAGTTCTTTCCCGAAATCGTCGAAGCTCGGAATAAACTCCAGGTTCTCGGACGGGATTCCGACCGATTCCATCGCTTTAACGACTTCGTCGGTCGCGGTCGAGAAGTTCGGGAAAAGATGGAGCGGGAGATAGAAACCGGAAATCGCTTTATTTCGCGCCCATTCCCAATGTTCGGGATAAAGCTCGAAAATAAAGATTCCGCCCGGCGCCATCATTTTCTTCGCCGCTCCGAGAAGATAGCGGAACGCTTCGCCGTCGTTTTTCCAGATGTAGCTGATGAAACCCATTGCGACAACCGCTTCGGCGCCTTTCATCTCCGGCTCAAAAAAAGCGGCGGAGAATTCGGACTTCAGATAGCGAAGCTGATCCTTAAAGGGGAGCTTCTCAAACAGCCAGTTCGGATCAATCGTCGGGTCGTTATCAACAAGCAGGGCATGCTGACCAGCTTCAAGCGTCAGGCCGAGATGACGGAACTCTGGAGCCATACCGGCACCGAGAAAAACCATCTTCTCCGGCCTCTTCTCTTTCAGCCACTTCAC
>CAYWPO010000010.1:0-15016 GCA_964460285.1 uncultured Candidatus Saccharibacteria bacterium
AGTTCCCTTTCCTCGAACTCATCTTCTCATTCCCCGGCAACCTCACATTCCCATGCGTAATATGCGTCGTCCTCTTAACCAGCTCCGGCGCGTACTGTTCAACCGACTTCAAAACGACTTTCATATAATCAATAATGTCGTTCCCCGTTATAACGACCGACTCATCAAATTTATAATCCGCCCATTTCGCAAACAACAGCCCCACGTCTTTCGCCTCATACGTCGGCAACCCCTCTTTATTGACAAAAACTCGCGTATGTAGCCCAAAGTCCTCCCCCTTAAAAACTACCGCCCCGTCCGATTCCGAATAAACCCCTCGCTCCTTTTCCTCCAAAACTTTCTTCAGCCCCTCCCCCGCGACCGTCGATTCCGGATAAAACTTATCGAACTTAACCCCAATCTCCCTATAAAAATCCTTAAAATACTGATAGCTTAGCTCTCTCCCTCGCCAATAAATCTCCGCGACCTTTCTTTCCTCTTCATCTAACCCCGCCTCGTTCCCCTCCCCCAACTCCGCAATCTTATAAATCATCTTATTTAGTCGCGTAATCTCTCTCTTCGCTTCCTCGTCTTCCTCATATTCTCTCGTCCCCTGAACATACGCCTCCGCAATCGTCTCTATCGAAAAATCATTTTTATTTTTTAATAAAACAAAAATGGTCTTCGCCACATGCAACCCCACATCCCCTCCAAAATTGACCCGAACAACTCTCCCTCCCCCCTCTTCAATCAACCTCGAAATCGCATCCCCTACCACCGACGTATATAAATGCCCGACGTGTAAAACTTTAAACGGGTTCGGGTCGGAAAACTCACACACTACCGTCTTCCCTTTATATTCGTCTGGTGATATTTTTTCCTTAAAATTCTCTAAATTTTCTCCAAAATCCGCGATAAAATTAAAATAAAATTCATCTCGTGGCGTAAAATTCAAAAATCCCGCCCCTGCCACCTCAATCTCAAACTCCGGTAGTTTATCTCCCTCAGTTTTCAAAAACTCGCGCTTTAAAACTTCCGCTACCTCTCGCGGATTCGTCTTCCCCTCAAAAACCCCCTTAAATTTCTCCGCGAAGCCCTCCTCTTCCCTTAACTTCCGATTCACTTCCCCTGTAATTTTCATCGCCACATTCGTCGCAAAATCCCCCGAAAACCCCTCTGGCGCTAACGTTACCTCGACTTCCGCCTCAATCCCCAATACTCGCCTAATAATCCCCTCTAATTTTTTCCTAATAAAATCCATAATTATTCTTATTATATCATATATCTATATGATATAATATCTCCTAGTATGCCCGAGGAAAAAGAAACAATTATCAAATTGGAAAAAATGACCAAAAAATACGGTTACGGCGACGCCGAATCTTTTGCGCTCAATAACTTCGACCTAACCGTTAAACGCGGCGAATTTATTATGATTATGGGGCCCTCTGGTTGCGGAAAAACGACGCTCTTAAACGTTATTGGCCTCCTCGATACTCCGACCTCTGGTAGTTACTTCCTCAATAACCAGCCCGTTAACCGCCTTAGCTCCCGCAAAAAAGCCCGTCTCCGCTCAAAAAAAATCGGCTTCATTTTCCAAAACTTTAACCTCATCCCCGACCTCCCGATTATCGATAACGTCGCCCTCCCCTTAATTTACTCCGGTTATCATAAAACCCGCCGCCTCCTCCGCGCCTCTGAAACCCTCGAACGCTTCAACCTTAAAGATAAAGAATATTATTATCCCTATCAGCTCTCCGGCGGCCAACAACAACGCGCCGCTATCGCTCGCGCTATCGTCTCTAAGCCCGAAATCATCCTCGCCGACGAGCCGACTGGTAACCTCGACTCTCATTCTTCCCATATCGTCATGGAAGAGCTCAAAAAGATTCATTCCGCCGGCAATACAATCATCATGGTTACCCATAACCCCTCCTTAACCGTCTATGCCACCCGCGTTATCAACATGCTCGACGGCGGTATTGATACCGATATTAAAACCGTCGAAGACGCCGACCTCCCCGAACCAGTCCACCTCCGTAAGAAAAAGAAAAAATCTCCCCTCCCGAAATTAAAATCCGCAAAGAAAAAGAAATTAAAAAGGAGAAAAAAATAATGGCTCTCCTCTTAAAGACCCATCTCGAACTCGCCCGCTCCTCTCTTAAACGCAATAAGACCCGCTCGTTTCTAACTTGCCTCGGAATCTCTATCGGCGTCGCCTCAATTATTTTGATTCTCTCTTTAACCGGTAGTATCGAAAACTTAATCCGTTCTCAGGTCTCCTCCGCCGGCTCCGACCTTATCGTCATCCGCCCCTCTTCCGAAAAAGACACCGTCCAATCCATCGTCGACGAACTAACCTCTTCTTCCGCCTATCTAAAATCCAACTTAACCCTCGAAGATGTAAAATCCTTAAAACAAATCGATAATATCGACTCTGTCGCCCCCCTCGCCATCTCCGTTAACTCCCTCGTCGGTGATAAAACCGCCCCCTCCGCAACCGTCGTCGGAACAAACCCCGACTTCCTCAAAATCCAAAATTTCGCCCTTAAATCCGGCTCTTTCCTCCCCGACTCCCCTAAAACCCCTGTCGCCGTTATGGGCTCCAACCTCGCCTCAACCCTCTACGGAACCGCCGAGCCAATTGGAAAAACCCTTACCCTCCTCGGGACTAAATTTTTCATCATTGGTGTCCTCTCCGAAGTCGACGACCCGATTAACTTTAATAATCTCGACCTCGATAATTCCCTCTTCGTTAACGTCGAAGAGCTAGAGACCGCCGCCGGCTCTCTCCAAATCCAACAAATCAACGTCCGTACTAAAACTACCGATTCCCTCGAAAAAACCGCCGAAGATATTAAAGATACCCTTAGTCTCGTCAACTCCGGCGATACCAACTTTACCGTCCTCTACGGCGATAAAATTACTCATCCCGCCGGCTCCCTCCTAACCGTCGTCTCCGGCGTCCTCTCGATCGTCGCCGGTATCTCCCTCGTCGTCGGCGGAATCGGAATTATGAACATCATGCTCGTCTCCGTCTCCGAACGTACCCACGAAATCGGTATCCGTAAAGCCGTCGGCGCCTCCGGCTCCAACATCCTCCTCCAGTTCCTCTTTGAATCCCTCATCCTCTCCCTTTTCGGCGGCTTCCTCGGCCTCGTCCTCGGCTACGGTCTCGCGTTCGGAATCTGTTTAATTACTCCTTTTAACCCGTTCCTCTCCTGGGAAATCGTCGGAACCGCTTTCGCTACCGCCCTCTCCGTCGGCCTCCTCTTCGGCCTCTATCCCGCCCTGAAAGCCGCCAATAAAAATCCAATTTACTCCCTTAAATTCTTCCGCTAATTATTAAATTTACTTTTTATTATTAATTATTGACTTTTTTATTAAAATTCCTTAAACTTAATAATAGAAAGGATTTTTAATAATGATTTATACAACCACCATCACCAAATCCGGCCAAATCTCCCTCCCGAAAAGTATCCGCGAAGCTCTAAACCTTACTATTGGCGGAAAAGTCACTCTAGACTACTCCAAGTCCAAATTAACCATTAGGCGTAAAATGACCGACGAAGAATTTTTTGCTAAAATGGATTCCTTAATTAGCGATAAAACTCGCTCTCTCTTCAAGAAAAACGCCGAAAAGTCTATCTCCGAACTAAAATCCGCATACGAAAAAACCGAAAACTTTAAAAACAATTATAAGGAGAAATATGGTCTCTGATTCTCTTGACGCTAATTTAATTGTTCATTTCATCCTCGGCGATGTTCCCGCCCAACGCGAAAAAGTCCGAAAAGTCCTCTCTTCCGAAAATACAATCCACCATCTCTCCGATCTCGCCGTTTCCGAAACTGTCTATGTTCTCGAAAAAATCTACGATCAATCCCGTACCGAAATCCATGACGAACTTTCCGCTTTCTTTGAAACCTACGGCTCCGTCTTGAATTACAACCGCGCCCTCTTCGACCTCGTCCTCCCCTTCTATGTAAAATACCCCTCGACCTCTTTTAGCGACGCCTGCCTCGGTTTCTACGCCGAATTGAACTCCGCTGAACCCCTCCTCACTTTCGACAAAAAACTCTCGAAAGAACATCCTTCCGCGAAACTCCTTGCCTAAAAAAATCTCTTGTGCTATATTTATTTCATAAGAGTTTTAAGGTGGGCTAAGGAGGTCCCCATCATGCAAAATAAAAAAGAAAAAGAAACAAAATACATTTTTGTTACCGGCGGCGTTCTTTCTGGCGTCGGAAAAGGAATTACTGCCGCCTCTATCGGCGCTATCTTAAAAGCTAAGGGTTTTAAAGTGACCATGCAGAAGTGCGACCCCTATCTAAACGTTGATGCCGGTCTCCTAAACCCCGTTGAACATGGCGAATGTTTTGTGACTAGCGACGGCGTCGAAACCGACCTCGACCTCGGTCATTACGAACGCTTTCTCGATTTCGAGACTAATAAATACTCGATTACTCTCTCTGGCGCGATTTTTAAAGAATTGATTGATAAAGAACGCTCCGGCGGCTTCCGCGGAAAAACCGTCCAGCTCGTCCCCCACTTTACCAACCTCGTCCAAGAAAAAATCGAAAAAGCCTCTGTTGATTCCGATATTCATATCGTCGAAATCGGCGGCACCATCGGCGACTACGAAGGCCTCTCTTTTGTCGAAGCTATTCGTCTCTTCGCCAACCGCGTCGGGCGAAAAAATTGTCTCTATGTCTCCGTTGTCTATGTCCCCTGGATCAATACCTCTAAAGAGTTTAAAACTAAACCCGCTCAAAACGCTCTCAAAGACCTCCGTGGTTTCGGAATTATCCCTGACGTCGTCTGTACTCGAACCGAAAAACCCGCCCCGAAAGAAATCCAAGAAAAAATCGCCGCTTTCGCCGGCATTAACCCCTCTGGCGTCGTTAACCTCCCCGATATCAAATCCGTCTATGACGTCCCCTTTAACGTCCTCAAATCCGGCGTCCTCTCGATTCTTAACGATTTCGTCGGCGACGACTCCGAACCCGATATGAAAAAGTGGCAAACTTTCTCAAAAAAGCGCAATAAAACCTACCAAAAAACCGTCCGCGTCGGTCTCGTCGCGAAATACGTCGGAAACGAAGATACCTATATCTGCGTTACCGAAGCCCTAAAAGCCGCAGCCGCTTGGGAGAACGTTAACCTCGACCTCGTCTGGATCAACGCAGAAGAATACGATAATAATCTTCTCACTAATCTAGATGGCGTCCTCGTCCCCGGTGGCTTCGGCCCTCGTGGCGTCGAGGGTAAAATCGCCGCCGCCTCCTACTGCCTTGAAAATAACCTCCCCTACCTCGGTCTCTGCCTCGGCCTCCAAGTCGCCTGTATCGCCGCCGCCCGTAACGCCGGCTTAAAAACCGCAAACTCCGAAGAATTTGGTGCTTCCGAAGAAGCTAAAAATAACGTTATCTATATCATGGAGGGTCAAAAAGGTAAGGAACAAACCGGCGCCTCGATGCGCCTCGGCGACTACCCCGCTGTCTTAAAAAAGGGTTCAAAAGTCGCCAAAATCTACGGAAAAACCGAAATTACCGAGCGCCATCGTCATCGTTACGAAGTTAACCTCGCTTTCGCCGAAAAAATTAACCAAGGCGGTCTCGAAATCTCCGGAACTTCCCCTGACGGAAAGCTCGTCGAATTTATCGAAGCCCCGAATCTAAATTTCTTCGTCGCGACTCAAGCCCACCCCGAGTTTAAATCCCGCCCCTTAAACCCCTCTCCTCTCTTTACCGCCTTCATTAAAGCCATGAAATCCGCCTCGAAATAACTCCAAAAAAACGCGCCCCCCGAAGCGCGTTTTCTTTCATTAAATCGCTCGGCTTAATATTCAAAATACTCTGCGTTCGAAGAAAATACTTCTTTCCCCTCCCCGTTATAAATTGTCAACTTCGAAACTCCTAGCTCTTCCCCGTTTACCTCAGTTATCACCCTCGCCGAAAGACTAACTTCCCCCGCCTGAATTTGGAACCTACTCGAATCCCCCTCCTCAACGTTCACTGTCGCCGCCCCCGCATCCTTATACGCCGAAGTTAAATAATACTCAATTGCCGTCTTAATAAAATTCTGCGCTCTCTCCGAATAGCTTCTCGTTGCCCCCGAAACGCTTACCTCAACCCCTTTCCGCTCCGCTAATTCTCGACAGCTCCCGTCTCCACAATACTCTTCTGAGTCTAAATCCGCGTCTGGGTCGTTCGAATAATCCGCCTCTGGGTCAAAATTCCCTAACTCAATCATCTTCGCCTCTACCTCTTCTGCCGTCGCGTCTTCGTCCAGCCCATACTCTGCCAACGAAAAAATCACGCCCTCTTCCTCTTCCTCTGCCTCAGCCGTAATCTCTACCCCTGTCGCCCCTCCCTCCGTTTTTGGCTTATTATTCATGTACATTACTCCCCAAACCGCCGCCATAACTACTACAACCGCGACTCCCCCTCCAATAACCAATCCTTTCTTCCCCTTTTTCGGCTCCGCCCCAGAAATTCCAGAAGCTCCCGAAATCTCCGCCTCGGAAACCCCTAACCCCCCAGAAACCCCCTCTTGATTTATCTCTTGATTTTCCATCTTTTCTCCCTTATTTAAGCCCATAAATCTTCTTAATCCCTAACGAGCTCGGACTAACGCATTTTCCTCGTCTTTCCTTATGCCCAGGATCACTCACACATATACTCTTAATCGTATACTTAATATTCTTCTTCGACGTCCCCGTCACCGTAATATTTGCTCCATAAGCCAAAATCCAATGCCCGCTAAGATGTAAGCCTAAAACTTTCCCGCTCGCGAACGCCGCTCCAATCGATTTCGCATTTTTGCTAACGCTCGAGACCGAAAGTCCCGCCTTTTTTGCGTATGATTTAAACGTACTATCACTCATTCCCGAATTTAACTTCGATAATGAAACATTTTTCCAAAGAGCTCTCGGCGAGACTCCTCCCCGTGTATAACTCTTCGCCGACGCAATCGTTACCCATCCACACCCATACGTACACGAATTCCACCCCTTAATCCACGTCCCGTTCGGACACTGCGAATAGTTATAACTCGACTTTTTACTTTTCCCAAAATACTTCGTTACCGACACCGCGCTCACATCCCCCGTGAAGAAAGCCCCCGTAAAAATCGCCCCTAAGATTATCCCCAAGATTACCCCTAGACTAACTTTCTTTAATCTCATAGTCTTCATCCTATTCTTCCTCCCCTCCCTCATCATCTACCCCTGCCTCCAAAGCTGCTTCTATTTCCTCTTCGAACCCCTCCTCCGTCTCGATTTTAACTAAACTTTCCGCCCCGCCATTATTCATACACGTCCCACTCCCCTCCGCAATCTGACGCGCTCGATCGTCCGCCTCCGTATAGTCCCCCTCAAAACACAACGCCTTAACCTCCCCCGCCTCCGGCGCGATGAACGTTCCTTTCTCTCCGTTTTCTGTTTCGTATTCATATTTTACCCCCGCTTCTAACCCAATCACTCCAGTCCCGTCATAACTCACCTCTTCCCCCTCCGCCGTCTTGAAGCTTACTCCAATCCCCGCCGGAATTATATTAATCCCTCCAGTCGCCTCCGCTCCCCGCCTATACGCTGCCCCGACCGCCCCCACTCCCGCCAGCGTCGCTACTACTGCTAAAACGACTAACGGCGAACTCGAATTTCCTGAACCGTCCATTTTCCTCACTTTCTTCTATCATTACGGTTATTTTTATTATAATATCATACTTTCCCGACTTTTACCTAATCCCGAAAAAATGGTATAATATGTTCATGAATATTCTCGCGATTGAAAGCTCCTGTGACGAAACTGCTGCCGCCGTCCTCTCCGGCCCCTCTCTTTCTGAGCTGAAAAAATCCCCCTCTTTCGACCCCGAAAATCCTCTAAAATCCGCCGACTATCAACTCCTCTCTAACGTCGTCGTTTCCCAAATCGACATTTTTAAAGAATATGGCGGAGTCATCCCCGAAGTCGCCGCCCGTTCCCATCTCGAGGCGATTCTCCCCGTTATCCATCAAGCGATTCTAGACGCCGAAAATAACGACCCCCTCTTCCGCACTAAAAACCGCTCCGTCGCTAATCCTAAAAATCCCTCTCCGAATCCCAAAACCCCTCCCCTTACCGCTATCGACGCTATTGCCGTTACTCATACCCCCGGCCTCCTCGGCTCTCTCTTAATCGGAACCCTAACCGCCCGTACTCTCGCCATCTTACACAATAAACCCCTCTACCCCATCCACCACCTCAAGTCCCATATCTACTCCGCTTGGCTAGATAATCAAGAAGTCGAATTCCCCATTCTTTCCCTTGTCGTCTCCGGCGGCCACACCCAACTCCTCTATATGTCCTCCCCTAACTCTTTCAAAATCATCGGTACCACTCTCGACGACGCCGTCGGCGAAGCTTTCGATAAAGTCGCCAAAATCCTCGGTCTCCCCTATCCGGGCGGCCCCTCTATCGCTAACGCCGCTAAATCCGGCGACCCCGAAAAATATCATTTCCCTCACCCCAAGGTCGATAGTCTAAACTTCTCTTTCTCCGGCCTTAAAACCGCCGTCCTAAGAACCGTCCAAAGAGAGTTAGACCTCCCCCTAAATTATCCGTCCCATGATATAAAATCTCTCCTCTCCGAAAAACGAGTCGCCGACTTCGCCGCTAGCTTCCAGAGAACCGCTATCGACATCTTAATCGAAAAACTTTCCCTCGCTCTAAAAAAATATCATGACGTAAATAATATTATCATCGCTGGCGGCGTCTCTGCCAACGAAGAATTAAGAAAAAACGCAACGAAGCTAATAAAACCTAAACTAAACATTTTCTTCCCTAGCCCTCGCTTCTCCGGCGATAACGCCGCAATGGTCGCCCTCGCCGCCTATTCCGAAATCCTCTCCTCCCTCCCCCCGACCTCTCCCTATAAAGTCTCCCTAAAACCTCGTAGTGAACTTAAATAGATTTTAGAGTTTGAAAAATCTCGAATTTCCCTCTTGTATTTCTCTAAAACCTGTGTTAAACTACTTTCTATAACTCCTTTCCCTTAGGGAAAAGAAGTTAAATGTTCCTTAAAAGGAGGTGATTTGTATTTTATCTTCCGAGACTATCGCCGCTCTCCGCGGAACTCTCTCGACGCTACTTTTGAGTCGGGCTGATTTCTCTCTGAGAACTTATAATGAACTGCCGAGACGGTTCGTAGGTTCTGACGGCCGGTCAGTAAATCGACCCTGCTTTGAGCGTACGGGCTCGCGGTTTTCTAAGAGCGGTCCTCCCTATCGGATTCGCGACGTGACTCTTCTTGCCGTAGATTAACTTTCTCGACTTCCCCTTTGTCGGTCTCCGCCCGCTATGGGTTATGGCTCGCTCGTAGCGGGCGCTATCTATTCAGGTCGTGAATTTCTCTGTTACTTATACGTAAGCCTCCTTTATATACCCCGCCCATGTGGCGGGGATTTTTATGCTATAATAACTCTATGGAATCTCATTTTCTTCAATCTAAAAGCTGGGAATCTTTCCTCTCTGAAAAAGAGTCTAAAAAAACTTTTCGCCTCCTCGAAAATTCTAAAGACGAAGTCCTCGCCGTCCTCGAAACAACCCCTGTTGGAAATTATCTTTATTGCCCCTATGGACCGACTTCGCTCAATAAAAACCTCCTAAACTCCCTCCTCTCCCTCGCGAAAGAAACTAATTGCTTCTTCCTCCGTCTTGAACCTTTAAAGCCCCTCTCCCCCTCCGAAATTAAAAAGTTTAACCTAAAAAAGTCTAAAGATATTAACCCCGCCGAAACCTGGGTTCTCGATTTAACCGCCCCTAAAGAAGAAATCATTTTGAATTTTTCTCATGGTACCCGAAACGGTTTTAATACCTTCGCGAAAAAAGGTCTCTCTGTTAGAGTCTCTAAAAATCCCGACGATATAAAATACCTCGTTAAAATCCAGTCTAAACTCGCGAAGGAAAAAGGTATCCGTACTTTCTCTCCCGCCTACCTTAAAAACGAACTCGAAATGCCTTTCGCTTCCCTCTATCTCGTCGAATATCAAAACAATATTATCGCCGCTTCCCTCTTCTTCGACGACCCCGTCTCTAAAACTCGTTTTTATATGCAATCTGCCACCGACTCCGCCTATAAAAAACTCCCCGCGACCGTCGCCCTGCTCGGAACTTCTATCTTCGACGCTAAAGAAAAAGGTCTCAAAACTTTCGACTTCTGGGGAATCGCCCCTGCTAACGCCCTTAAAAATCATCCTTGGGCGGGCTTTACTACCTTTAAAAAATCTTTCGGTGGCTCCGAAAAGAATTATGCCGGAACTTTCGACCTCCCCTTAAATCCCGCTAAATATTCTCTCTATCAACTCCTCCGAAAGCTCAATCATCTAAAACATAAACTCCTGAAAAATTCCGCCTAATGAAAAACTCCCCCTAAGGGGAGTCTTTTTAATCATAGTTAAACCTCGAAAGGAATCCGTCGATTTTGTCGAGCAGCGCCGTCGCTATGCTTTTCGGTCGGTTGATTATGGTCGCTTTCGCATACGCAATCATCGCTTCCTGATGAACCAGCCGCATCTCATACATCCGACTCAAATCCATCGCTTCCGCAACCTTGTCGATAACTTCCAGAACCATCTCCCCCCTGTTCTTCTTCATCACGTACATTACTGCCCAGGCTATCAGAATGACTACCCAGATCAAGACTTTCAAGCCGACCGCCGAAACGATCATCGCCAGAAACGCCAGAATCGTCGAGATGATGCCAATGTTTACCGGCAACCGATCCAACGTCCTGATTTCCTCGGTTTTCTCAAAAATCTCGCCGAGTGTCCTCTGAAGCTCCGTCTTCGCCACCTGTCTCGTCAGTCCGCCAACATCATTCCTCCCCCTCTGTCGCTGAATCCTCTTCTCAAGGTCATTCGTCCTACGGATAAACACTTCCGGTTTCATGATTCTCCCTCCCTGTAAAGTTTCTAGTCTTCCCTGTTAGGAAAACTCGTCATACTTCCATTATATCACAAATCCTAAAAAATGTCAATAATCGCTTATGTCAAACAGCGGATTCTTGTCCTTATCTATAATTCCCTGCGCTTTCCGCAATAGCTTCTTTAACCCAACCTCGCTCTGCGCCGACCCAACGTGAACCGTCTTAACGACTTTCCCCCTCTCCTTATAGAGAACTTGTACCCCCGTCGCCCCACTCCCCGTCTCAAATTGTCTAATATAAGCCATAACTTCATTTTATCATATTTTTCTCCTCTTCCCTTTTCTTCCCCCTCTCCTCGTTCCTCTCTTCCTCTTAGTTTTTCCCTCTTCTGGAACCGAAAAACTTTTCGGTAAAAGACTTCCGAGCGAAGCGAGGAAGTCCGGCGCGCGCAGCGCGCCAAGGGGTATATCCACTTTTTGAGGTTAGGAGTTTTGTGGCACCGGAGCGAACCGTCCGTTAGCTTTTCCACAAAAAATTGACGCTTACTTCCCTCCCTTCCCTATACATTAGAAACCTATTGACTTAGCACCCTCCCCCCACTATAATAAAAACTAACCAAAAGCTCGTTCGCGAGGAAAATTAGAAAAATAACGACTTTTGGGAAGAGTGTAAAGTAAAAATCTAAAAAATCTAAAATCTTACAATTCAAAACAGTCCAAAAACCATAGAATTTTTGTGTAAAATCTATAAAGGCTATTAAAAGGGAATCATGTCAACCTAAATAACCTAAAATTTTGATATCGCCAAAAAAACTCCGCGTGAATATATATAAATGGTTTCTATAAAAATAACCCCCGAAAGGGGGTTATTTTTACTCTATAACCTCTATCTCTTTCCTTAACCGTTCAATCAACTCTTTCTTCTCTTGAATCCCATCTTCCGTCTCTTTAACTAACTGCGCCGGTGCCTTGGTGACGTAATTCGGATTCCTCATCCTCGCCTCTAGCGCGTCCAACTCTCTTCCAACCGCCAAAATCCGCTCCTCTAATCCATCTTTATATTCCTTAACAACCGAAGCGGGAACATCAAGATAAACTTCGTGATTTGGAATCGCAAGCCGAATCCCCTTCGGTTGCCCCTCGATCGAGGAAATCGACTTTACTCGCGCTAGCTTCATAACGAGTAGGGAATTGTCATCAACCAGGGAATCGTCCCCGTACAAAAGCCCAAAACCCTCTTTTTCCGCCATTTTCTTCGCTTCTTTCGAGCTATTTTTTAACCCCGCAACAACTCTCCTCGTCTCTGTGACAACCGGAATTAACCGTTCAAAGTTTTCCGCGCTAATCGGATCATATTCTAACTTTTTCGGCCACTCTTGCTCAATCAATAACCCCTCCGTCCAGCTCAAACTCTGCCAAATCGCCTCTGTAACAAACGGCGCGAACGGATGTAACATCTTTAAAATATTTTCTAGCGTTACCCTAAGCAGGGAAGCATTCTTATAAATCTTCTGCGACTCTAAGAACCAATCCGCATATTTATCCCAAATTACCAAATATAACTCCTCAACTACCTCTGAGAATCGATAATCCCTCATCCCCCGCTCGACTTTTTTCCTCGCCTCCTCCAGCTCCCGAACAATCCAGTCCTCCCCCATATTAAGCGTAGTATAGGACGAAAAGTTCAAATTGCTCTTACTCGAGACATCCCGCAGTTTCCCACTATCAGAATTATCAACACTCACTTGCGAGCGCAATCGATGGCCGGTGTTACCCGAAGCGCATTGCGCGAGCGAGACTGAATGTTGTGATTCTGATGATGGCGAAACGAGGACGTCGCGAGAAGAGTAATTTGAACTATCAGTCGCCACTATCTCATTAACAAACCTACTTATATTCCACAATTTATTACACAAATTCCTCCCGCTCTTAACCGACTCTTCCGAAAACGCTTGATTTAGCCCCGCACTCCTTCCCCTTAAAATCCCCAACCTAAACGCATCCGACCCATATTTCGCAACCAACTCCATCGGATTGATGACGTTTCCTTTCGACTTCGACATCTTCTTCCCCTTAGCGTCAAGTACCAATCCGTGTAAATAAACCTCGCGGAACGGAACTTCCCCTGTTACATAAACCCCCATCATAATCATCCTCGCAACCCACGCGAACAGAATGTCCGCCCCTGTTTCCATTACATTCAACGGATAATACGGATTCTCTCGCCCCTCTTCCCAATCCGTACAGACAATCGGCCAATGCGAGCTCGAAAACCACGTATCAAACGTATCTTCATCTCGAACATACCTCACTCCCCCATACTCAATCTCCTTCAAATCAACCCTGGTATCAAAAATCCAATCCGGATAGTCCTCCGCAAATTCAACTTTCCTAAACATCGGAATCGCAATCCCCCAGGGTATCTGTCGACTAATATTCCAATCCTTTAACCCTTTGAGATAATCAATCAAAACCTTCTTCTTATTCGCCGGATGAAACTTAATCTCATCATTCTCCAAATGCTTAATCGCCTCTTTCGCCAGCTTCTCCGTATCAATAAACCACTGTTCCTTGAGCGTCGGCTCAATTACCGCCCCGCACTTATAACAATGGGGAACTATATGCGTAATTTTCTTTTCCCCAACTAAAACCCCCTCCGCTTCTAACGCCTCTAGAACCGCCTTTCGCCCCTCCTCAACCGAAAGCCCCCTAAACTCCTCTGGAACCGCCTCGCCGAATAACTTCCCCTCGTCATCAATTACTCTAATCCTCTCTAGCTCGTGCCTCTCCCCAACTTCAAAATCATCAAAATCATGCGCCGGCGTAATCTTAACCGCCCCTGTTCCATATTCCGGGTCCGCGTGTTCATCCGCGACAATCAGAATCTCCCGCCCCGAAAGCGGTAACCTAACCGTCTTCCCAATTAAATCCTTATATCTCTCGTCCTCTGGATTCACCGCCACCGCCGTATCCCCAAACAGCGTCTCCGGCCGCGTCGTAGAAACCGTAATCTCTTCCGAATATTTAATATCATATAACTTCCCCTCTTCCTCTACCTGCTCAACCTCAATATCCGCAAACGCCGTCTGATGCTTTGGACAATAATTTACCAACTTCTCCCCCCGATAAACCATCCCGTCGTTAAACATCTTCTCAAACGTCTTATAAACTCGCCTAACGACATTCTCATCCAGTGTAAACGTTAAATCTTCCCATGAACAGCTCGCCCCTAACGCCCTTACCTGAAGCTCCATATTCCCCCTCTGTTCCTGAACAAAGTCCCAAACCTGCGCATAAAGCTCATCTCTCGAATATTCAAATCTCGTATGTCCGACTTTCTCTAGCGCGCGTTCATAAACTACCCACGTCTCAAATCCCGCGTGGTCGGCCCCTGGAACATACCACGTCGACTTCCCGCGTAACCGATAATATCTCGTTAAGCTATCTTCAACCGCAATCGTCAACCCGTGTCCAATGTGTAAGTTCCCGTTCGCGTTTGGCGGCGGCATCACAATCGAATACGTCCCGCTCGTGTCCTCCTCAACCCCGTCCGGCTGCAAAATCCTCGGCTTAAACGCCCCGCTTTTCTCCCACTCTAAATAAATATCCGCCTCAAACTCCCCCGGCTCATAAGTACTCGTAAATTTCATTTTTCTTTTCCTCTCCAAAAATAACTAAACTAATTATCTCTATTATACCATCATAATCAAAAAAATTCCGAGATACGGAATTTAACTTCCTGGCTGGGTCGGCAGGGATCGAACCTGCGAATGACGGGACCAAAACCCGTTGCCTTACCACTTGGCGACGACCCAATACCCTCCTATTATATATCTTTTCTTTTCCTTTTTCAATAATTTTCCCCTCTGGCGAGAACCCTCTCCCTAACTAGGAGGCTAACTAGCGCGCCACGCACCGAACCGCGAACCCGTAGCCCTTATAGTTGTTGTTCTGGGGGTAGAGGTACCTGCCGTTGAAGACCAAGTAGCGAGAGTTCGTTACGGAAGAAGCATACGAAGACCAGAAGGAGCCGTAGCCCGTGCGATTGTTGAGACCACCGTTATTCCAGTTGTAGACGCCGCTGCGGATAAACGATAAGGGGAAAGATAATACGGCAGTATCAGCATTACGG
>CAYWPO010000011.1:0-14707 GCA_964460285.1 uncultured Candidatus Saccharibacteria bacterium
TACCGTATCTGAAAGAGTTGATATTGAGTTTGGGGTGGAATTTTGTGGAGTGCGATAATTATGAAGCGGACGATATAATAGGAACTCTGAGTTATCAGGCAACTAAAGATGGTGCCTTGCTTGACGAAGTTCCTTTTCGGAACCGTGAGTCCTCAAGCCCGTCTTCACGGGTTTCGGCTCTCTACAGTCTCGGCAGCAGCCTCCGACAGTTTCCTCAAAGAAACATTCGCCAACGGCACCTAGAGGTTGGTTCCGTACCTAGATGGGAAGTATATATTATTTCGAGTGATTTGGATATGCTTCAGGTGGTGGATGAGAATGTGAAGATGTATCGCGTGTTGAAAGGGTTTACGAATATTGAGGAGATGGATGTTAAGGCGGTAGAAGAGAAATATGGCATAAAAAAGAGCCAGTTTTTAGACCTGAAAGCGCTTAAAGGAGATAATTCGGACAATATTCCAGGGGTGATGGGGATTGGAGAAAAGGGAGCGGTTAAGTTATTGAACGAATTTGGAAGTTTAGCGGGGATTTATGAGAATATAGAGAAAGTTCCAGGGGCGATACGGAAAAAGTTAGAAGAGGGAAGAGAGTCGGCGGAAATGTCTTATCGACTTGCGAAAATTGATACGACGGCGCCGGTAAAGTTAGAAGAGCTAAAGGATTTAGAGATAAATCCTGAACAAATAATTTATTCACTACGAAAACTAGAGTTTAGAAGTTTAGAGAGGAAATTTAGGAAGTGGCTAGAGGAGGACGATTTTAAGGTTCGATTAGAGGAAGACGTGAAAATACAGGAAGAGGAGAAAAAGGAAGAGCGAGAGCTACCGGAGGGGGTAATTATTTCTTGGGACATAAAAGAATTAATGCACAGAGACGAAGAGATAGAGAGGAAGATTTTAGGGGGAGCGGAGTTTTATGACTTGAATCAGGGGAAGTTTTTATTGAATCCGCTAGGGCGGACGAAAGATGATGGCGGAGCATTAACGCTATTTGAAGATAAAGAAGAATTAAGGAAAGAATATTGGCGTCAACAAGATGAGTTCAAGAAATACCCGAAATTGAATAAAATTTTTACTCAGCTAGATTTACCGTTAATTCCGGTATTGTTTAAGATGGAAAAGCGGGGAATGTTGATTTCGAGGGAGTATTTTCAGCAACTAAAAGGAGAGTATGAAAAACAGGTTCATGAAATTGAACAAAAAATTTATACACTTTCAGGAACGGAGTTTAATATTAATTCGCCAATTCAATTAAGTATGGTTTTATTTGAGAAGTTAGGACTGCCAACTAAGGGAATTAAAAAATCGACGAGAGGCTATTCGACGGGCGTTAAAGAATTAGAGAAGTTAAAAGATTTACATCCGGTTATACCGGTTTTAATGGAGTATCGCGAAGCGGCGAAGTTGTTGAATACATATATTATACCGATTCCAAGTTTGGCAGATAAAGAGGGAAGAGTTCATACAACATTTACCCAGAATGTAACGGCGACAGGGCGGCTTTCGTCGCTAAATCCGAATCTTCAGAATATTCCGATTCGAACGGAAGAGGGGAGACGGATTCGGGAGGGGTTTATCGCGCCAGAGGGAAAGGTGTTAGTTTCGGCGGATTATGCGCAGTTTGAGCTAAGGTTAGCGGCGGTTTTAGCGGGAGATGAGGAGCTGATTAAAGATTTTAACGCGGGAGTAGATATTCATACGAAGACGGCGGCGGAAGTATTTAAGGTACCGATGGAAAAAGTAGAGAAGAATCAGAGGCGAGCGGCGAAAGTGATTAATTTCGGAGTTTTATATGGGATGTCGGCAAAAGGGCTGGCGGATGCGGCAGGGATGACGGTTCCGGAGGCAAAACGGTTTATTGATGGGTATTTTGAGTTAAGAAAACCGATTCAAGAAAAATTGAATAAAATTTTAGAACAGGCGAAGACGCAGGGGTTTGTTGAAACGTATTTCGGGAGGAGACGTCCGACGCCAGATGTAAAGTCGAGTAATTTTTTGATTCGGACGGCGGCGGAAAGAGCGGCGCAGAATATGCCGATTCAAGGAACAGAGGCGGATTTGATGAAGAGGGCGATGATAGAGGTTTTTAAGAAATTGCCGAGGGGGGCGGAGATGATTATGCAGGTGCATGATTCGTTGATTGTTGAGTGTGATAGGGAGCAGGAGGGGGAAGTAAGGAAGGTGCTAAAAGAGACGATGGAGGGGGTAGCGCCGGAGTTAGGAATAAAGCTGGCGGTGGATGTGACGAGCGGAGGAAATTGGGGAGAGGTATAGCATGTGGGGCTTTCTTTCGGAAAGAAAGCCCCAACGAAAGAAACCTAGCAATAAATAAAAGTCCGGCACATGTCCGTACTTTTATTTTGAATAAGATTATAATAAAATCGATTTATGGATAATCGACAGCTAGAGGTCTATCAGGCGGAAGAGGGGGAGTTGATTTTTGATGTTGATAAGGAAGAGCAGACAATTTGGGCGACGCAAGAGGAAGTTGCGAGGCTGTTCGGGGTTTCGGTCCCGAATATAAATATGCATTTAAAAAAGATTTATACAGAGGGGGAATTAGAGGAGAATCGAACTATTAAGAAAAACTTAATAGTTCGAACAGAGGGGAAGCGAAAAGTTAAACGAGCGGTTAATTATTATAATTTAGACGCGATTATTTCGGTTGGGTATAGAGTGAACTCGAAAAAGGCGACGAAATTTAGGGTTTGGGCGACGGGAGTGTTGAAGAAATATCTTGTTGGCGGGGTCGCAATAAATGAGCGAAGATTAGAACAGCTAGGAAAAGAAAAGTTGGGGGAGCTAGAGGGGGCGTTAGACGTCGTAAAAAGGTTAATGAGAAAAACGGAGCTTCAGGAGGGGGAGGCAAAAGGAATTTTAGAGGTGATTTCGCGATATGGGGGAAGTTTAAAGACGATTAAAGAATATGACGAGGGGCACATTTCGTTCAAGAAAGAGAGAGCGGGGAAGTTAAAGCGGAATTTGACGGTTGGGGATGCGGGGAATTTAGTTGAGAATCTAAAAGAAGAGATTATGGAGGGGGAGGAATTTGGGCGATTTAGGAGCGAGAAGGCGGAAGAGAGATGGAAAGAGGCGATTTTAGGGTTAGAGGAAGAAAAATCAGGGAAAAATTTAGCAGAAAAGGCGGTTCGATTACTTTATTTTATGGTTAAAGAGAGACCGTTTTTAGATGGGAATCGGCGGATTGGTGCGCTTTTGTTTGTTTATTTTTTAACGATTAATGATTATCATCTAGTAGAGAACGGAGAGACGAAAGTTTCTGATAGGGCGTTAGTTGCGATGACGCTGTTGATTGCGGAAAGCGAAGAAAAAGAGAAAGAGTTAATTATTTCTTTAATTCAGAAACTTTTGGAAGATTAAGGTATAATAGAGGTATGAAGAAGAAAAAGAAGAAGGTTTTTTTCGGGATTCTTGGAGGGATTTTAGCGGTTAGTTTAGGATTTTTGGGGATTCGGGCGATTTTAGAACGAACGATTGAAACAGAGAGGGAAGTTGAGATTTTAGAGTCGGAAGCGACGGTAGCGAATTTAGAATTTATCCGAGTAAAAATTTTAAATAAGATTTTATTAGAGTTTAGATTTAGGGCTTTAGAGGAAAGGGAGCTAGAGGAAGAAGTTTTAGCTCTTGAAAGGGAAGTTGCGGCGGTTTCAGAGAAATTTAGAGGACTAGAGGGAGAGGGAACGGATTATGAATTGAATAAATTTTTTAAGGTGGAGCTAGAAGAGATGACGGCGGAGATTCAGGAAGTAAAGAGAGTTTTGGGGAAAGAATTTGCGAACGAGGGGGATCGACAATTGGAGTTTATTGAGACGGTCGCAAAGTATAGCGAAAAAGAGAGGGTTGGGGTTTTAATTTCGCGGACGGCGTTTTCGGGAGAAAGGGGGGATTTAGGGGAGATGGGGATAATTTTAGTTAACGGGGGGAAGATTTTAGTTGAGAACGGAGAGGAGAAAGTTAATTTATTTCTCGGCGGAGAAGAGGGAGTTGGATTAACGACGACTGATATTTCGGAGATAGAGGAGCGAGGCGGAGGAAAAGTTTTCAGCTTAGAGGTTAAGACGGGGAAGATGATGGAAATTGGAGGAAAATTAGAGGAGTTGACACGAAAGGGGAGATTAACGGCATATCGAGTAGGGTTTTCAGGAGGGGAGAGGGGGAAAGTTAAGAAAACGGAGATTAGTTTAAGGGGGAAAGGAACTTGGGACTTAGAGGAAGAGCTAGGAGAAAGAGGGATTACGGGGTTAGTTGGGGAGAATTTAGTCGAAAATAATATTCCAGAGACGTTGATGAAGATTCTTGAGGAGGAGTTTTAATGCCGGAGCTACCAGAAGTTGAGACGATTCGGAGAGGGTTAGAGAAGAGGATTTTGAATAAAAAAATTATTCAAGTTAAAATTTTAGAGCCGAAGAGTTTTTTAGGGGAAGTTTCTGAGGTTAGGGGAGCAAAAATAGAAAAGTTGGGGAGGAGGGGAAAAGCGTTAATAGTAAATTTAAATAATGGGCGAAGTTTTTTGATTCATTTAAGGATGACAGGACAATTAATTTATACAGGCGAAGAGAGGTTCGCGGGAGGACATCCGAACGAAAATTTTGTTGATGAGTTGCCGAATAAACAGACGAGAGTGGTGATTGAATTTAGCGACGGGGCGAAGTTGTTTTTTAACGATCAGAGGAAATTTGGGTTTATTAAAGTAATTGAAACAGAAAAAATAGAGGAAGACGCGTTTATTCGGAAGCTAGCGAAAGAACCGTGGGAGATGACAGGAGGGGAGCTGTATGAAAAATTACAAAAACATAAAAATTCGGCGATTAAGGCGGTAATTTTAGATCAGGGAGTGATTGCGGGGCTGGGGAATATTTATGCAGACGAAGCGTTATATTTTTCGGGGATTCGACCGACGCGAAAGGCGGGGGGAATTTCTAAGACAGAGGCGGAAAAGTTGATTTTAGGGGCGAGGACGGTAATGGAGCGGTCGCTAGAAGCGGGAGGTTCGACGATTAAAAATTATGTAAAAGCGGACGGAACGAGGGGGAATTATCTTGATTTATTTGCGAAAGTTTATGGGAGAGGCGGGGAGAAATGCGAGAAGTGTGGCGGAGAGATTAAAAAAATTAAAGTCGGGGGGAGAGGGACGCATTATTGCGAAAAATGTCAAAAATGAATGAAGAGGAACTAGAAATTTTAAGAGAAGAACAAGAAGACGATAAGGAGAAAAACGACGAGAGGGGAGATTGTAGTGATTAGGATTTTTACGGGAGATGACCGAAAACAAGCGTTTTTAGAAATAAAACGCGTTCTGGGGCTAAATTATGAGGTTTTTGAGGGTGAAAGGGTCGAACCTGCGTTACTACCCAGTATTTTTTTAGGGACGTCTCTTTTGAGCGAAAAACGGGCGATTTTAGTGAAAGATTTAGGGGAAAATAGAGAGAGTTTTCAGGCGTTTATAGAGGGGATTGAGGGATTTTTAAAGACGGACGCGGAAGTAATTTTATGGGAAACGAAGTTAGATAAGCGGACGACGGCGTTTCGGGAGCTAAAAAAACAGGGAATTGAGATTAGGGAATTTAAAGAGGTAGCAAAAGTTGATGTAAGGAGAGTCTTCGGAATTTATGATTTAGCGATGAGAGACGGGAAAAAGGCGGTTGAGGAATTAGAAAAAATAGAGGCGGAGGAAGACCCGTATATGTTTTTTGGGGTTTTAGTTTCACAAGCGTTAAAGAGGTTCGAACAGAAACCTAAGGGAGAGAAAGAAAAGAGAGTCCTAAAAGGACTCTCGAAATTAGATAAACAGATGAAATCGACGGGCTTTGAACCTTGGATTTTAATTAAAGGGTTTTTAGTTCGACTAAAAGGGATTTAGGCGGCTTTTTTAGCTGGTTTTTCCGCAGATTTTTTCGCAGGTTTCGCGGCGTTTAAGACTTTAGAAAGTTTAACGAGGCTAGACTTACGGCGAGAAGCGGTATTTTTCTTGAGGAGACCTTTTTTCGCGGCTTTATCGTATTCGGACTGGACTTTAGACATATTTTCAGGGGTCGGGTTCGCCTTAAAGGTTTTAAGGGCGAGTTTAATATTCTTTTTAATTTCAAGATTTTTAGCGTTACGCTTAGTCGCCTGACGCGCAGCTTTTTTTGCGGATTTAATAATCGGCATTAGTAGAATTCCTTAGAGTTAATAAAGTTTTAGATGATTATATATTAAAAGAGAGGAAAAAGCAAGGGGTAGAATTTTTAGGGTTGAAGTTGAAAAAAGTTTATGGTAAAGTTAAAGTATGTATGCCTGAACAAAATACAAAAGCAGAGGAAAAGCCGGTTCAAGATAAACCCGCTCCGAAAGAGGGGGAAAGGAAAGACGCGACGCTAGATAAAATCGTGGCGAAGATTAAGGATGCGGAGAATGTTTTGGTTGCGTTATCGGGGAATCCGACGGTAGATGAGATGGCAGCGGCGATTGGGTTGACGATGGTTTTGGATTCGATGGGGAAGCACGCTACGGCGATTTATTCTGGGGAGACGCCGAATGTATTGGAATTTTTGAACCCACAAGCGACGTTTGAGACGAATACAAACAGTTTACAAGATTTTATTATTGCCTTAAATAAGGAAAAAGCAGATCATCTAAGATATAAGGTAGATGGGGAATTTGTTAAAGTTTATATTACTCCTTATCGAACGACGATTTCGGAGGACGATTTAGAGTTTTCGCGAGGAGATTTTAATGTTGACCTCGTAATTGCGTTGAATGTAGCAGCGGCGACAGATTTGGACGGGGCGCTCAAGGAACACGGGCGAATTATGCACGACGCGTCGGCGATTAATATTACGACGGGAGTACCGGGGAAGTTCGGGGAAGTAGAATGGGTAAATCCAGAGGCGAGCTCGATTTCGGAGATGGTAGCAAATCTTGCGACGAGATTACAAAAAGAGCTTGATAAAGCGAGCGCGACGGCATTATTAACAGGATTAGTGGCGGCGACAGATAGATTTTCGAACGAACAGACGACGCCGGCGTCGATGGTGTTGGCGGCGACGTTGATGAGAGCGGGGGCAGACCAACAGTTGATTGCGGCGAATATTTCGGGGAGATTAGAGGTTGAGAATGGGGGAAGTAATGGCGAGATGGCGGTTCCGAAGAAAGAAGAAGATAAATCGTTATTAAATCTTCGACATGCGGAGGTTTCAGAGGAAGAACCGAAGGAAGAGGTAAGTGTAGCGGAAGAGGCGAAAGAGGAACCGAAAGTAGAAGAAGTAAAGGTGGAAGAAGCAGCGGGGGAAGAAAAACCGGCAGAGGAAACGACGGGGACTGGTGGGAATGTGATTGCGGGGGTAGAAATTGGACCGACGGGAGGAGCGACGAACGGGGCGGACGGAGCGAGCGCGGGGAATTTAGCGGATTCGATGGTAGCGCAAATTACAGGCGCGCAAGAGACGAAAGACTACGGAAAGATGATTGATGAGGCCTTATCGGAGCCATTACCTGGAGAGGGAGGGATTCAGGTAGGGCAAAGTGGACCGAACGGAATGGTGGAAAATACGCAAGATGTTGAGACGGTTTCTGGAGGAGAGGGACAGGTAAATCAAGAGCCGGCGGCGGGGAGTATGTCGGTGAATAATCCGGCAGCAGGGATGGCGCCAGAGGTAGGGAATGCGCCGGTCGTAAATGATATTCCGGCGATTAACTTTGGGGGAGAGACGCTGACGGGACAAGGTGGAGGTCCGACGGGGGGAGAGTCATATATCATGAATCAACCGGAGAAAGTTTTAGAGCCAGTTCCAAACGATTTACCGATGCCGGGGCAGGAAATTTTACCGCCGCCGCCAACGCCGCCAGTTGATTTTGGGAATATGAATATGGAAAATTCGATGTCGGCGCCAATGCCAGAGATGCCGCAAGTGCAGTTTGGGGAGGTACCGGAACTACAGGGTTCGGAACAGGCTCCGCCGGAGAATAATCCTGGAACGCCGGGGGCGTTTCAGATACCAAATATGTGATAAAATAATCTCGTATGGACGAGATTATTTTGATTGATAAGCCGGAAAATATGACAAGCTTCGGAGTAGTGGCGAGAATAAGGAGAGTTTTAACGGAGAAAGTTAGGGAAGAATATAAGAAACGAGGAACAATAGCTCCAAAGATGGTTAAAGTTGGACATACGGGGACGCTTGATCCGTTTGCAACGGGGCTACTAATTATTTTAGTAGGGAAAGCGACGAAGAGGAGTAATGAATTTCTGAAACTTGATAAGGAATATATTGCGGAAATTAGGCTTGGGGAGACGTCGACGACAGGAGACCCGGAGGGGGAGATAACGAAGACGTTTAAGGGGGGAGCGGAGGAAATTCCGAGCCGAGAAAAGGTTGAGGAAGTTTTAGAGGGCTTTAAGGGGGAGATTTTACAGAGAGTTCCGACGTATTCGGCGGTAAAAATACACGGAGAGCGAGCGTATAAGTTAGCGAGAAAAGGGAAGGACTTTGAGACGCCAGAGAGAAAAGTGAGGATTTATGAGATTGAAGTTTTAGAGTATGAATTTCCGAGGTTAAAGATTCGGGCGAAAGTTTCGAGCGGGACGTATATTCGGACTTTAGGGGAAGATATAGGTTCTAAACTTGGGGTTGGGGCGTATTTAACGGGATTAAGGAGAACTAGAATAGATAAATATAAGATTGAAGACGCAATTACTCTTGAAGAATGGATGAAAAGATAGTATAATACGCGATATGATTACTAAAGATAAGAAGGCTGAGGCTATTTCTAAGCTCGCGCGTTCGGAGAAAGACGTGGGTTCGCCGGAAGTTCAGGTCGCTATCTTAACCGAGAGGATTAAGGAAGTCACTGAACACGTTAAAGCGAATAAACACGATTTTATGGCGCGACGAGGTCTAATGCAGATGGTTGGGAAACGTAAGAAGTTACTCAAGTATCTTGAGAAGACTGATTTTGAGAGCTATAAAAATACCGTTTCTAAGCTCGGACTTAGGAAATAGTTTAGCTAAGATAAGACTTTTTGCTTGGTTAAAACCTCGGAGTTTTAGCTCGGTAAAAAGAAAAGTCCCCGTTCCGGAGTTGGAGCGGGGATTTTTGAGAGGTTAAATGATGTCGTGGAGGGGAACGGCGAGGTCACAGAACTTGATGGAGCCACGTTTGGTTCCGTTGATGCTGACTTTCGGGCTGCGACCGCTTTGGTTTACTGTAACTTTGCAGCCAATGCTGCGCATGGCATTGACGATTCGGTCGATTTCTTCATCGGTAAAGTTATCGATGAAGGTTACGCATGACTTCCTCCTTCTGTCGCTGTAATTGTGAAAGATGACTTCGATTGTTCTTCCGCTCTTTTCCAAAAGACGACACCCCTTTCTTAAAAATAGGTTCTTTAGACTCAAATGAGACTAATTACTTCTATTATACCACACTTAAGCTAAAAAATCAAGGTTTTTGGGGAGTTTGAGGAGGGGAAATATATGATATAATAGAGAGGTAATAAAAGCAGTAATTTTAAAGTTTGGGAAGACGGCAGATAGGGGAAGCGAAGCGCGGGGTTCGATTCCGGTATCTGAGGTTTTCTCAAAGAAAGGAAACTATGGACATTATAAATCCGAGCGGTAAAAAAACGCTAGAGGTAAAGACGAATTGGCTGGGGAGGGAGCTAAGTTTAGAGGTAAATAGAGTTGGGTTTAGGACGACTAGCTCGGTTCTCGTTCGATATGGAGATACGGTTGTTTTAGGGTCGGTTGTAGTTGGGACGAAGCCGGTCGTTCAGGATTTCTTCCCGCTTTCGATTGATTATGAAGAAAAGTTTTATGCGGCGGGGAAGATTTCTGGAAGTAAGTTTATTAAGAGAGAGGGGAAGCCGAGCGACGAGGCGGTTCTCGTCGGGCGTTTGATCGACCGACCAATTCGACCGCTGTTTCCGAAAGGCTATCGTCAGGAGGTTCAGGTCGTGACGACGGTACTTTCGATGGATCCGGGTTTCCGACCGGATTGTGTTGCGATGTTGGCGGCGAGCGCGGCTTTGATGAACGCAGGAGTTCCGTTTGATGGTCCGATTGCGGGGGTTCGAGTCGGGAGAATTAACGGGGAGTTTAAGGCGTTCTTGAGTCCGGAAGAAAGAGAGAAGTCGGCGTTAGATCTCGTCGTCGCCTGTAAGGATGGGAAAGTCGTGATGGTTGAGGCGGGGGCGAAAGAAGTACCGGAAGAGATGATTATTGAGGCGATGCACTGGGCGGTTGAGAATGTTCAGCCAGTCTTAGATTTACAGAGAGAATTAAGGGAGAAAGTTCAGCCGGCGGAACAGGAATATGAATTAGTTTTACCGGATCCGGAGATTCAGGAAAGGGTCGATAAGTGGACAGAGGGGAAGTTTGGGGAGAAAGTTAGGGGGAACGTTTTGGAACGTAGCCGAGTTTTAGACGAGATGAAATATGAGATGCACGACCAGTTTGCGCTAGAACTTGGAGAGGGAGAAACGGATACGGAGAAAGTGGAATGGTATGACGCGAACCTTCGAGACCAGTATAATCAAGCGTTTGAGTTAGCGGTTCATCATGAGGTTAGGCGTTCGATTGTCGAGGAGGGGATTCGACCGGATGGCAGGAAGACGACTGAGGTTCGACCGCTATCTTCGCAAGTCTCGATTTTACCAAGGACGCACGGGTCGTCGCTATTTACGCGCGGGGTAACGCAAGCGATGAATATCGTTACGCTAGCGCCACTATCGTTCGCGCAGGTAGTAGATACGATGGAGGTAACAGAGGGGAAGAGGCGATATATTCATCATTACAACGCGCCGAGTTATACGGTTGGGGAAGTCGGGAGGATTGGTAGCCCAGGGAGGAGGGAAGTCGGACACGGATATTTAGCCGAGAGGGCGTTAACGCCGGTCTTGCCGAGCGAAGAGGAGTTCCCGTATGCGATTAGGAGCGTAACGGAGATTATGTCGCAGAACGGTTCGACGTCGATGGCGGCGACCTGTTCTTCGTGCTTGGCATTGATGGACGCGGGAGTTCCATTGAAGCGACCGGTTTCTGGGGTTGCGATGGGGTTGATGGTTGATGTCGAGAAAGGAAAGCCGATTTCTGAGGAAGATATTGATAAGGCGTATGTCTTAACGGATTTGATGGACGCGGAGGATTTTGCAGGAGATATGGATTTTAAGGTAACAGGGACGACGGAGGGGGTAACGGCGCTTCAGATGGATATGAAAGTTCATGGGCTTCCGGTTGAAATTCTAGAGAAAGCGATTAAACAGAGCCACGAGGGAAGGATGTTCATCTTAAATCATATGTTATCGGTCTTAGCGGAGCCGAGGAAAGAGATTTCTCAATATGCGCCGAGGATTGAGAAACTGATGATTAATCCGGAGAAAATTGGCGCGATTATTGGAAAAGGTGGGGAGATGATTAATAAGATTACGACCGAGACGGGGGCGACGGTAGATATTGAGGATTCGGGGTTAGTAACGATAGCTGGCGATAATCCGGAGAAGATTGAAAAGGCGCTTAGTTGGATTAAGAGTTTAGTCGAAGAGCCGGAAGTAGGGAAAGTTTACGAGGGGACGGTCGTGACGATTAAGGATTTCGGGGCATTCGTGAATATTATGCCGGGGATTGACGGAATGTTACACGTTTCGCAGATTTCTGATAAGAGAGTAGCGAAAGTGACGGATGTTCTGAAAGTTGGGCAGAAAGTTAAGGTGAAGTTGGTAGCGATTGATGATAAAGGGAGGTTATCGCTCACCATGCGCAATATAGAATAGTATGTTATAATAACAGTTATGGCTACGAAGAAGAAAACAGCAAGTAGAAGTCCTCGGCGTTCGCGCGGGGGGAAAAGGCGAAATACTCGCGAGGTAAGGAAGAAGCAGGAGTTGCCGGGAGGATGGTGGCAACAGATTGTGGCGTTTGTCTTGATTGCGCTGTCGGTAGTTTGCGTGGCGACGTGGGCGGGGAGTGGAGACTCGCAGGTTCATAAAATTGCGTTTTCGATTATCGGGAACGCGGTGTATGTTTTACCATTCTTATTTACATATATCGCTGTAAAAATTTTTAGGAGCGAAGATAATAGGATTCCGACGGTAGTTTGGTTCGTTGCGTTATTTTTTATTGCGTTTGTAGCGGGGGCGTGTGGGGTATCGACGCATGGGCAAAAGGGGGCGCACGGCGGAGCGGTCGGGGAATTCATGAACGATTTAGTTCTACCGATGTTCGATAGCGGGGTAGCGATTTTTGTGTATATGGTTTTAGCGGTAATTTGTTTATTATTTATTCTCCAGAAGTCGCCGGCGGCGGTAGTTCACGGGGCGAAGAATTTGATGAAAGGGAAGAAGAAAGAAGAAGTTGACGAAGAAGAGGAGGGAGAGAAGAAAGGAAGAGGACTCGGGATTAAGATTAACCCAGGGGTCGCAATTAAAGGAGCAGAACCGGCACAAGAAGAAAAGAAGAAAGGACTAGACATTAAGGCGTTTAGAGGGAAGAATAATACGGTCGAAGAGACGGGGGACGCGCCAGTGAAGCCGGCGGGACAGGGAGATAGGGCGTTAGTTTCGGTAAACGATCCGGATTGGAAGCGACCGGCGATTGATTTATTAGAGAAGAAACAGAGTCCGGCGGACGCGGGGAATATTCAGCAGAATGCCTATGTGATTAAGTCAACTTTGGGCGAATTTGGAATCGAGGTAGAGATGGAGGGGGCGAATATTGGTCCGAGGGTAACGCAATATACGATGAAGCCGCCGGCAGGAGTAAACCTCTCGAAAATTTTAGCGAGAGATAAGGAGCTGGCGTTGAATTTAGCGGTTGATAAGATTAGGATTGAGGCGCCGATTCCGGGGACGAGGAGCGTCGGGGTTGAGATTCCGAACGCGAGGAGTGCGGACGTGAGAATGAGAGGAATTTTAGAGAGTTCGGAATGGAAGAAAGCAGAAGACCCGCTGACGTTCGCGGTTGGGAAAGACATTTCGGGGAAGAGCGTAGTCGCGAATTTGGCGAAGATGCCGCACCTTTTAATCGCAGGGACGACGGGTTCGGGTAAGTCGGTGATGACGAACGCGTTAATTTCTTCGTTATTATTCAGGAACGCGCCGAGTGATATGAAACTGATTATTGTTGACCCAAAACAGGTAGAGATGGCGCAATATGAAGATATTCCACATCTCTTAACGCCGATTATTACGAGTACAGAGAAAGCGTTGTCGGCGATGAAGTGGGCGGTGAATGAGATGGAGCGACGTTATACGCTGATGGCGGAAGAGAAAGTGAAGAATATTGTTGACTATAATACGAAGATGGCGAAGAAAAGCGAAGAGGGAAGCGATTCGGCGAAGAGTTCGGACAAGGCAGAACAGATTGGTGGTAAGATGCCATACATTGTAATCGTAATCGATGAGATGGCGGATTTGATGATGATGGCGGGGAAAGATTTGGAGATGTTGATTGTGCGGATTGCGCAGAAAGGGCGCGCGGCAGGGATTCATCTCGTTCTCGCGACGCAGAGGCCGGAAGTGAAAGTTATTACAGGGTTAATTAAGGCGAACATTCCGGGGAGGATTGCGTTTGCGGTTGGGAGTCAAGTCGATTCGAGGATTATGATTGACCAAGGCGGGGCGGAGAAGCTGCTCGGAAAGGGAGATATGTTGATGTTGACAACGGAGATGATGGGGAAGCCGAGGAGGATTCAGGGGGCGTGGGCGAGCGACTTGGATGTTCAGAAGTTGACCGATTTTTTGCGAGAACAGAGACCGCCAGAATATAATCCGGAAGTTGTTGCGCAGCCGGTTCAGATTAAAGGGATGGGTCCGAGCGACGGGGGAGCGATTGGTGACCTCGGAAGGAAATATGACCCGAATGATCCAGTCGTTAGGAGAGCGGTTGAGATTTCTATTTCTAAGGGAAAGTTTTCGACAGCGATGCTCCAGACGTATTTAGGGAAAGGGCATGGGTTTGTTTCGGGGCTCGCGATTTGGTTTGAGGAGATTGGGGTGATTGGACCGCAGAATGGGAATAAACCACGCGACATGTTAATTAAAAGTATGGAAGAATTTGATAATTTAGCTGGGTTGTGATATAATTAAGGCAATATCAACTCAGCTAGTAGCCTAGCGTACTAGCGTTAACCAAAGGAGCAAACGTATGAAGCAATATGAATTGACACTTTTAGTTCATCCGGATTTAGAGATGAACATGGAACCGGTTGTTGCGAAGATTAAAGATTTAATTAAGAGCAACGACGGGGAAATCGCGAAAGAGGTAAACGAGGGAAAGAAGAAACTCGCTTACGCGATTAAGGGTCAAGAATATGCCGTATATTATTATATGGAGCTTGGGCTTCCGGCAGAAGCGCCGGCGAAGATTTCGAGCGTCTTGAATATTACGGATGAAGTTTTGCGCTATTTGTTAGTTGCGGTTGATGAACGTAAAATTAAGCTAGAAGCGAAACGACGTTCGAGGAAACCGAGAGCTAAACAAAGCGAAGAAGAAAATACAACTGAGGAGGAATAAAAATGCGCGGCTTTTCTAAAGCGATTATTACTGGAAACTTAACAAGGGACCCGGATTTAAGGACGACGCCAAACGGAGCGAGCGTTTGTAGCTTTTCCGTTGCGGTTAATCGCGTCTTTAGGGATTCGAGCGGAACGCAACAGGAATCGGTTTCGTTTATTGACTGTTCGGCTTGGGGGAAGTTGGGGGAGATGATTG